>JBAZOW010000078.1:0-12920 GCA_041648495.1 Patulibacter sp.
GACGGTGCGTCCCTCGACGGTGCGTCCCTCGACGGTGCGTCCCTCAAAAAGTACTGGAGAGAAATCAAGGTCGCAATCTTCGCGGGGCTCTACATCAATTTTGAATATAAAACCCGAGTAGAGATTGAAAAAATTATGGAGGGGCCATAATGTCGGAGAATAACCATTTCCCGCAAGTTTCAGGGCAAGTTACGATATCCCAATCATTACCCTGCCCTCATGAATGGAAATGTAACGATCCAAAAAGGATCTCGGCGCATAGGGATAGCGTGATGGTAACAGGATTTCCAGCCGGTAATCTTTGTTGTTTCGGATGTCCCTTTGAAAAGTATAGTAAAAAAGCAAAAGCATCCTGCGGAGATGCGTGATGCTGCGGATCTATGTTCCGGATCATGGTCATGCGATCCGCCGGGAATACTGCATCAGGCATAGGATAGGAATGTTGTATAGCCCTCATCGATCAGCATTACCCCAGGTCACGGACTTTATCGTTGATGATGGAGCTTACCCGGCTCACCTTAAGGGAGAAATAATGAACGTCGATTTATATCGGCAGTTCATAACGAAAACCACACAACGCGGATCTCCATACTTCGCAGTCGTTCCCGATATAGTCCGGGGCGGAATGGATTCTTTCAATTTCTCGGTTGAAAATATCGATATTATCCCGAAGGGAATAAACCGGTATTTCGTGGTGAATCCTAAAATATCCGAACGGGATCTATCTCCATACTTCGATCAGATCAACGGCCTGTTTATCTCTCTCGCAGCGTTCACACGTCCGAGTGAGATCCGAAAATACGTTGTTATGGCTCACAATCACGGTCTCCTAGCTCATATCGGGAAGGCAGGGACAGGGAAAATCTATACTCTCTCGGCTTCCGTTGGTGCAGATTCATGTGATGGATCTACTCCGATGCGGCATAACAATCTAGACCGGATCGAGAAATGGAGGATCGCAACAGCACAACAGCAATCCCTTTCGGCGGTGTCCTGATGCAGAACAATGATTCTACGAAAGGATGTTCGACATGCGCTGACCGTGGAGATTGCGAGGAGTTCGAATCACAAGCGGTCCGGGATGTCTCGATTCGATGTGGTTTGATGTGCCATTCATCGTTGAGGTCAATACCAGAAGCACTCACTGAATTCATGATCAAGGAACACGAATTGCTCCGGTTAGAGAAAAACGGAGTCTCAAAAATTGCAGAGGAAATCTGTGAGAAAGTGAGAGCTCGCGGGAATTTATCGGCCCTATCAACATCACTTTGGAAGAGAGGACGAATAGCAGTTTTGAAAGAGTTTGGAATATTCGTGAAAACTGAATGGGTCAGGTCAACAATTGATGACTTTATCAAGGAGTGTGAATCCTGATGTCACAGAACGATAATTCCACGAAGTGCATACGCTGCGATGGGACCGGAACAACCACAGCAAAACACCGTGAATTTGAACATCATTCATGTGGTGCAAAGGTTCAATGCCCTGAGTGCGGTGGAACGGGAAGGATAAAAAAAGAGCTTCATGATCTCGTTCTACATGTCAAAAAAATATATTTTGACCAGATAAAATCTGGAGAAAAAATCGAAGAGTACCGGGAAGTAAAACCCTATTATAAAAAAAGGCTTGAAGATAAGGAATTTTCAGGAGTCATAATCATTTGGGGATACCCATCACGCCACACTGATGAAAATACAATCGTCTTCCCTTGGAATGGTTTTACCAAGAAATCGATAACTCCGATAACCACAGGCACGGTTAGTATCTTCGGACCCGATCCGGTCGAAGTCTATGCAATCGTATTGAATAAAGAACAACACCGGGACGTTTCCGTCTCCTCTCAGTAGCTTACCAGGGTCACGGAGGGAAAGAAGGAATGTCGTCGCCGGCTACTGTACAGTATCCCCTGAGGGATATAAAATTACTTTTCATAAATGACAGAGTGAACAAATGCACCTACTGGATGCATCCGCTCATTAATTCGGGTTCGGTAAAACTCGTTGACATGGTCCGGAAGTTCCAGCCAGATGCAAAGATACCGGACAGTCCGATCTATTGGCAGGTGTATCGGCACTGTAAAGCCTTGGCAAAGGCGGGTTATGTGCGATTGGAGAAGCGGGAATACATCAGCACTCAAAAGACCTTTGATCTTCAAGAAAAGGAGCAATGTGAAACCGTTCACAATGCCTTTGCATCAAGACTGTCTCAAATGGATAATCAGAAAAGTCCGATCAATGCTTTCAATTTATCAAAACCCGCCCCCCCTATCGTTTCTTGTGGAACGCTCCCGACGGAGACCAAAGAGGCCATTTCCACTGTAAAAATTAAGGAAACCGCGTTTACCGTCGTGCCAACAGAAAACCTATTTGCCTTGATAAGCCGGGTGCAAAATTCAAACCAGTTTTTGCGGGGCGCAAAGGGCCGTCGAGAAATGCAGGAAGTCCGGGAAAATGCCGGCATAAATTTTGCAAAGCTAAAAATACAAAAGAAGCGGAGGCCCTGCCCGTACTATGTTTCCGTTCGGACCCGCACGGATCGGATGGATGCGATCTTCAGATTGCAAGGCATCCGCAGACATTCGATGTTTAAACGCCGTGATCAGAAGGTGCTCAATGACGAAATGATAAAGGGACTCGCACCGGTCCAGGTAAGTTTTGAAAAGTATATGGAAACGATCGAGGGTTTACAAATAACTCTCCAGAATAAAGAAAGCGGGGAAATCAAATTTATTGATTATCAAACCCGCTTCACCGATGAAACCCGGAAGGATGGGACTATTGCCCGATATCACCGGGTATGGAATAAAGCCGGCGATTGTTATAATACCGGTGTTCTCCTTACCCTCACATCTTATCCCCCTTCGGAAGTTCCAAAACACTTTCACCGGCAATCGTTGAGGCATGTAGATCGGCATTTCGGCCCGGCTTGGAATGCATTCATGTCTAAGCTGACAAAACGGAACCGGGCGATCCGGCGCGATGAGCTGCTGGACCTGAAGAGAATGGAGATCGAGAAGATACGATCCATCACTCTCAAACAGGAACGATGCTGGCATTGTGAAGGGACCGGTAAGGTGAAGGGAGTCACCAAGGCAACAAAGATCCGGACGTGTCCCAGATGCAAAGGGAAAGGGCATCTGATGAAGATCGCTCTTACAAAAGCAGAGAGAACCGAAGCACTCCTGCCAATGTCGAAAAAATATCTCTGCGATCTGAAACTCGAAGAGATACTGAAGACTGAACCGGACCGGATAGAACTTACTGAAGACGAGATCGCAGAGGTAACAGAATCGGCAAGCTTCAGGCCCCGGTACCTGCAGGTTTACGAATTTCAAAAAAATGGCCTGCTTCATTCCCACGTTGCCATTTTCGGAAAATCATATCTTGCGTACTGGGAGGATATCGCTCTCGACTGGATGAAGACCGGACAGGGAGAACGAATCCACGTATACGGAATTCAGAAACAGGGCAATACATGGGTCTGGCTGAAAGAGCAGCCAAAAGATGCCAGGAATCGGCAGCCGGTAGATTATCTCGGAAAGTATCTGGGAAAGGGAGTGAAGACCCGCTCCGGCTATGGAATGTATTTCGCAATCAATAAACGATTCTTCACAAACTCTCGAGTATTGGAAACGGACCGCGAGCTTCCGGACAAGACAGAGAAGATCGAATCAACCTATGAATTCATCGGGACCACTCGAAACGATGAAGTACCGGTATGGCTGCGAACCCTGCATACGGCCCGGGAAAAAGGTAAGGCCGGATATCTCGATGCTTTAGGATGGTCGAGGGGAGATCCCGGGGGTGCACTTGCATGACCGGAACTGTTATAATCACGGTGATAAATTCGACCGTCCTTGCTGCACTTCGGAAGCTGCCGGATAAATCCGTGCAGTTCATTATGACAAGTCCGCCATACCTGTGGCTGCGGAACTACAAGATTAAAGGCCAGATCGGTCTGGAGAAAACCCCCAAGGAGTTTATCGAGATCCTTGTTGAGGTATTCCGCGAGTGCTGGCGAGTTCTCCGCGACGATGGCACGTTCTGGCTCAATATGGGCGATTCTTATGCGGGATCCGGGAAAGGTCCGAGCGGGCATACCGGTCTTGGCTGCCAGGAAGATCGGCAGGGATTCCATGATGAGAACGTCCACGTACCGAAGGGATGGAAAGCCGGGGACCTCATGGGTATCCCTTGGCTGCTGGCCTTCGCCCTTCGTGATGCGGGATGGTATCTTCGCACAGATATCGTGTGGCACAAGCCGAACCCGATGCCGGAGAGTAATAAGACCCGACCCACCAGGGCGCATGAGTTCCTTTTCCTATTCGCAAAATCAGGGAAAGTGCAATTTTGGACGCACCCGACATTTGAGGGTACACGGAAAAAACCGGCGCCGGATTATTATTTTGTGAACAACCAGACAAGCGAAGAAGGGGAGCCTCCCGAGAACTGGAAGAATCTTACGTATGTGGATGAAGAAACGGGTAAAAAGAGCAAACTCTGGTCCCGACGCAATCGCTGGATAGGCTGGAAATACTTCTACGATGCCGAGGCGATTCGGGAGCCAGCGAGTTCCAGCTATGCAAAGGATAAACGTCCCGAGGGGATCCTAAGGCAGCGATGCAATGACAACACTAAGTACGATCGTGAAGAGTCGCAGTTTAGGAAAGTCCGATCACTACATAAGCAGGAAGAGATCGGGAAGGCCACTTACGCCGACCTGAACAAGAGTGGAAGAGGTCACACCCCAACGGCGAATAAACGCGACGTGTGGAAGATCCCCACAACACAGCGGAAGGAAAAGCACTTCGCCAGCTTCCCGGATCGTCTAGTTGAGGAAGCGATCAAGGCAGGCTCCAGCGAGGCCGGATGCTGTCCCCGGTGCGGGGCACCTTACTTCCGCAGGGTTCACCGCATTGCTTCGACCATGAACATCCGTGTCCGTGACGGCAAGAAGGGCATTATCAGCGATAAGAGTGGGCTTGGCGTCCAGTATGAAGCCAGTGAGGGAGAAATCGCCGATTATGGCCCCGAGGAGGCCGGTATCTGCGAGACGCTCGGGTGGGCTCCAACCTGTGACTGCAACGCTGGCGATCCTATTCCCTGTACGGTAATGGATCCCTTCTGTGGTCGCGGTACCGTGCTCATTGTAGGACGACGGATGAGCCGCAGCGGGATCGGTATTGATCTCAACCCCGATTACTGTCAGATGGTGAAAAAGAATCTCGAACTGGAAAATGACAAGCCGGGAATACCTGTGATGGAGTTCAATCTCTGCGAAGGTCCCGAGGAGCTGGAGATTCAGAAATCGCCATGCATCCTAAAAGGGCAGATCACGCTTGATGAGGTCACCGCATGATCATAAAACGAGGTCAGCGGGGATTATTTCCGGAGTCGATCCAGGAAAACTGTGAGGATAAACCGGTTGTCATCGATATGTTCTGCGGAGCCGGTGGCGAGAGCGAAGGAATCAAACAGTCCGCGCAAAAAGCCGGTGTCAACATCGAGATGTTCGCAATCAATCACTGGCAGCGAGCTATCGAAACACACCGGGCCAACTTCCCATCCGCGGAACACATCTGCCGGGACGTGGCGGATATCAATCCTCCCAGCCTTGTACCGGGTCGAAATGTTGCACTGCTCTGGGCGAGTGTCGAATGCGTCCATTTCTCCATTGCCCGGGGCGGAAAACCCATGAGCGACCAGAGCCGGTGCACTGCCTTCACAATCCTAGACTGGCTGGATAAGTTGACGGTTGATCGGCTCATCATCGAAAACGTCCCGGAGTTCATGTCATGGGGCCCGCTCAATGAGAAGAATCGCCCGATATCCGAAAAGAAGGGCGAGACCTTTGCAGCCTATATCGCCATGGTCAGGGCATTGGGCTATGCAGTAGATTGGCAAGTCCTCAATGCCGCTGATTATGGTGCTCCAACCACTCGCCGCCGGCTTTTCATACAGGCCGTAAGGACGGGATCCGGAAAATCTATACTTTGGCCGGAAGCGACAAACATCAGAGCCGATCCCAAACGGACCCTCACCGGGAATTTACCCTCATGGGTACCTGCAAGCAGTATCATCGACTGGTCATTACCAACGCAACTTCTCGATGAGAGATCGAAACCACTGGCCGCAAACACCATGAAGCGGATCTTCCGTGGGATCGAGAAGTACTGGGGAGATTATGCCACTCCCTTCCTGGTGCGGTATAATGGCGGTGAAAACAGGATTCACTCAATAGACGAGCCCATCCCCGTTTTAGACACGTCGAACCGGTACGGCCTCGTGCAACCACTCATAATGCACATAGGACAGACATCGAGCAAGGGCCGGATGCGAAGCATCGATGAGCCTCTCGCAACGGTAGTAACAAAGGAAGAAGCCTGCCTTATTGAGCCGCTGTTTATCCCTCAGCACTCATGCGGTGAAGTGAGGCCGACAACTGGCCCGTTGTCAACGGTGGCAACGAAAGGCGCGATCGGTCTCGTTGAACCCCTTATCATGGAGTACTACGGGACTGGAGTATGCCATCCGATATCAAAGCCGGTGCCGGTAATCACGACCCGGGATCGGTTTGCCCTAATCACTCCTGAAAGCGTTCGCATCGGTTTCAGGATGTTGAAACCGCACGAACTGGCGGCAGCGCAGAGTTTTCCTAGTGAATACATTTTCACCGGTAATCGTGGCGAAGTCGTCAAGCAGATCGGCAATGCAGTTTGTCCGAAAATGGCCGAGGCCCTATCCGCTGAATATATGCGGGAGATGGCAGCGACGATCGCCGGGAGCCTCGCATGACCATCCGCAACTACGATCGCGCCTATGATGAGGGCGGCCAGTGGAGCGATGCAGGGCGGGAGCGTGCAGCTGGCATGAGCGGATCTCCGGGCGAGGCCTGCCCGGTTAAGCGATACCGGAAGCGCCGGCAGGTTGTTCCGGCTTGCAGTGCGGATGGTGAATGATGAAGCTCACAACCCTGATCACACGAGCGATCAACAATCCGGAAAGTCCTTACTTCGGCAAACTCGAAACGTCCTGCCATCGATGCGGGAAAAGGAAAAAAGGATTGAAGCTCGTTTCATGGACTTCATCCGGGATCGGAATGGGATGTCATGGAGAAAAACTCTCTCTGATTTTCCTTTGTGAAAAGTGTATGAAGGAAAAACCGGAGGCAGTTACCGGCTATATGAGGGAATCAGATTACTTCGAAAAGATCCACGAAGCCCGGGATTTTCTCCGCTTGCATACCGGTGGTGAATGAGATGTGTGACAAAAAAAGTATTCGGCCTCCCAGGTCAGCGCAGGAATTAAGGAAAGCAGCTGAGGAGGCATGGGAGAAGAAAAAGAAAGAACTGGATGGTGAGGACTGATGAGAGATCCCGAAAAAATTACCGTCAGTATTTATCGATCGGATTATCGGATTCTTATAGCGATCGCCAAAAAAGAAGATCTGAGAGATCTAAAAAATCATCCTTCAATAAAACAGGCAGTTCGTTTTGTGCTGCAGGATTTCGCTGAACATTCATTCAACGAAAGCCCGGGTGACCGCTCATGATCATCGCAGTCATTCGAGAATGGATATTCCTGATCCGGTGCATGCGATACCTGAAAGAATTAAAGGAGCAGCCATGATCTCCTGTTCAACCTGTTCCCGCCGTCACTCTCCCGCATGGCATTGCCCACGCTTAGGAAAATTATCCTGGCTCACTAGGCTCATGGCGATTGTCTTCAGGTGCCGGCTATACTGGAGACATGAGCCATCATCATGTGACAGCATATTCCTTAAAATCAGTATTTTTTCACTCCGATGTATCTTCAGGATATTTTTAATTTTCCTCTTAATGAATCCCGTATGGTTACGTAAAAATGAGCATGCAGACCGCATGAGGGCATTCTGGAAAGATGCCTGGAGAAATCCATACCCCCGAACCGTTGAGAGGGTGCCTGACCTATGACACGGATCCTTCTCATTGACCCGGTCAAAGAATTAACTCTGCACTCCATAGCGATCGAATCAAAGGGTGATGGTCAGCGCCTGGATTACTATTGGCACAAACAAGAACGCGAAAGAGGATATCATATCGATCGCATCCTGGTAAGTTGTGGAACCGTCCGGATAATGGAACGTGAAGATCTGATCGTGGTACCGGTACAACATGCCGGTCAGTGTCTCGATGGGGGGGGCGTCACATGTCCGAGAGCGAAAGGATAATCTCATGATCGAAATCATCGGCACCCTCACGGGAATCATGGGAGATTTCCGCGGTTTCGCCATAAAATAATATAATCCTTTTAAAAATAAACCATCATGCAGAAATCGATTATAATCTCTCTTCTTATTCTCGTTCTATTTATAGGATTTTCTATCATTCCAGTATTTGCATTAGATCACTATTCTTGGACAAGTGGCTCATATACGATAGAAGTGTGGAATGGAACTGCTGGAACAACATCGTGGTCGGTCCCATATGGGGTTACAAGTGTTGAATATCTTATTGTTGCTGGAGGTGGTGCCGGCGGTCGTAATTCATTTGATACCGGAGCGGGCGGTGGCGGCGCAGGCGGATTATTATCAGGTACTTCCAGTTCATTATCGGGATCGGTAACTATCACTGTTGGTATCGGAGGTACAGGATCTTCAACAACAAACGGAACGCGGGGTGGCAATTCTGTATTATCAACCCTTACTGCTTATGGCGGCGGATCGGGAGCAGTCCAGGGTATAAATCCATCAACAGGGGGTAGTGGTGGTGGTGGGGAAAGAACCATATTTTCTGGTGCCGGGGCTAATGGTATTTCTGGCCAAGGGTATGCAGGTGGTTCCACAGCAATAGATGATCCATTATATCCTGGGGGTGGTGGCGGGGGTTCGTCACACGCAGGATATGCGGGGTCTTACTACCATGCCGGTGATGGGGGTAATGCAACGTATAGTAGCATCACCGGGGTATCAACACCATATGCGGAGGGTGGTGGCGCTGGTGGGAATAACGTGGGTGATCCATTGTATGGCGCCGGTCTTGGGTTTGCTGGAATAGGTGGTAAGGGATCGGTATCAACAACCGCCGCAGGAAACGGTGTTGCAAATACGGGTAGTGGTGGAGGCGGGGGTTGTGGTGCTACCGGAGGGGGAGCTGGAGGTAATGGCGCAGCAGGCATAGTTATTGTTAAATATCTCACCCCAATACTCCCTGTAGCGTCGTTCACAACAGATGCCACGATAGGTACGGCACCGCTATCTGTTATGCTAACCGATACAACAACAAATACCCCGATATCGTGGAAATATGGAGCAAAGAATGTTACGGGAAATGATACTTGGATACCAATAGGAACTTCGCAAAATCAAGCATTTAATTTTCCTGTAGGAAATTGGTCCATAAATCTAACCACAACAAATGTTGCGGGTTCAAACATAAGTACTCAGATAACGCATGTGAATGTAAGTAAATACACTGCCATTCCTATAGCCTCATTCTCTCAAAATAAAATCAGTGGACAGGCGCCGTTATCGGTGTTGTTTACTGACACATCTATATATTTGCCAGATGTACGAAACTGGTCGGTGAATAATACTGCATGGACCACAAGATCGTGGTATAACGAATCGGTTTCCGATAACGTATATCAAACTTTAACCCAGATATTTACAACCCCAGGTATATACAACATAACACTATCTGTACAAAACATAAGCCTCGGTTCTCCTATATCCACCGTTCAACACGATGTGTTGGTTAATCAAACACTCGTTGCAGATTTTACTGGCACTCCTACATACGATTTCTCACCTATGACTGTATCATTTACAGACACAAGCACTGGAGATGTTATATCACGGTTATGGAATTTTGGAGATGGAAACACATCAACGTTGCAAAATCCAACAAACGTTTATTATCTGCAAGGGAATAAGACCGTCTCTCTTACCGTTACAAGTCCCGACACCACAGATACAAAAACGGTTGCAAATTACATCGGTGTGTGGTATAAAACGTATTCTGATTTCATAGCCAACAATACCGCACCAATAGCCTTTGAACAACCGGTATTATTCACTCCAGAAGTCCCGGGATCTGCTGATAGATATCTATGGGATTTCGGGGATGGAACAACATTTTTGTCGCATAATAATACCGCAATCCATACATACGAATCGGTTGGCCTAATGGACGTGACACTTACTGCGTATAGGAGCGATAATCTCTCAGTAACTAACACAACAACAAGATTGGATTATATCACTCCGGTTTATAACTCAACATACGTAAAAGCGGATTTCTCAGGCAATCCCACTTCCGGCTCTGTAGGGGTTAGCGTTTCATTCACCGATCTCTCTGCTTTTGGAACACCATCATCCGGAAAGACCTATAATTGGTCATTTGGTGACGAAGGATCATCATTAGCACCATATTCCAGTATCGTCGGTAGTACCAGCCATGTTTATTCATCTCTTGGAACATATACGGTGAAACTTACAGTCAATAATACACTCGGATCTAGTACTGAGATAAAAACTAATTATATCGTCGTCAGTTATAACCAGAATACCCAGACAACGTTTTATAGCCCTCATCAGGTAGCATTCCAGGTTGTCGATTCAAACTCGAATCCTATAGCAAACACTCCAATAACGGCATATGCAATTCAAAGCACATTACCAGGAGGATTATCTGGAGCACTCACATCTTTGGAGAATGCATTCGGAGTACCAAGGGAAACAGCACTCCAGATGTTAAACAGTTCAACTCAATACAGTGGGAATACCGACTCGTTGGGATATGCAGTCGTCCTGATGCTCTCAAGCATCGAATATGAGGTTACAGTCACAGACACATCAGGGACACTACAAACTATCACTATTATGCCACAGGATTCGTATTACCAGATTCGCACATACAACTCAACAAGTCCCAATATATTCAGTCAGGCATTATCATCTTCGAATATCTACAACGGACAATCCGTTTTCAACACATCCCTTGTCGAACCTAATTCAAGCTACGGCACGATGATAGACTACGTCTATGATGCCACAGGAAAGACAAGCGGAGCAAATTGTTGGTGGAAATGTGTTGATAACGGAACTATCTGGTGGGAAAACAGGACGTGGGCATATGGAAGTAGTATGCAGACATTCAGTATGACAGTCCCGATTATCCCATACCAGCAATGGAAATGGGGCTGCACAACAATCTGATTATTTCGGCATAGCGTTATAAAGAATCCAGCAGTCAGATTCTCTATGCGCATCAGCAGGACCATCCTGCTTATAATCCTTCTTTTCGTACTGGTAATAGCCCCGGCACTTGCAGGGGATACAAACGTTTCATTCTCAAACGGTCTGACCTTTACCACACCCTATGGTTTCCGTTTTCCATTAGGGTTAGAAAATATTATGCCTCCCTCATGGGCATTTCTATTCTACAATAGCATCTCGTTAGGTCTGCTGTTCTTTATCGGGGGATATGCCAGTCTGAGAAGCACAAGATTCTCTATCTTCTGCATTAATGGCTTTGCCGCGATTTTCTGGTGGTTTGGCTGGATGAATCTGTACATCAAAGAATCAAACAGTGTTAACTGGTGGACGCCACTCCAGCTGATCATCCTAGCAGGGGTAATGGGCGGTGCGATTTACCTGAAAGAGGCAAATCGGGAGAGATACGGTACCGGAGGAACCGGGCTCACACTCATTAACGCGCTGTATTTCTTTATCCTGTTACAGACCGTGATCGGCTTTGTAAATATGACCGGCCTTTGGGCTACGAACAGTGCAGTAACTCCGTCTGAATATCAATACAATAACGTCGATGTCCAAAAACAGGTAACGAACAACTCCAACCTTGGCGGGTTCATGGGTGGGTTGATCTCAACGGCAACAGGACTTGCAGCACTTGCAGTCCAGTCAGGCCAGATGATCCTTACCGTCATACAAGGCATCTGCGGATATGATACGATACTATTCGCAGCTTTCCCATGGATCACATTAAGTCCGATAGCTATGGCATTCGTCTGGATTTTCAGGATAGTTATCCTGCTTCTCGATGCATGGTTCATATTCCTGATCTTCTTCAAACCCCCACCGTTGGATAATTTGGGAGTGTAAAAATGGCAGGGCGATTATTAGGTCTGTTAATCAATCTGATTGTGTTCCCGGTTATGGCAGCATCGGTAGGATACGTCTTCTTCGATAAAATCCCGGTCTTTGTAAACACCCTCCCCAATTTCCCGATGGATGGTATCAACACGCTGACATGGCTCAAATATATTTTTGTAGCAGGAATCTTCTTCTTCGTCTTTGCTATCAGCTGGAACCACATGGCACAAAGCCAGAATGAACAGGATCAGGTGACGTAACTATGGCATCATGGAGAAAAATGCTGATGATGGGGACGACCTGGATAATTTTCATGGCAATATTTTCTGTCATGACCGTTATTGCTGCAGTTTTCTGGAGTTCATGGGATAAAGTAATACTCACAATTCCAATCCCGGCACCGGTCCAGTCATATGTCGGCCAGACATTCTGGATCCAGCCGTTCTCATACTTCTTCATCCTCATCCTTGCAATCATAATGACCTATAAAATCGTTCAGGCAACCGCAGACGAATCGGATTATTATCCTGAATTCGAACCCTATGACCAGTGGGGTCCGCGATGAAACTCATAATCCCCATCATCATCCTCATTCTTCTCATACTGATCCCTGGCATAACAGTAGCGGTACCGACAAATACAGTAGTAACCGCCATCAGCAACAACAACGTCACGTTCACAGCGACAATGGGAACTGAAGCAACAGCATGGTTTCAGTACGGCATGACTGCAACAACACTCAATGTCTGGACTCCCTCTCAATCGGTAAGTGGAGCATATACCTGGACAGAGATTGGGAGTCCTCTCACTTCAGGAGAAACCTATTG
>JBAZOW010000079.1:0-12919 GCA_041648495.1 Patulibacter sp.
AGGCAACGCAGGAGAGGTGTTGGAAGTGCAGGCGCCCGCCCTCGTAGCCGCCGATCGCCGCGTCGCGGGCGACCATCGTCGACTCCGACAGCCACGGGATGCCGGCGATCCCGAGCCGGGCCGAGACGCTGCCCTCGCGCATCGCGCCCGTACCCGAGAGCGACGGATCCTCTTCGTGCAGGGCGATCACGCCGCCGCAGAGCCGCTGGTACTGGATCGCCTTGCGCAGCACGCCGGCGTCGGTGACCGGCAGGCCGTCGTCGGTGAACGCGACCGCGCCGGCCTTGCGCAGGTCGGCCATCTCGGTCAGTTCCTTGCCGCCGAAGCCGACCGTGATCGCGGCGGTGAAGCCGACCGGGATCCGGGCCATCCGCGACGCCAGGTCGCGCAGCGAGCCGAGCAGCGAGCTGGAGTCGACCACCGGGCTGGTGTTCGGCATCGCGACGACGGCGCAGTAGCCGCCCGCGGCCGCGGCGCGGGTGCCGGACTCCAGGTCCTCCTTGTGCTCCTGACCGGGCGTGCGCAGGTGGACGTGCGGGTCGACGAAGCCCGGGAACAGGTGCAGGCCGGCGCCGTCGATCGTCTCGACGCCCTCGTCGGCCGTCAGCGACCCCGGGGCCCCGATCTCCGCGATCACGCCGCCTCGGACGCGCACGTCGTGGGGCGCGTCGATGCCCGTGCGGGGATCGAGCACGTGCACGTGGTGCACGAGCAGTTCGGCGTCGGGCGCGGGAGCGCGGACGAGCAGGTCGAGGGTCATGCGGAGTGCAGCTCCGAGGTCGGGGCGAAGGAGTCCGAGCGACCCGAGGGCGACGGACCGGAAGAGGATTCGGCGGGCGGGTCGGGCGCCACGGTCGGGCCGCCACGCGAGGCCAAGACCTCGTACAGCACGGCCATCCGCACCAGGACGCCGGCCCGCACCTGGTCGAGGATCAGCGACTGCGGACCGTCGACGACGTCGCCGGCCAGCTCGACGCCGCGGTTGACCGGTCCCGGGTGCATCAGCAACTGGTGCCGACCGAGTCGGCGGGCGTCGATCTGGTAGTTCGCGGCGTACTCGCGGAGCGACGGCACGTAGGCCTGCTGCATCCGCTCGTGCTGCATCCGCAGGGTGTAGACCACGTCGGCGTCGGCCAGGCCGTCCAGCGTGTACCGGACCTGGCAGCCGAGCACGGCGAGCTCCTGCGGGACCAGGGTCGGCGGGCCGGCAAGCGTGACGGTCGCCCCCATCGTCTGCAGCGCCAGCACCAGCGAGCGCGCCACGCGGCTGTGGCGGACGTCGCCGACGATCCAGACGTTCAGCCCGTCGAGGCTGCCGAGCCGGTCCCGCAGCGTGTAGACGTCGAGCAGCGCCTGGGTCGGGTGCTCGTTCTGGCCGTCGCCGGCGTTGACGATCGCGGCGTCGGTCCAGCGGGTGATCAGCTTCGACGCGCCGGCCCACGGCGTGCGGATCACGATCGCGTGGGGACGGTGGGCGGCCAGGGTCTGGACGGTGTCGCGCAGCGACTCGCCCTTCTCGACCGAGGAGCCCCTGGCCGCGAAGTTGACGACGTCGGCGCTGAGCCGCTTGGCCGCCAGCTCGAAGCTCGACCGGGTGCGGGTCGACGACTCGTAGAACAGGTTGAGCACCGTCCGCCCGCGCAGCGCCGGGACCTTCTTGATCGGACGGTCGGCGACCTCGGCGAAGCTCGCCGCGCGGTCGCAGAGCTGCTCGATCGCGGCGCGGTCGAGGTCGTCGATCGACAACAGGTGCTTCATGCGGCGGGCCTCGGTCGGGGAGCGTCGTCGTCGGGTGACGCGGCCGGGCGCGGGGCGGGGCGCCGCTCGATCGCGACCTCGTCGCGACCGTCGGTCTCGCTGACCCGGACGTTGACCCGCTCGGCGACCGACGTCGGCAGGTTCTTGCCGACGTAATCGGCCCGGAACGGCAGTTCGCGGTGACCGCGGTCGATCAGCACCGCGAGCTGGACGCGGTCCGGACGGCCGTAGTCGAAGATCGCCTCGATCGCCGCCCGGATCGTCCGCCCGCTGAACAGCACGTCGTCGACCAGGACCACCGATCGGCCCTCGAGCGGGATCCCGTCGAGGTGGGTCCCGTGGATCACCGGGTCGGCCGCGGTCCCCCGCGTCTCGAGGTCGTCGCGGTAGAAGGCGATGTCGATGTCGCCGAGCGGGACCGGACGGTCGAGCAGCGCGGTCAGACGCTCCTGCAGGCGGCGCGCGAGCACGGCGCCGCGGGTGTGGATCCCCACCAGGACCAGGGTCGACGGATCCGGATGGCCCTCGACGATCTCGTGGGCGATGCGCGCAAGCGTGCGCGCCATGTCGGAACCGTCCAGGACGGTGGTCTCGAAGCTCATGTGGTGGGGATCGTGCCGGTCTCTCGGTACCGGCTTAACGAACGCCCTAGACGTTATCAGTGCGTTCGGCGGCGGCCGGGGCATCGTCGTCGCCGTCGGCGCCCGCCTCGGGGTCGTCGAGCGTCGCACCATCGGATCCGCCCGACGGTCCACCGCGGGCGGGTCGCCCGGCGCCCGGCGCGTGGACCGGATCCCCCCGCTCCGGGAACGGCACGCGGACCATGTCGAAGTCCCGGGGCATCACCGTGTCGGGGAAGATCCGGCGGGCCTCGGCCACGGCGTCCGACGGACGGTGGCGGGCCGACAGGTGGGTCAGCGCCAGCAACCCGACGTCCGCGTCCTTGGCGAGTGCGGCCGCCTGAGCGGCGGTGCTGTGCCCGGTCTGCTGCGCTCGTTCGACCTGCTCGGCGGTGAAGGTCGCCTCGTGGACGAGCACGTCGGCCCGCCACGCCGCCTCGCGCACCGCGTCGCACGGCTGGGTGTCGCCCGAGAAGACGATCTTGCGCCCGAACCGCGTGGCGCCGAGCACCTGGTCCGGGGTCACGTCGCCGACCGTCTCGCCGCGCTGCAGGCGGCCGAAGTCCTGGACGTCGGTGACCCCCAGCTCCCGGGCCCGGTCCGGATCGAAGCGGCCGGGACGGTTGTGCTCCTCGACCACGTAGCCGAGCGCCGTGCCGCGGTGCCGGACCGGGATCGCGTCGACCGCCCAGCCGTTGCGCTCGATCTGGTCGTACGGCGCCAGCTCGCGGACCTCGACCGGGTAGCGGACGGGTCCGGCGAGCTTCCAGATCAGGGCGACGGTGGCCGCCAGACCGACCGGGCCGGCGACGGTCAGCGGGGCCTCGCGCTCGCGCAGGTCGAGCGTCTTCAGCAGGCCGGGAAGTCCGAGCCAGTGGTCGGTGTGCTGATGGGTGATCAGCACCAGGTCGAGCTCGACCAGGCCGCTCGACCGCATCAACTGGCGCTGGGTGCCCTCGCCGCAGTCGATCAGGACGTGCTCGCCCCCGCGCTGCAGCAGCACGGCGGGCAGCCCCCGGCGTGCGGTCGGCGCCGAGCCGCCGGTTCCGACGAAGAGCAGGTCCAGGTTCACGCAGCAGGTCCGTTCGTACCGAAGGGATAGGCCAGAAGCAAAGAAGCCCCAGTCGGTGACTGGGGCTCCTCTCTACGACGCGCCCGGGAAGATTCGAACTTCCGACTTCCTGCTCCGGAGGCAGGCGCTCTATCCACTGAGCTACGGGCGCCGACGCCGCTCATTCTGGCATGCCTGACGGCGGCGCGCCACGACGCCCGCCCCGTATGGTCGTAGCGGGCGGTCGCTAGCTGCGAACGCGGATCTTGATCGACGGGCTGTAGTGGCCGGTCAGATTGCCCTGAGCCGACTTCACGAAGACCCGGTAGGTCCCCGAGCGCGTGATCCGGGCGCGGGTCGCATAGCGCGAGTAATTGACGGAGTCCTTGCGGGTCACCGAACCGCGCACCGTCACCCAGGTGCCCTTCGAGGACAGCCGCTGGACCCCGACACCGGTGCCGACCTGGGCCGGACGGACGATGCCCGAGAACCGCAGCCGCGATCCGCGGTTGACCGTGCGCGTGCTCGTCTTCGCGGACACGTCGAGCCGGACGTCGGCGGTCAGCACCGCGCTGACCGTCGGCTTGTCGCCCGTGGTCACGACGCGGAACCGCGAGTTGTCGTTGAGCGCGAGCAGCGGGAAGCCGAAGTTGCCCGCCTTGTCGGTGACCAGCGCGTTGCCGTTGGGCACCCAGCCGCCCGTGTAGGGCCAGGTCTGCTGCTGCAGCTGGACGGCCCGGTTGGCGCTGCCCGTGCCGCCCAGCGTGCCGACGACCATCGTCACCGCGCCGTAGACGAACGGGTTGGGGTTGAGGGCGACCGAGAAGCCGAGCGGCTGCTTCGGGGTCTTGAAGGTGCGGTTTGCCCCGCGGACCGTGCCCTTGGCGTTGGTCGCCACCAACCGGTAGTGGTACGTCGTATTCGACTTCAGACCGGAGACCCCGGCGGTCGCGGCACGCGGCGTCGCGCCCGAGCCGGCGTTCTGGCGGGCGGTCCGAGCGCCGTACTTCTTGCTCGTGCCGTAGTCGAAGAAGTAGCGCGTGCGCAATCCGTTGGCGTTGACGGTGCCGACGACCGAGGCGCTCTGCGGCGTCAGGCTCCCGGCGAGGCCGGTCTTGACCGCGGGCGGTCCGTCGGCGTGGGCGATCGCTGGGGCCAGCGCCAGGATGGCGGTGCCGGTGGCGGTCGCGACGATCGGGACGATCTGTCTCATGCGACACCACTACCCACCCACGGGCGTGGATACCCGGATCGCGGGGTCAGGGGGTGGTGTACGTGCGTCGCGCGCCGGTGCGGCGGAGCAGACCGACCACGTAGTCGTGCCGTTCGCCGATCCGGCCGACCAGCGCCTCGACGTCGCACTCGAGCCGGCGCCGTCCGTGGGCGGCGTCCGCGCAGCCCATCAGCACCACGGCGGCCAGGTCGTCGACGGCGTCGCTCAGGCGCCCGAGCGCGCCGTCGACGCGAGGCCGGTGCCGGCGGCGTACCGGAACGGCCTGGGCGGTCAGTGCGGTGCACCGACGTTGCAGGTCGAGCGCCTGGGTGGTGAGGTTCCGCCGTGTAGTCGGATCGCCCACCGGAGCGGCGATCGCCGCGGCAAGGGTGCGCGCCCGTTCGAACAGGTCGGTGACGAGCCAGCTCGGATCCGGGGTCGTCGACACTCCCATGCGCCGACGCTAGGCGGTGCGTCGGACGGAACCCCTCAGTTTGCAGCCACAACCCGCAGCGACTCGCCGTCCGCATCGACCACGTCGCCGTCGTGGAGCTGTCGTCCCCGACGGGTCTCCTCGTCGCCGTTGACGGTCACCAGACCCGCGGCGAGCATCGCCTTGGCGTCACCGCCGGAGCCGACCACGCTCGCGAGCTTCAGCAGCTGCCCGAGCCGGATCATGTCGCCGCGGATGCTGATCTCTTGCACGACCGCATCGTCGCAGTTCGCCGCGCACCACTGGGCCCTGGGATCGTTTAAAGACCATTAACGGTGCTCTGGGAGCGTTCCTGTGGCTCTGGTTGCGACGACGGTAGCCCCATTCTCGCGCTCGGCGGACCGCCGCCGGCTCGACGCCCTGGACGGTCTCCGCGGTGCCGCCGCGTTCGGGATCGTGATCCTGCACGTCTGGATGTTCCACCAGGGCGACCTGAATTCGCCGGAGCGCAGCACGCTCGACGTCGCGATCAGCCAGTTGCGGCTCGGCATGCCGATGTTCTTCGTGCTGTCGGGCTTCCTGATCTTCCGCCCGTTCGTGGCGGCGATGATCGAGGGCCGGTCGAATCCCGACGTTCGCAAGTACGCGATTCGGCGGGCCGCCCGAATTCTCCCGGCCTACTGGGTCGCGATCCTGATCCCCGCGGCCGTGCTCGCGTGGCTCGACCACGGCCAGGCACGACCGGTCGAGCAGCTGCCGATCTACCTGTTCTTCGCGCAGAACTACGTCGACGCGACGTCGCAGGGCCTGAACCCCCCGACGTGGACGATCGCGGTCGAGGTCTCGTTCTACATCGCGGTACCGATCGCGGCCGTGCTGATCGGCTGGCTGACGTCGAGGTTCTCCGGACCGCGGTCGCGACGCACCGTGCTGGCCGTGGTCTGCATCGTCCTGCTGGCGGTCGGCGCCTACGTGCTCGGCCAGTGCGCGATCAACGGGCCCAACCACTCGCCGCTCAAGGACTCGTTGCTCGGCCGGCTGAACTCGTTCGCGGCCGGGATGCTCGCCGCGGTGCTGGTCTACGGCCGTCCGAGCCGCCCGCGGGTCGCCTACGCTCTCGTGATCGGCGGCGCCGCGCTGGTGCTGGCCGAGGCGATCGTCCGCGGCTACAGCCTGCTCACGCCGATGCTGCGCGACGTGATCGTCGACACCCCGGCCAGCATCGGCGTGGCGATGATCATCGCCGGCGTCGCGCTCGCGCGGATCCCGGGCGAGGTGGTCTTCTCCCGCGGTCCCCTGCAGTGGTACGGCAAGCTCTCCTACGGGCTGTACCTGTGGCACTTCCCGGTGATCTTCGTGCTGCGCTCGCTCGAGTGGTGGCCCCCGTCGCTGCTCGGCGCCTGCGTCGCGGTGCTGGTGCCGTCGACGCTGCTGGCGATGCTCAGCTGGAGCCTGCTCGAGAAGCCGGCGATGGAGTGGGCACGGCGCAGGACGTCCCGCACGGCGGAGCCCCCGCCGACCGCTCCGCCCGCCGCCGACGAGGCGTGGCGGCCCGAGCAGCGTCCGGCGACGCCGGATCGGGACGAGGTCCCGGTCGGGGCCGCGTCCGCGGACCGTCACTGAACGACGAGAGCCCGTCGGCGACGGGCTCTCGGGACTTCGGACGATCTCGGGGGACCGCGTCGAGCGCGGTCGCGAGCTCGTGGCTCAGCAGCCGCCGGCGACGGCCGGCAGGATCTGCAGCTCCTGGCGATCGGCGACCGGCGTGGACACGCCCTCGCCGTAGCGGATGTCCTCGCCGTCCAGGTAGACGTTGACGAAGCGGCGCAGGTCGCCGTTGTCGTCGGTCAGGCTCGAGCGCAGCTCGGGATGCGCGGTGAACAGCGCCTCGAGCGCGGTGCCGACGGTCGTGGCCTCGAGCTTGATCGTGCCCTCGCCTCCGGTGGCGTCACGCAGCTGCGTCGGGATCTTGATCGTGACTGCGGCCATCAGACCGTCACCTCCGTACGGGTTTCAACGTTGGACTCGAACTGCGAGAAGCTGGGGTCGATCTCGTTGCACTCGAAGGTGCCCCGGACCGCGTCGAGGGTCTTCAGGCCCTCGCCGGTGATCACGATCACGACCCGCTCGTCGCCGCCGATCGCTCCGGCGTCGGCGAGCTTCTTCAGCGTCGCCGTGGTCACGCCGCCGGCGGTCTCGGTGAAGATCCCCGTCGTCTCGGCGAGCAGGCGGATGCCGTCCTTGATCTCGTCGTCGGTGACGTCGGTGATCGTGCCCTCGGTCTGGCGCGCCAGCTCGATCGCGTAGGGACCGTCGGCCGGGTTGCCGATCGCCAGCGACTTGGCGATCGTGTCCGGCTTGACCGGGCGACAGACGTCCTGACCGGCCTGGAAGGCGGCAGCCACCGGGTTGCAGCCGGTCGCCTGCGCGCCGCTCATCACGGGCACCGTGCTGCCGTCGGCCAGCAGCCCGAGGTCGATCCACTCCTGGAAGCCCTTGCCGATCTTCGTGAACAGCGAGCCCGAGGCGATCGGAGCGACGATCCGGTCCGGCGTCTGCCAGCCGAGCTGCTCCGCGATCTCGTACGCCAGGGTCTTGGAGCCCTCGGCGTAGTACGGGCGCATGTTGACGTTGACGAACGCCCAGTCGGGACGCTCGCCGGCGACCTCGGTGCAGAGCCGGTTGACGTCGTCGTAGTTGCCGCGGACGGTCACGACGTTCGCCCCGTAGATCCCGGTCGCGAGGATCTTCTGCTCCTCGAGGTCCGCCGGGATGAAGACGTAGACGGGCATGCCGAGCGCGGCTCCGGCGGCGGCCACGGCGTTGGCGAGGTTGCCGGTCGACGCACAGGCGAGCGTCGTGAAGCCGAGCTCCTTGGCCCGGGCGGCCGCGACGGCGACGACGCGGTCCTTGAACGAGTGCGTCGGGTTGGCCGCGTCGTTCTTGACCCAGACCTCGCGCAACCCGAGCCGCTCGGCCAGGCGATCGGCACGGACCAGCGGGGTGCTGCCGGCGGGCAGGCCCTCCAAGCCGGCGCTGCCGCCCGGACCGGACGGCGCGAGAGCCGGGACCCGGTCGACGGGCAGGAAGTCGGCGTAGCGCCAGATGTCCCGCGGGCCGGCCTGGATCCGACGCTTGATCGCCTCGGGGTCACCTGCCGAGGGGTGCGCGGCGTACTTGACCTCGAGCGGACCGAAGCACTTCGAGCAGACGAAGTGCGCTTCGAGCGGGTACTCGCTGCCGCATTCGCGGCAGGAGAGAGCGGTGGCAGACATGGGGAGAACTCCGGTTGGGCCTTCGCCGAAAAGGGTGTGGCGAAGGTCCGGTACGGGTTCAGCCACACATCTCTCTGGAATTGGCACCTCTTCGCGTCGGCGTGTTCGCGATGGTTGCCGGGGGTTCAACGGGCCAGTCCCTCCCCCCCTCTGGATGTGCTCATCTGTTGTCCGCTGGCAACGATAGCACCTGTCCCGACGGGTACACTCCACTCATCGTGCTGGCCACCCTTGACGAACCCCTCAGTCCGTATGCCGGCGTTTCCCCGTCCCCGGTTCGGCTTCGGCACCCGCGCCCCTGAACCTCCGCCGGTCCGGGCCGAAGAGCCCACGACCCCCCAGATCGACGTCGTCGAGGCGTACGGCCTGCGCTGGATCAACGTCCAGCGGCCCGGCCGTCTCGAGTTCGCCTGGCTGCGCGAGAACTTCGACTTCCACGCGCTCGACTACGAGGACGTCGCGTCGCGCAACCAGCGCCCGAAGGTCGACGTCTACGACGACTACATCTTCGTCGTCCTGCACTTCCCCGACTACGACAAGACCGTCGGCCGCCTGAACGCCGTCGAGCTCGACGTCTTCATCGGCCCGGACTACGTGATCACGATCCCGAACCGGCCGTTGCGGACGATCGAGTACCTGTTCAGTCGGGTCGAGCAGCGCGACGACGAGCGGGACCGGCACTTCGCCAAGGGTCCTGGCTACCTCGTTTACCGGATCGTCGACGAGTGCGTGGACGCGTCGTTCCCGATGCTGCGCAAGATCGGCAACAAGCTGGAGCAGCTCGAGGAGGACATCTTCGAGGGCCGTTCGAAGGAGATCGTCCGCGACATCTCCAACGCCAAGCAGGAGATCATCAACTTCCGCAAGATCGTCCGTCCGCAGCGAACGGCGCTGCAGGAGCTGAACGCGGCCGGACGCTACCTCGTCGAGGACCAGGAGCTGTACTTCGACGACATCAAGGACGCGTCGGAGCGGATCTGGGACATGCTCGAGAACTTCAAGGAGGTCTCCGAGGCGCTGGAGAGCTCGAACGAGTCGGTGCTCGCGCACCAGCAGTCCGGTGCCCTGAACGTGCTGACGGCGATGAGCGTGATCGTCCTGCCGCTGACGTTCGTCGCATCGCTCTGGGGCATGAACGTGCAGGTCCCCGGGCAGGACAACCTGACCTGGTTCTTCGGCCTGATCGTCGCGATGGCCGCGCTGTTCGCCGGCATGGCGTTTTGGTTCCGCCGCAGCGGCCTGCTCTGAACGACCGCTCAGCATCCGGGGACCAATTCGTCGCTCGTGCGCGTCGGTCCTCCAGCCGCTCGGCAGGAGGACCAGGCGAGCGTGTCAGCTTCGGGGTGCCGGGACCTGACCACCGGTGGCGTAGTTGAAGTCGGAGTAGTGCAAGACGTCGTTCTTGTCGAGGTACGTGAGGATCATCGGGATCTTCCGCAGCGTCAGCTCGATCGCGTCGCCGGCGAGCGACACCGATCGCCAGCGGCCGTCGCTGTCGAGGAGCCGCACGCGGTGCATCCCCACGAAGGCCGGAGCCCAGACCTTGAGGCCGCCCACGGCACGCGTGACTGCGGTCTGGAGAGGGGGCACACTCGTTCGATTCGAGATGAACGTGGACGCGACCGCGCCGGGGGCGGCGCGCAGTGCGACCGCATACCCCTCGGCGGCCGGCACCACGACGAGGTCGCCCCTCGTGCCCAGCGCCCGCGCGAGCGATGCGCCTTCGGGCTTGGTGTCGAGCGAGAGCAGACCAGCCGCCCAGGTCGGTACGACATCCTTGTCGGTGCGTGGCCGTGCGAACACGGCGAGGTACCGCGAGAGCGCGCGTTCGGTGCTTTCGGCGGTGCCGGCCGGCGCGGCCGATGGCATCCGCGATGGACGCGGCGGCAACAGCGCTTTGGACCCAGCCGGCCGACTTGCGTTGTACTGACTGCTGATCCCAACCGGGCAACGGGTCTCGGTTCGTTGCTGGCGATCGAGAGCGGCGTAGGCCCGCCGCAGTGCGCGGAGGCTGTATCGCCCGGAAAGCGCGCCGGCACCGCGCACGCAGTCGTCGATGACGGCCTTCGGCTGCGCATCACGAGGGCGGACGTGCCGGCCGGTATACCGACTGCTGACGGCCAGACCGCACGTCGTGCGCAGTGCTCCACCCCGCCGGTACTCCCGGTACACGGCAAGCAGCTGCGCGGGGTCGAGCCGGATCGTGATCGTGTCCCGGTGATCGCGGCAGTCCCGCAGAACGCGCACAACTTCGGGCGGGACGGTATCCGTGGTCGGCGTTGCGGCTGATGCAGCGGTGGGCGGGACCACCGCGGCGAGGACAGCGAGCGTCGCGCGAAGGGTTCGATGCATTGTCCAGCATTATAGCCAGTCCGTACGAGGGCCCGAATCAGTCCCCACGACGTATAGAAGTCCTCGCGTTTCCCTACGGAATCTTGTAAAAACGGTCAAGTGTCCGTAAGCTCGCGGCGTCGATTACAAGAGACCTAGGAGAAGAATGATGACTTGGAATAGCCTGCGGAACCGGGCAATAAGTGCGATCCTCGCCATCGGTATCACCATGGCGATCGTCGCAACGACGCTCGGAGCACCCAAGCAGGCCCGGGCCGACTCGTGGGGGTACTGCAATACGCTGGTCGCCGGCGGATTTGCCCCGTGCGCTCAGGGGATCAAGCGCCTCTACAACTTCAACAGAAATTTGATGGGCGTGAACGCAATTGCGGTCTGCGCAACGGTCGGCGACTCGGTCGTGGCCGATCCAACGGCTGGAATTTATGGAAGTGGATGTGGGACGAACACGAATCGGTACTCGTTTTGTCATGCCCCCATCGGCACAAGCCGCCATGCGTGGGTCTCTCACACGAACGGCGGGGCGAATCACACGCTCGCCGGGCTTGCCGTAAACGGCCTGGGAAGTTGCGACCCGATCTACCAGCCGTACTTTACGTCCGGCGATCCCCTCCTTGCTCGATTGGCTGCTGAGACCGGCTCGGATAGTGCTGGACTTCTGGGCGGGGACTTCCGGGCATTGGCATCGAAGGCCGTAAAGTTGCCGCCAGCGGTCGAAGCGCTTGCGAGCCTGGAGACGGGCAATGCGACGAAGGCCCGCGCAGTTGGTCCGAATAGCGACGTGTACCTAATTGCTGGTGCCACGCTGACGTGCATCGGGCGGGCGTTTGACGATGCTGGCCCTGGCGCTATCGTCACGTGTGCTGATACGGCTGGGTACGCCGACAAGCCGCGCCTCGCGTTCTCCGCTTCAGGCGATGGTCGAACGACGGTCTGGGGAGCAGTTCCTGACGGTGTGTCCGCGGTGACCGTGAATACGGCAAGTGGGCCAGTCGCTGCGCGCGTTCAGAACAACGGCATCGCAGTGACGGTGCAGAAGCCGAAGTCCGTATCCGTCGAATCGTCAGGTGCGGTTCAGACGGTCGTGATCTCTCTGGCCGCGTCTGCAACCAACTGAGTGCCGATCGCGCCGGAGGGTTTTGACTCTCTGGCGCGATCTAGAACTCAATTGGTGGTCAAACCTCGGTGCCGGCTGCCGTGTTTCATGTCTGACACACCGCTGCTGGTGCGTTCGACGGTCGTGGTCACGAGCCGTCGACCCGGTGCCGTGATCGTCCGGTTCCGGCAGCAGTGACAGCGCGGCGCTCCCTCCTATTAAAGGCGCCGCGTGAGCACCAGGCAGCGCCCGGTCTCGGACCCGGCGATCCGCTCGATCTCCAGGCCCGCCTGCTGGGCGATGGCGGCGACGGTCTCGAGCTCCGACGGGCGGCCCTGCCAGATCGGATGGCGGGCGACGTGGGGGGGCACCGGGTCCTCGCCGGGCAGACGCAGTGGATCGAAGACCAGGCGCAGGTCGAAGAGCACGACGCCCCCGGGCACGATCGCCCGGGCGGCCTGCTCCAGCGCCAGGACCAGATCCTCGGGCTCCGGCAGGTGCGTCAGCACGCCGATCAGCAGCACCGCGTCGGCCGCGCCCTCCGGCTCGGCCTCCAGGTCGCCCGCGTGGCCGTGGCGCCAGGCGACGTTGGCCAGCTGCGGCAACCGGTCGCGAGCGGCGGCCAGCATCGTGCGCGAGATGTCGTAGGCGACGACCTGGGCGACGCGGCCGGCGAGCGCGCCGCTGATCCGCCCGGCACCGCAGCCGACCTCGATCACGGTGTCGGCGGGGTCGGGGGTCCAGCCGACCAGCCCGCCGAGCGCGTCGACCAGCGCCTCGCCGGAGGCGGCGAACGCCGCTTCGTCGGTCGGAAGCCCGCCGGGGACCGAGTAGCGGCGGGCGTCCTCCCGGCCGCGCGCGTCCCAGAAGCGGGCGATGCGGTGGAGCACGGGATCGGCGGCGATCGACACGACGAACGATGGTATCTCCCGCGGGTTGGCGTAACGTCCCGGTGACCTTGGTGTCCTCTAGGGGTCGCTCTCGATGTCCTCGCGGTCCATGGCGGCCGCTGACCATCGGATATCGTCACCCGGATCCTCAGTCAGGCCACCAGCCTGGCTTTCGGATCCGGTCAACGACCTTCTCGGCCCCCGACCCCCCCCGCCCCCACGATCTCATCGAGA
>JBAZOW010000080.1:0-12908 GCA_041648495.1 Patulibacter sp.
TCTTCGGGTACCCGCACGAACGGATGACCAGAGGAATCGCCCGCATGGACATCATCGGCAATCTCCACGATCGTTGCGCCACCGGCCTCCGGCGCGGCGGAGCCACCCGCGCCCGGCGCGGCTCGCACGAGGGCGGGGCACGATGATCCCGTCGTTCCGCGCGCTCGCCGCCGAGCCCTGCCCCGTCTTCGACGAGCTCGGCCTGGCGCTGACCGCCGAGTTCCAGCCGACCAACCCCGAGCTGGCGCTCGCCCGTCTCGACGACCTGGCCGGGGAGCTGGCGGAGCGGGCGTCGGGGCAGCCGATGCGCGACGCGCTGGCCTGCCGCAACCTGATCGACGGCGCGGCGGGGTTCCGGGCCTGCACGAAGTTCGCGCCTGAGCACCTGATGCTCGACACCGTGCTCGAACGGGCGACCGGGCACCCGCTGATCCTCGCGATCATCTACTCCGAGGTCGCCCGCCGCGCCGGGATCGCCCTACGTCCGGTCGGCGGCGGGGGCAGCTACCTGGTCGCGCACGCCGACGAGGAGCAGGTCGTGGTGCTCGACCCGCACGAGCGCGGCCGCGTCGTCGCCGCCGACGAGGCGCCGTCGCGGCTGCGCTGGCTCTGCGCCCACGAGGTCGGCTTCGCGGTGCTCGGCGAGCTGGTCGACGCCTACACGCTGCACGGCGACCTCTCGCGGGCCCGGCACGCGGCGAACCTGCGCCTGTCGCTGCCGCTCGGCGGCGCGATGCGGACCCGGGTCGAGCGCGAGATCAGCAGCCTGGACGCGCGCCTCAACTAACGGATGGTCACGGTCCCGGAACGCGAGGCGCGTGCGGTCGCGCTGCGGATTCCGCTGCTGCTGGCGGCCGGGGCCCTGTTGGTGGTGGTCGCGGCGCTGAGCATCAGCGTCGGGGCCAAGGACCTGCCGCTGGCCGACGTCTGGGGCTACGTCTTCCGTCCCGACGGCAGCGACGACGCGGGCATCGTCCAGGACCAGCGGATCCCCCGCACGATCCTCGGGATCGCCGTCGGGGCCGCGCTCGGCGCCGCCGGCGCGCTGATGCAGGCGCTGACCCGCAACCCGCTCGCCGACCCCGGGCTGCTCGGCGTCAACGCCGGCGCGGCGACCGCGATCGTGATCTCGCTCGCCGCGTTCGGCACGAGCGACCCGTCGGTCCAGGTCTGGTTCGCGTTCCTCGGGGCCGGCGCGGCGGCGGTCCTGGTCTACGGGATCGGCGCCGCCGGCGGTCGGTCGGCCAGCCCGGTGCGGCTGGCGATCGCCGGGATGGCGGTGACCTTCGCGCTGCTCTCCGTGGTCTCGGCGATCACGATCACCAACCCGCGCGTCTTCGACCAGTTCCGCTTCTGGCAGGTCGGCTCGCTGGCCGGACGCGGGACCTCGGTGATCGAGCAGCTGGGACCGTTCATCGTCGTCGGCCTGGCCCTGTCGCTGCTGCTGGCGCGACCGCTGAACGCGCTGGCGCTGGGCGACGACGTCGGGCGCGGGCTCGGCGTGTCGATCGGACGGACCCGGCTGCTCGGGGCGCTCGGCGTGACCCTGCTCTGCGGCGCCGCGACCGCGGCGGCCGGACCGATCGCGTTCGTCGGGCTGACCGTGCCGCACGTCGCGCGGGCGCTGGTCGGTCCCGACCAGCGTTGGGTCGTACCGGTCTCGATGCTGTTCGCCGCGATCCTGCTGGTCGGCGCCGACGTGATCGGACGCGTCGCCGCCCCGACCGGCGAGCTCGAGGTCGGGATCGTCACGGCGATCATCGGTGCCCCGGTCTTCATCGCGATCGTCCGTCGGCGACGGGTGGCCCAGCTGTGAGCGCCTCGGTGACCGACGCTCCGACGCCCCCGCGCGGCGCGGTGATCGGCCGGCGGTGGCGCGTGCCGATCGGCGCGGCCACGCTGCTGGTCCGCCCGCGCGGCGTGGTGATCGGCGTCCTGCTGGGGCTGATCGGTGCCACCGTGCTGATCCTGAGCGTCGCGACCGGCACGATCAGCTACAGCCCGGGCGAGGTGATCGAGGCGCTGCTCGGCGGTGGTGAGGGCAGCACCCGGCTGGTCGTCCAGGAGACGCGCCTGCCACGGGCGCTGACCGCCCTGCTCGCCGGTGCGGCGCTCGGTGCGTCCGGCGCAATCCTCCAGTCGGTCGCCCGCAACCCGCTGGCCAGCCCGGACATCGTCGGCTTCACCCAGGGCGCGGGCGCGGCGGCGGTGCTGCAGATCGCGGTGCTCGGCGGCGGGCCGACCGCGACCGCGATCTCCGCGCTGCTCGGCGGCTTCGGCACCGCGGGGCTCGTCTACCTGCTGGCCCACCGCAAGGGCAGCGGGGTCCAGGGCTACCGGCTGCTGCTGGTGGGGATCGGCGCCGCGGCGGTGATGTCCGCCGCGACCTCGTACCTGCTGACCCGGGCGGACATCCGCGACGCGACCGAGGCCTTCGTCTGGCTGACGGGCAGCCTGCACGACCGCAGCTGGGGCGACGTGCGGATCGTCGCGCTGGCGCTGCTGGTGCTGCTGCCGATCGCCCTGGTCCGCGACCGCCAGCTGCGGATCCTCGAGATGGGCGACGACGCCGCCCAGGCGCTCGGCGTGCCGATCCAGCGCAGTCGTGCGGTGCTGCTGCTGATCGCCGTCGCGCTCGCGGGTGCGGCCACGGCGTCGGCCGGTCCGGTGCTGTTCGTCGGGCTCGCCGCCCCGCAGATCGCCCGCCGCCTGGCCCGCTCGGGCGGTCCGTCGGTGGCGCTGGCCGCGCTGACGGGTGCGGTGCTGATGGCGCTGTCGGACCTGCTCGGCCAACGGGCCTTCGGCGACACGCCGCTGCCGGTGGGCGTCGTCACCGGCGTCCTCGGCGGCGGCTACCTGATCTGGCTCCTGACCTTCGAACGGCGCGCGCGTCGCTGACGCCGCGTCACCAACCACGACCACGAGGACCCCCCTATGACCCCTTCCCACACCTCCTCGACGCTCGACGTGCGGCAGCGCCGGGCGTGGAGCGCCCTGCTCGTCCTGCTGCTCGTCGCCACGACCCTGATCCTGGCCGCCTGCGGTGGGGACGACGGCGACGACGAGCCGGCGGCCGCCGCGGACGCCCCGGCGGTGACCAACGGTCCCGGCGGGTTCCCGGCGACGGTCCGCGGGGCGTTCGGGACCGCGACGATCGACGAGGCGCCGCCGCGCGTGGTCACGATCGGCTGGAGCGACGCCGACGTCGCGCTGGCGCTCGGGGTCAAGCCGGTCGGCACGTTCGACATCGGCCCGGACTTCCCGAAGGGCGTCGGTCCGTGGGCGGCCGAGCGGTTCGGGGACGAGAAGCCGAAGCTGCTCAAGTTCACCGACGGCCTGCCGCTCGAGGAGATCATCAAGCTCGACCCGGACCTGATCCTGGCCGTGCAGTCGGGGGTGACCGCCGAGGACTACGCCAAGCTGGAGCAGGTGGCGCCGACCGTGACCTACCTGCAGGGCCGCGGTGCGTACCTGACGCCGTGGAAGGAGCAGGCCGAGCTGATCGGCGCCGCGCTCGGCAAGCCGGAGGAGGCCCAGGCGCTGATCGAGCAGACCGACGCAGCGGTCGACCAGGCGCGCGAGGACCACCCCGACCTGCAGGACAAGACGTTCTCGTTCGTCGCCGCCCGGGACGCCAGCCAGCTCTCGGTCTACGCCCCGAACGACCTGCGGGTGCAGTTCATGGAGTCGATCGGGATGCAGCTCTCGGAGGGCCAGCGGAAGATCGTCGCGGGGGAGCAGTTCTTCGTCGACCTGAGCTTCGAGCGGATCGGCGAGCTGCAGGCCGACGCATTGATCGCGTGGTTCAACACCCCGGCGGTGCGCAAGACGTTCACGAGCCAGCCCGGGTTCAAGGCGTTCGACACCGTCGAGAACGGCGGCTTCGCCCCGCTCGACATCATCCAGGCGCAGGCCCAGGGCGCGCCGACCCCGCTCTCGATCCCGTGGGCGATCGAGAACGTGACGCCGGTCATCGAGAAGGCGGTGGCCGGTGAGGGACCGACGTCGTAGCGGGAACGGGCCCGGGGCCGGCGGCGACGGGGCGGCCCGCGACCGGCCGGGCGCGGGCGACGGTCGGCTGCGTGCCGACGACCTGACGCTCGCCTACGAGGCCCGCACCGTCTCGCAGGGCCTGGACGTGCGGATTCCCGACGGCTCGTTCACGGTGATCGTCGGACCGAACGCCTGCGGCAAGTCGACGCTGCTGCGGGCGCTCGCGCGGATGCTGCGCCCGCAGGCCGGGCAGGTCGTGCTCGACGGTCAGGCGATCGGCTCGCTGCCGTCGAAGGAGGTCGCGCGGCGGCTGGGCCTGCTGCCGCAGTCGCCGATCGCTCCCGACGGGATCACCGTCGCCGACCTGGTCTCGCGCGGGCGCTACCCGCACCAGAGCCTGCTGCGGCAGTGGTCGGGCGACGACGCCCGCGCGGTCGACACGGCGATGCAGGCCACCGGGGTGCAGGCGCTCGCCGAGCGGCCGGTCGACGAGCTCTCGGGCGGACAGCGCCAGCGGGTCTGGCTGGCGATGGCGCTGGCCCAGGAGACCCCGATCCTGCTGCTCGACGAGCCGACGACGTACCTCGACATCACCCACCAGATCGAGGTCCTGGACCTCTGCGCGACGCTCCACGAGCAGCAGGGGGCGACGATGGTCGCGGTGCTCCACGACCTCAACCACGCCTGCCGCTACGCCACGCACCTGATCGCGATGCGGGACGGGGCGATCGTCGCCGAGGGTCCGCCCGGCGAGATCGTCGACGCCGCGCTGGTCGAGCGCGTCTTCGGTCTGCGCTGCCGGGTGATCCCCGATCCCGAGACCGGCACGCCGCTGGTGATCCCCGCGGCCCGGGTGCGGACCGCGGAGTCCTGAGCCTCTACGCGGCTCCGGATGAGGGTGCCCGAACGCCGGGCGCCGTCCGCGGCTCGGCGCCGCGCGATCGTCTGTATATTCGGGAACCCTAATGAGCCGGAATCGCGAGCACGTAGAGGGAGCACCGGGAACCGCGGTGCGGATCACGACCGGGGAGGCGCTGATCACCGGCGCTCGTCCTCGGGGTCGCGTGCGCGCGGCGACCGCACTGCTCGGGCTCGGACTGGCGTTCGCGGCCCTCGCGGGCGGCCCGGGCCTCGCCACCGCGGACGCGGCGAAGGCGCCGAAGCGGGTCGTCACCCTGACGCCGTTCACCAGCAACGTCACGGCGCGGCTGGGCGTGCGACCGATCGCGGTCGGCGCGGGCTACAACTACATCCCCGCGGTGGCGGGCCTGCGGGGCGTTCCGCGGCTGAAGCTCTCGCATCCGGCGGGGCCGAACCTCGAGACGCTGATCCGGATGAAGCCCGATCTGGTGCTCTCGTCGGCGAACTGGCGCAGCGGCAGTGCGTCGATCCGGCGGCAGCGGATCGCCGTGGTCGACAACCTCGAGCCGTTCCGGGTGCAGCACGTCTCTCCGGCGGTGCGACGGATCGCCACGCGGCTCGGCAAGTCGCAGGCGTCGGCCAACCGGCTGATCAAGCAGATCGACGCGCGGATCCGGGCGTCCAAGGCCGGGATCAGGTCCCGCCCGTCCGTCCTGGTGGTGCTCGGCGTGGGGCGCAACACGGTCGCGTTCCTGCCCAACAGCTGGGGCGGGGACGTGGTCTCCGCGGCCGGCGGTCGGCTGCTCACCCAGGGGATGAAGGCGACGTTCTCCGCCGGTACGCCCGGCAGCTTCGCGCCGATCAGCGACGAGGAGGTCCTGCGCCGCAACCCCGACGTGATCATCGTCGTGCCGCACGGCAACCAGTCGTCGATTCCGAGCATCCAGAAGTTCTTCCGCAACAAGGTCGGCTGGAAGCCGACGAAGGCCGCGCGCAACAAGCGGATCTACGTCGCCGACCCCGACCGGCTGCTGCAGGCGTCCGAGGATCCCGGTGCGACGATCGCCTGGGTCCGCCGCTCGTTCCTGCGCAACTGACGATCGCGCCCCGTGCGAAGGAGCAAGAAGATGAGGAACTCCGTCACCCGCCTCGCGGGCGGTGCGACGCTGGTGGTGCTCGGCGCGGCCGGCCTCGGGGCTGCGAGCCCCGCCACCGCCGCGACGGCGCCGACCGGTTCGATCGCCGTGCGCGAGGGCGCGACCACGGTCAAGCCCGGCGGCGCCGCCTACCGGACGCTGCAGCGTGCGAAGGTCCGGGTCTCGACGCTCGGTGACGCCAAGCGCGGCAAGGCGGGCGTGCGGATCCCGGTCACCGGCGGCGGCGCGGCGAAGTCCAGCGAGCTGCGTCACGCGAACATCGACGGGCTCGTGCTGCGGCGCGGGTCGAGCACCGTGCGGCTGACCGCCCTGCGGGTGCAGCTGAGCGGCAGGAAGTCGCGGGTGACCGGCCGTCTCGACGGCAAGCGCGCCCAGACGCTGTTCACGCTGGGCACGACGAGCCTGCAGATCGACACCACGGGCGGGAGCGCGCGCACCGCGACGCGCAGCTGGCGGTTGACGGCCGCGACGGCGCGGGCGTTGGGGCGCGAGCTCGGTGTCAAGGGCCTGCGGGCCGGCACGTTCGCGCGGGCGTCCTCGCAGGTGAAGCTGGCGGTGCCGGGGGCGGCGAACACCGCTCCGGGGACGCCCGGTGCGCCGGCACCCGGCGGCGCGGTCGCTCCGACGCCACCGCCGAGCTCCGTGGCCTGCGGGGTGCTGCCCGGCGACGCCGCCACCCAGACCCGGGTGCTCGACTGGGGCCTCCGGCAGTCGTTCCGCAACTACGTCGGCAACGGCGGCAGCATCGTGCCGTCGAACGGCGCGGCGGCCAGCGCCACGGGCGGCTTCCTGTTCGGCGTCTCCGCGGTGACCGCGTACGACGCCCAGGGGGCGCTCTCGGCGGCGTTCCGTGGATCGGTCTACTTCGAGAAGTGGGGCACCGGCGAAGCGGCTGCGTTGCGGCTGTGGCTGTGCAACCCGCGGATCGAGGCCCCGGCGAGCGGCGTCGGCGGGCTCTACGTGGACATGCTGAGCAAGCGGCTCGACAGCGGGCAGATCGTCGAGTACCCGAACGTCCGCCTGGCCGACATCGACATGGGCACGGGGACGCGCGGCTTCAGCGACGGCGCCGTCCGCTGGAGCGGCGTGCAGACCACGCTGACCGCCGCAGGCGTCGAGGCGTTCGCCGGCTTCTACACGGCGGGCGAAGCGCTCGATCCGCTGACGCTGACGGTCGCGGTGCCGTAGAGCGCGGGGCCGTCACCGACGGTCGATCCGAACGTCAACGGCCCGGTGGACGCGTCCACCGGGCCGTTGCGCGTCTCGGGCCCGGATCCGATCAGGCGCTCGGGTCGACGATCCGCAACTCGCCGAAGCGCTCGCGGTAGAAGCCGCGGTCCCGGGTCAGCAGGCGATCAGCGCGGATCGCGGCGTGCGCACCGATCACGAAGTCGGGGACGACCCGGTCACGGGTGCCGCCCGCGCGGCGTCGGCGCCGAAGACGTCCAGGAGGACGTTCGTGTCGACCGCGGTGATCATGCGCTGCCGCGCAACTCGTCGATCACGGCATCCGTGCCGCGAGGCATGTCGAGCACCCCGAAGGCGTCCGCAAACGGATCTCGAGCGCCGCGCTTGGTGGCGACCAGGCGTCCGTTCTCCGCTTCGAAGTCGAGGATCTCGCCGGGGCGGATCCCGAGCCGGTCACGCAGCGCCTTGGGGATCGTCACCTGGCCCTTTTCCGAGACCGTGGTTTTCATACTTTGAGGGTAGTGATTCCTACTTAGTCGGTCAGTCTTGAAGCGGCGTGCGGATCGTGCCGTCCTGGTGCGCGGGGCAACGGCGACGCCTCGGTCGCGTCGGCCGGGGCGTCCGCGATCCGCAGCGCCTCGACCAGCTGCCGGTAGAGGTCGTCCTGGGCGAGCAGCTCGCCGTGGGTGCCGGTCGCGCGGACCCGGCCGGCCTCGAGCACGACGATCTGGTCGGCGTCGACCACGGTCGAGAGTCGGTGGGCGACGGTGACCACCGCGCCGCGCTGCGACAGCTCGCCGATCACGTCGTGAACGGCGCGCTCGGTCAGGCCGTCGATCTGCGCGGTCGCCTCGTCGAGCAGCAGCACGTCCGGTGCCCGCAGGATCGCGCGGGCCAGCGCGATCCGCTGGCGCTGGCCGCCCGAGACCGACGTATCGCTGAGTGGGGTGTCGAGCCCCTCGGGCAGCCCGGAGACGTGGTCGGCCAGGTGGACCGCGCGCAGCGCCGCCCAGGTCTCGTCCTCGGTCGCGTCGGGTCGGACGAAGGTCACGTTCTCGCGGATCGTGCCCGGCACGACCGGCGTCTCCTGCTCGACGTAGGCCAGGCGAGAGCGGACCTCGTCGTGGGTCAGCGACGCGTAGGGGCGACCGTCGAGCCGCAGCTCGCCGGCCTGCGGCTCGAGGAACCGCAGCAGCAGCGAGAGCAACGTTGTCTTGCCCGCACCGGACGGGCCGACCAGGGCGATGTGGCCGCGCCGGGGGATCGTCAGCGACACCCCGTCGAGTGCCGCGGGACGGTCGGGCCCGTAGGCGACCACGACGTCCTCCAGCGCCAGCACCGGGGCGTCGACGTCGGGGGACGCGCGGCGGGCCGGCGCGCCGGGGGCGGGGGCGGCCGCGACGTCGACCTCCTGCGGCAGGTCGTCGAGCTCGCGGATCCGCCCGGCGGCGGCGATCCCGGCCTGCAGCGCGGTGGTGTTCTGGGTCAGCTCCATGATCGGCCCGGTCAGGCCGAAGGCGTAGAGCAGGAAGGCAATCAGGCTCGGCACGTCGAGGTGCCCCTGGTCGACGCGCCAGGCGCCGAAGGCGAGAATCAGGATCGTGGCGACCTGGATGCCGGTCCACGCGAGGGTCCAGGCCAGGGCCTCGCGGCGGATGGCGCGAACGCTGTAGCCCAGCGACGTCTCCGCGTCCTGGCGCAGAGCGTCGCCGATCCGCTGCTCGGCACGCGCCGCCTTGACGGTGCGCAGGGCTCGGACCGCGCCCTCGAGTCGCCCGCCGAGCCGCCCGATGTGCTCCTGGGCCCGCTCCTGCGAGCGGGCGATCATCGGCATCAGGAAGAGGAAGAGCACGGTGACGATCGCGATCACCGCGACCGTGCCCGCGAGCAGCACCAGGTCGAGCACGCCCATCAGGATCAGCGTGCCGATCAGCATCACGACGCCGTTGAACAGCCCGACGAAGCTCGACGCGGCGGCCTCGCGCAGCAGCACGGTGTCGGAGGTCACGCGGGTCACCAGCTCGCCGGTCGGCCGCTTGGCAATCGATCCGACGGTCGCGCCGAGGTACCTTCGGACCATCCCGAGCCGGGCGTCGAAGACGATCCGCTCGCCGACGGTTCCGAGCGTGATCCACATGATCAGCCCGGCGGCGGCGCCGACCACGACCAGCCCGATCAGCAGCAGCACGGGCCTGGTCATCGAGCTGGAGTCGGCGAGCGCGGTCAGGATGTCGCGGGTGACCAGCGGCGTCGCGAGCTGGGTCGCCGACGCGCCGATCGCCAGGGCCAGGCCGAGCAGCAGCATCCGCTTGTGCGGCCGCGCGAACGCCAGCAGCAGTCGCAGCCGGGCCAGCTTCGGTGGTGCGTCGGCCGCGGCCGGGGACGGGCCGGCGGGGTCGGGGGCGGTCGGTTCCGTCACCGGGGGCATGCGATTGATCGTCGCAGTTGCGCACGCGTCCGGAGCTCGCCACGTGTGCGCAGCGGCGCGACCCTCAGCCGTCCTGGTTGCTCACGCGCTGCGTCCGGTCCGACGTGTGCGTCGTACGGAACAGACCGCCGTCCAACGGGTCTACGGCGTCGTCGGCGCCCCGCCGACCAGGTTGTCCCAGCGGCGGATCAGCGGGGTCCAGCGGGCGTCGAAGGCGGCGGCGCGGCGGGCGGCGCGGGCCTGCCGCTGCGGGCCGTAGAAGCGCCGCGCCCACCAGCTGCCCGGGCGCGCGATCCGGACCGCTCCGACGATCGCGACCGGCGGCAGGAACAGGCCGAAGAGCGCCGTGCGGTACTTGCGCTTGAGCACCGTGGTCAGGACCATCCCGCCGTGCACGAGCAGCGCGGCGCTGACGCCGACGCGGGCGACGAGCGCGCCGTCCTGCAGGTGATCGGCGCCGATCGGCGAGAGGCCGACCAGGCTCAGGCCGAGGCAGGCGGCGGTCAGGCTGACGACGTTGACCGACAGGCGGCCCTCGCCGCTCCAGTAGACGTCCTCCAGGTGCAGGATCAGCGCGAACTCGTCGAGCACCAGCGAGACGCCGACGCCGACCAGGACGCCGGCGATCGGTCGCCAGACGCCCTCGTCCGGAGACCCGACGGCCAGGAACGCGCCGACCACCAGCAGGATCAGACCGGGCACCGCGTGGTGGACGTGGGTCCCGCCGGAGCTGACCTGGTCGTGGAACGGGCCGCGGCCCGCGCGAATCATCCGGGTGATCGTGCGGGTCACCACGAAGGTCACGACGAACGCCAGGAAGCACAGCATCAGCGGCAGCTTCTGGCCGTCGATCACCTCCTGCTGCCACCACGCGCTCACGGTCGGGAGGCTAGGCCAGACTCCGGCCGGACGGGGTCCGGGCGGTCTGGGGACGCGCGGAGGTCCGACGATCTCGGCGCTCCGCACGGTCGTAGTACGGTGGTCGCATGGCTCGGGTCGTACCGCCGTCCATCACGATCCCGGCGGTCGGGCGATGAGCGCGCGGATCGCCGCCCGGGTCCGGATCCCGGTCCTGGTGCTCGGCGGCGTTGCGTTCCTCGTCGGGCTGGTCGCGGGAGTCCTCTGGCTCGCGCTGGCGGGGTTCGCCACGTTCTTCGTCGGCCTGGTGCTCTACTTCCGGGCCGGTACCGTGCGCACCGAGCCGTTCCCGATCCGCGCGCCGGTGACGGGGCGTTGGTCGGCGCTGAGCTCGCCGGCCGACGACGTTCCCAGCCACGGGCTCCATGCCTACGGGCAGAGCTACGCGATTGATCTGGTGCACGTGCCCGAGGGCCAGCACGCTCCGGAGCTCGCCTGGAGCCCGGCGACGCGCCCGCCCGACGAGTTCCCCGGCTTCGGCCGGCCGGTGGTCGCGACGGCCGACGGTACGGTCGTCAAGGTCCACCGGCGCGAGCGCGACCACCGCTCCCGCGACTCGTGGCCGGGACTCATGCTGTGGTTCCTCGAGAGCATGTTCCGCGAGTTGACCGGCCCCGGGCGGCTGTTCGGCAACCACGTCGTGATCGAGATCGCCCCGGGCGTCTACGCCCTGGCCGCCCACCTGCAGAAGGGGTCGGTCGACGTGCAGAAGGGTGACCGGGTCCGCGCCGGGCAGCCGATCGCCGCCTGCGGCAACTCGGGCAGCTCGACCGAGCCGCACGTGCACTTCCAGCTGATGGACCGCCCCGGCGTGCTGTTCGCGGCGGGCCTGCCCTTCACCCTGACCAACGCCCGCGACGACGCCGGCGAGCCGGTCGCGGTGCCGCCGGCCGGCACGACGATCACGGCCGACGGCTAGCCACCCGTCACTCGAACGTGATCAGGGCGCCCGGGGCTACGCGGTCGGCGATCCAGGCGATCTCGCGGTCGGCGAGCCGGACGCAGCCGTGGGATACCGCGGTCCCGAGTCGTCCGCCGATGCCGTCGCGACCGTGCAACGCGATCTGGCCGGGGCCGCCGTCGAACTCCTGCAACACGCTCGAGCGGGCACTGGTGGCCAGCGCGAACGGTCCACCGGTGCGGTCGGACGGGATCCGCACGTTCTCCTCGACGAAGAACCGGCCGCGGGGCGTCGGGGTCTCCGCGGTGCCGACCACGGCCCGGAAGCTGCGCAGGCGAACGCGGTCGCGGAAGACCGTCACCCGACGGGCCTCGACGTCGACCACGATCCGCCAGGGGTGGACCCCGGACCGCGTTCCCTGCTCGAGGATCCAGCCCTGCGGGGGCGGGGCGGGGGAGCCCAGCACGCGTCCCGGCAGGCGGACCCGCAACCAACGCCGGCCGGTGGCGTCTGTCGTGCGGCGGACCACCGGCAGCACCGTGCGGACGCCGGTGATCGGCCGGCGCGCCGCGATCGTGGTGACGCGCGGAGCGTCGCGCTCGGGGGCCGTCCGGACCGCGACCGGCGTGAGCAGCACGACGGTCGGGTCGGCGGTCCGGGACGGGGGATCGGCTGGCGTCTCGGCACCGACGCGTGCTGCGCTCGTCGTCGCGGGGAGCGCGGGAGCGGGCGAGATGGCCGACGACGTGGCGGCGACGGCCGGCGTCGCGCTCGCCAACACGGCAACCGCGACGAGGGGGCCGGCAAGCCGGCGCACGGGCGACGAGGGACGTCGCCGCCCGTGTCCGGGCACCCGGATCACCCGGCGAATCCGCCCGGCGTGCGGGGCGGACGCGACGGGCTGCCCGGTCGCGACGGGGCGTCGGGCGTGCCGGGGCGCGACGGCGTGCCGGGGGCGGCGGCCGCCTGCGCCGGTCCGCAGGAGCGGAAGCGCAGCGAGAGCGTGACGGGCTCGGCGCCGTTGGTGAACGTCACCCGGGCGCGCAACCGGTGGATGCCGCGCGCCGTGCGGACGGTGGCCGTGTAGGGGGCACGGCTGCGGGTCGCGAACGTGCGCCCGTTGCGCGAGAAGGTCACCTGGCGGATCGCGATGCCGGTCACCTGCGCCCGGAAGCTCGGAGCCACGCAACGGCCGGTGCCGTAGCGGCCGATCGTCCGCGCGACGCCGCGCGGCGTCGTCGTCAGGGTCGCGGTGCCGTCGGGGCGCGACGTGGTGCTGCCCGGGCCGGTCGGCGTTCCGGAGGTCCCGGGCGCGCCCGCGGAGGGTCCGGTGCCAGCACCGGTGGCCGGCGGGGTGCCGGCGTCGGGGCCGGATCCGCTGCCCGTGGCGCACGGCGCGGCCGTCACGGTGTCGTTGATCAGCGTCACGGCGCCGGAGCGAGCGATCAGCCGACCGCTGACG
>JBAZOW010000081.1:0-12841 GCA_041648495.1 Patulibacter sp.
ACGTGCGCCGACGACGAGATCGGCAGCGTCTCGGCCGGCCCGTGGAGCAACCCGGCCAGCAGCGCGGCGGCCAGGCTGCGGCGCGGGCTGATGGTCGCGGGCGCGGGCACCTGGAGCAGAGTAGGGACCCGCGAAGCGGATCGAGTCACCGCGACGGCCGCGCACAGCCCGCGGGTCGGCAGGGTAGCCGGGGGCCCGTCGTCTTCGCGGACGACGGTGGACGCGTTCCCGTAGACGTTCCCGTCGAGGTTGAGCACGTACTGCGTGCTCAACCTCGACGGCGTCATCGGTCGCGGCCCGTCGAGCCGCGACCGATCGCTATCGGGTGGCTAGCCGATCCGGACGGCGAAGTCCGTCGTCTTCTTGCCGGATCCGAGCCGCAGCGTGTAGCGGGCCCGCGTGACCTTGCGGGTGGCCTTGGCGGTCAGCTGCGTGCTCGACGCGCGCAGCTTGCCGGTCGCGTAGGTCTTGCCCTGGCGGGTCAGACGCACGTTCGCCGCGCGCTTGCCGGCCGCGGTGCTGACCGTGCAGCGCACGCGCTGGACCCGACGGCCCGTCACGCGGCAGGTGACCGCCGCGGTCCGGCCGGTCTTGCCCTGCTCGCCCATCCTGCCCTGCTTCCCGGTCTTCCCGGTCTTGCCCGTCCGGCCGGTCGTGCCGCGCGGGCCGGGGACGCCCTGGGGACCGACCGGCCCGATCACGGTGACGCCGGGAACGCCCTGCTCGCCCTTCGGCAGCTCGCCGCCCGCGCCGGTCAGCGTGACCGTCGGGGAGATCGCGGTGCCCGCGGCGCCGAGGACCGACAGCTCGGCGCTGCGCGCGCCGGTCTCGCCCGGCGCGAAGCGCACCGAGACGTCGCAGCTCTGCCCGGCGTCGAGGGTCACGTCGACGCACGTGTTGCGGCCGACGAGGAAGTCGTCGACGTCGGTGCCGGCGGCCACGACGCGACGGACCTGGGTGCCGTTGGCGGTCGCGGTGAAGCTGACCGTCCGCGCGGCGCCGATCGTCGCCAGCGGCTGCACGGCGAAGTCGACGGTGCTCTCGGCGGTCGTCAGCTCGCGGACCAGCTCGAGCGCGACGACGTCGCCGAAGCCGACCGACTGGTCACGGGCGACGGCCGACGCGCCGTCGGCGAAGCGCACGCGCCACTGCGTGCCGGTCTGCCCGTTGATCGTGGTGATCGTCGAGCCGTTGCTCGCCCAGTCGCTGACGCAGGTGCTCGGGACCGCGCTGGTCCGGGCGATCTCGAGGACCTCGGTCAGCGGGGTGCCCGAGGGGATCTGGACGCCGCAGAGGCGCACGTCGCCGTTGCCCGGATCGACCGACAGGGCGACCGGCACGGTGGTGCCGTCGGCGACGGTCGGGACGGGGCGCCAGCGCGGGTCCGCCGGGTTCCTGCGCTCCGGCGGGTTGGAGTACCAGCGCGAGTTCGAGAGCGCGCGGATGCCCGCCTCGGTCGCGTTCATGTCCTGGGCCGCGGCCGGGGTGGCGCTGGTCGGCACGTACTTGAGGCTGCCGACGAACCCGGGCGCGGCCGGATCGGTCCGCTGCTGGCTGAGCAGGAACTTGATCGGGTTCTGGTCGTTCGGGGTGGTCCACTCCCGGCCCTGCGGGTCGACGCCGCAGGCCTTCAGGCCGATCACGGCCCACGCCGCGGACGGCGTGTTGTTCGCCGGGATGAAGTTCTCCGCCGCGGTGCCGAAGCCGCCCGTGGTCGGGTTGAGCCGGCGGTGGAGGAAGTCGATGCCGTTGGCGACGGCCGGGTCGGCGGGCGTCATGCCCTCCTGGCAGACCATCGAGAGCACGGCGCCCGTCATGTCGATGTCGCCGGTGCCGTTGGCGCCCGGGGTGAACGACCAGCCGCCGAACGGGGTGTGGCCGCTCGAGCCGACGGTGGTCCCGGTCTTCTGCGCGGTCAGCAGGTTGGCGACGATCTTCTGTCGCGCGCCCTTCGGCAGGTGCAGGGCCTCGGTCGCGAGCAGCGCGAAGCCGTCGCTGTTCGGCGCGAACGCTCCGAAGTCGCCCTGCGCGACGCGCCACTTGCTGGCGAGCGACGCGGCCAGGTTGAAGTTGGCGGCGAGCGTGGTCACGCGGATTCCCGCGGCCGACGCGATCAGCGCCTCGCGACCGTAGCCGCCGGCCACGCCGGTGCCGGGCAGCGCCGCCATGTTGGCGTAGCTCCCCCCGGGCTGGTACTGCGCGAAGCGGTGGTCCTGCAGGCTCTGCGGAACGCCGGCCTTGTGGACGTCGGCGGCGTTGATGCCGCCGGCGGCCAGCGTGGTGATCGCCCAGTCGCTGTTGAACCCGGGCAGCCCGCCGGTCGGCGACGGGTTGGGGGCGCCGCTGCCGATCTTGTCCTGCTGGTCGGCGATCCAGGTGACGCCGGCGGAGACCGCGGCGTCGATCTCGGATTGCGGGGCGGGCGCGGCGCCGGCCGTGGCGGGGACCGCGAGGGCGGTGACCGCGGCGGCGGTCACGGCGAGTCCGCGCCATCGACTGGTGATTGGTGCATGCATGTCGTTGTTCCTGTTCTACGACGACATCACGCGAGGCGCAGGTGAACACCCGAACCTGGCACGGACGCCGTCGATCGCGAGACGGATGGCCTGTGGCGTTCGAGTGGATCTTCGGGCTCGGGATCGTCCTCCCGGCTCGCCTTCCCAGACGGAGAAGCTCCGTCCAGTGGCTGGTTCAGGGCCTGAACCTCCAGGTCCTCTGAGCCGGTCGTCCCCCATACCGCTGCGCGTCAGCCCCGGACTCTCACCGGAGTTCCCCGCTCGGAACGCGAAGGACGGTAGCAGGAGCCCGCACTACCAGAACCTGTGAGACAGGTCCAGAGCAGGTCCCCAGGCGTGCTAGCGTCCCTGCGCAGTATCAGCGGATCGTGGTGCAGGGAAGTCCGGTGGAAGACCGGCGCGGACCCGCCACTGTGAGCGACCAGGGGACCCCACGCCGAACGGCAGCCACTCGGGCAGAGCACGCCCGGGGAAGGTGAGGACCACCCCGCAGTCGCGAGCCAGGAAACCTCCCCGACCGCCCACGTCAACCGCCCCCTCGGGACTAGGGGAAAGGACACCATGGCTCGTTCATTCCTGGCGCCCCCGCGCGCCTCCGCACTCTTCACGACGATCGTCGCGCTCGGCGTCGTCGGACTGCTGGGAGCACCAGCCGTCGAGCAGGCCGCCGCCGCGCCCAGCGAGCAGGGCGTGCGGATCGAGGGCCGGGCCACCACGCTCTACGAGGGCGTGATCCGCACCGACGGCCACGCCGTCGCGACCCCCTCGGACGGCAACACCCCGCGGCGCTGCGACGCGACGAACAACGGGGCCCACACCTCGCCCGGACCGACGCCGACGGCCGCCTCCGACGACGCGATGCGCAGCGTCGGGATGGCCTGGGACGGCTACTGGTACCCGGGCCTCGAGGACTTCTTCATCCAGCAGTACGGACCGGACCGCGAGGACGCCAACACCTACGCGTACTGGGGGATCCTGGTCAACGGGATCTACACCTCGGTCGGCGGGTGCCAGTACAAGCTCAACCCGAACGACCAGACGCTCTGGGTCTACGACGCCTTCAGCCGCCGCGACCTGCTGCGGCTGGACGGTCCGGGGTCGATCGGCGAGCCGACGGCGGACGTCGAGCGCGGCCCCTCCCAGGGTCCGGTCCAGCGGGTCTTCACCGTCGCGCTCGGGCAGCCGCTGACGGTCACCGCGGTCAAGAACCAGGCGACCCGCCCCGGGGGTCCAGGTCGCCCCGGTCGTGACGGCGCCGAACGGCGTCCAGGCCACGGTCGAGACCGACCCCGCGACGGTCACCACGAACGCCGCGGGCCAGGCCGCGCTGGTCTGGACGACGCCGGGCTGGAAGCGGATCAAGGCGACCGCGCCGGGGTACGTCCGCTCCAACCGGCTCGACGTCTGCGTGCTCGCCGCGGACGGCCGCGACTGCGACACGCCGCCGGCCGACATCGGCACCCGCCCGACGCCGCCGCCGTCGCCCGTGCCGAACCCGCCGAAGCAGCCGGAGGGCCGCGGCGACCTGGTCGTCGACCGGTCCGGCGGCGGCTCGTTCGCGGTCGGCAACCTGCGGATCGACGGGCTGCGGGTGACCACCGACGGCAACCCGACGGGCCTCGTCGGCGTGCGCTGGAACGTGACGGGCGGCGCGACCACGGCGTGGCGGATCGACTACCGCGTGCCGACCGACCGCAAGCCGCGCTGGCGCCGGGCCGCGACCGGCAACGCGCAGATCTCGAAGCTGCTCGACCTGCCGACCGCGCGCGGCGTCGAACTGCGGATCCGGCTCACGCCGCCGACCGGCAAGGCCGTGACCCGCACGATCGGCAGTGTCGTCGTGCCGCTCGACGACCGGGTCCGCCAGGTCGCGATCCGCGGCACCGTCAAGCGCCGGAACGACCCGCTGGCCTGGCGGCGGACGGTGACCGAGCTGCGCCGCGGCGCGACGGTGCGGACGACGCTCCCGGCGGGGCGCCCGACGCTGGTCGTGCGCAGCCACGCCAAGCGCGCCGTGATCCAGGTCCGCTCGGGGTCGAAGGGCGCCTGGCAGCGGCTGACGATCCGCGGCCGGAAGGACGGCCGGACCGCGATCGTCCGCGCGAAGCAGCGCCCGAAGTCCTCGACGGTCCAGGTCCGGGTCGTCTCGGGCACCGTGCGGCTGGACGGGGTCGCGATCACGCGCTAGGCGTGCCGGCGGCGCCCGCGCGCCGCCGGCCCTAGAACTGCTGCTGCCGCTCGCGCGCGAAGCGCTCCTGCGCCAGCGCGACCAGCCGCGAGACCAGGTCCGGGTAGGCCACGCCGCTGGCCTCCCAGAGCTTGCCGTAGGCCGAGGTCTCGGTGAACCCCGGCAGGGTGTTCAGCTCGTTGAGCAGGACCTCGTCGCCGTCGACGAAGAAGTCCGCCCGCGCCAGTCCGTCGCAGCAGGCCAGGGTGAACGCCCGCGCCGCCAGCTCCTCGACCCGCGCCCGCGCGGCGTCGCTGAGCGGCGCGGGGATCCGCAGCTCCATCCCGCCCGGGACGTACTTCGCCTCGTAGTCGTACCAGGCGTCGGGATCGGTGCTGGTCAGCACGATCTGGCCGACCGCGGAGACCTCGGGAGCGTCGACCGACCCGAGCACCGCGGTCTCGGCCTCGATACCCGGCGCCGACGCCTCGACGATCACGCGCGCGTCGTGGCGCAGCGCGTCCTCGATCGCCGGAGCCAGCTCGTCGACGGTCCGGGCCGGCGCGATCCCGACGGACGAGCCGAGCCGCGAGGGCTTGACCCAGACCGGCAGTCCCAGGTCCTCCAGGCCGGCGAGCACGGCGTCACGGTCGCGCTGCCAGTCGTGGGCGTGGACCGCGCGGTAGTCGACCTGCGGGATCCCCGCGGCCTGCATCAGGTCCTTGAAGACCAGCTTGTCCATGCTGACCGCCGAGCCGAGCACCGGCGAGCCGACGTACGGCACGTCGAGCAGCTCGAGCAGGCCCTGGACCGACCCGTCCTCGCCGAACGGGCCGTGCAGCACCGGGAAGACCACGTCGCAGTCGAGCAGGCCCCCGCCGGGGGTCAACGTCACCGGCTCGCCGTCGCGCAGGCGCCACGAGCCGTCCTGGTCGAGGTCGACCTCGACCACCTCGTGCCCGGCGCGGCGCAGCCCGTCCGTGACCGCCGCGGCGGACCGCAACGAGACGTCGTGCTCCGAGGACCGGCCGCCGCCGAGGACCGCTACGCGCGTCACTGTCGTTCTCCGTCTTCCCGCTGGTCGTTGGCCGTGCCGCGGGTGGCGGCGGCCGTCGTCTCGGTGGTGCCGCTGCTGCTGTTGCTGTTCGCCCCGGCCCCGGTGCCCGTGCCGCTGCCGCTCTGCTCCGACGGCGCCGGAGCCACGTAGCGCCCGACCTGCACGCTGACCTCGGCCCCGCGCGACACGCGTCCGCCGTTCGGCCGCTGACCGACGACCACGCCGTCCTGCTCGCGGTCGCTGACGTTGGTCGTGGTGACCTTGACCTTGAGCCCGGCGGCCTCGAGCTCGCGCTCGGCGGTCGCCCGCGCCTTACCCTCGACGTTCGGCACGGTGACGTCGTTGTTCGTCGTCGTCGTGGTCGGCGGCGTGGTGGTCGTCGTGGTCGTCGTGGTCGTCGTCGTCCCGGAATTGCCGGACGCGCGCCGGGCGATCACCAGCGTGACCGTGGCGCCGGGGTCGACCTCGCTGCGGGGCAGCGGGTCCTGGGCGAGCACCGTGCCCGGCGATTCGCTGCGACTGTCGCGCTGCGAGATCCGCACCCCGAGCCCGAGGCTTCGCAGCTCGGCCGACGCGTCGGCCCGCGACTCGCCGATCAGGTTCGGCACCGCCACGGCGTCGTCGGACTCCGACGGTCCGGTCGACAGGCGCAGGTGGATCCGCGTCGACAGCTCGACCTTGGTCCCCGCCGCGGGGTCGGTCGCGATCGCCTTGCCCGCGGCGATCCCGCTGCTCGATTCGGTGGTGTCGGTGATGTTCGTGAAGCCGGCGTTCCGCAGCGCGTCCTTGGCCTCGCTCTCCGCCAGGCCCGAGACCGCGGGGATCGCCACCGCCGACGGGCCCTTCGAGACCACGATCCGGATGCTCGTCCCGCGCCGGACCTCGCGTCCCGCCGCCGGATCGGACCGCAGCACGGTGTCTGCGGGCTCCTTCGCCGGTCGGGCGTCGACGATCACCTTGAAGCCCCGGTCCTCGAGTCGCTTGGTCGCGGTCTCGGAGGACGACCCCTTGACGTTCGGCACGGTCTCCATCCGGCCGAAGGCCAGGTAGGCCAGCAGCGCGATCACCATCGCCAGCACCAGCGCGGCGACGGCGGCGAACGTCCAGTTGCGCCGCTTGCGGGCCTTGGCCTGCTCCTCGGCGTCGTAGCCGGTGATCCCGGCGGGCACGGCCATCCCGGCGGCCGGTTGCATCCAGCCCCCGGTCGACTGGGGCTGGCCGGGGCCGTAGCTCGGCACCGTCGCCGGAGCGGCACCCGGCTCGGGCACCGGGGCGCCCGAGAGGATCCGCTGCCGCACGGTCTGCAGCGCGCCGATGAACTCCTCGGCGTCGGCGAACCGCGCTTCCGGGCTCTTGGACAGCGCCCGCATCACGACGTCCTCGAGGTCCCGCGGGACCGTCGGGTTGACGATCGAGACCGCGGGCGGGTCGTCGTTGACGTGCTGCAGCGCGATCGCGACCGGCTGGTCGCCCTCGAACGGCAGCCGTCCGGTCAGCATCTCGAAGAGCACGACGCCGACGGCGTAGAGGTCGGCCGCGGGGGTCACGGGCAGGCCGGACGCCTGCTCCGGCGCGATGTAGTGCGCGGTCCCGACGATCATGCCGGTCTGCGTCATCTGCAGGTCGTCGACCGCGCGGGCGATCCCGAAGTCGGCGACCTTGAGCTCGCCGTCGGGGCCGACCAGGACGTTCTGCGGCTTGATGTCGCGGTGGACGAGCCCGCGCCGGTGGGCGTAGCGGAGCGCGTCGAGGACCTGGCTGATCTGGTCGATCGAGCGGATCGGATCGAGCGGCGCCTGGTCGCGGGTGACGTCCTTCAGCGTCACCCCGTCGACGAGCTCCATCGCCATGTAGGGGATCCCGTCCCAGTCGCCGCGGTCGAAGACCTGGACGATGTGCGGGTGCTGGAGGCCGGCGGCCGACTGGCTCTCGCGGCGGAACCGCGCGACGACGTCGGGGTCCTGCGCGAGGTTCTCGTGGAGCACCTTGAGCGCGACGTGGCGGCCGAGCTGCAGGTCCTCGCAGGCGAAGACGTCGGCCATGCCGCCGGTGCCGAGACGACGCTCCACCAGGTAGCGCCCGTCGATCGTCTGTCCCGCCCGGTTCATGCCGTTTCCTCGTTCGCCCGGGGTCGGGCGCAGAGCCCACTATGCCGGTCCCGGTCGCCCCGTGCCGCGCCCCTACGCACCGTCATCGTCCGGCAGGTGGAAGCGCTCATGATCCCAACGCCGCCTGCATGACCTGCTTGGCGATCGGGGCCGCCACGGCGCCCCCCTGACCGGGGGTGCGCTCGACGACCACCGCGACCGCGACCTTCGGGTCGTCGAGCGGCGCGAAGCCGATGAACCAGAGGTCGTTGATCCCGTCGGCCGGGTCGCCGAGCTCGGCCGTGCCGGTCTTGCCGCCGGTCGCGATCCCCTCGAGCGCCGACGCGGTGCCGGTGCCCTCGTTGACCACGTCGCCCATCATCGACTGCAGCTCCTGGGCCGAGCTCGCCTTCATCACGCGGCGCAGCTGCTTCGGCTCGACCTCCTTCTGCACCCGCCCGTCGGCGTCGACGATCTTCTCGACCAGCTGCGGCTCCATCAGCTTGCCGTCGTTGGCCACGGCCGAGGCGACCATCGCCATCTGCAGCGGGGTGACCTGGAGCTTGTCCTGGCCGATTCCGAGCCGCGCGATGTCGACCTGGCGGCTGGTGGCGGGGACGAACCCGCGCTGGCCGCCGAGGAAGGCGCCCGAGGGCCGCAGCTGGCTGGCGGGGTAGTCCAGCGGCGGCGGCTCGCCGAAGCCGAACCGCGACATGTAGCGCTGCAGCGTCGAAGCGCCGAGCTCCTCGGAGACATTGCCGAAGGCGGTGTTGATCGAGTGGGTCAGCGCGTAGCGCAGCGACACGGGGCCGGGGCTCTCGCCGCCGAAGTTGCCCAGCGGCGTGCCGCTGAAGACCTGGCCGTTGCTGCCGTCGATCGTCGTGTCGGGCGTGTACTTGCCGGTGTCCAGCGCGGCCGCGGCGGTCACGACCTTGAACGTCGAGCCCGGCGGGTAGGCGCCCTGGGTCGTCCGGTTGGACTCCGCCCCGTCCTTCAGCGTGCCGCGGTAGGAGGGATCCTCGATCGCCTTGTTCGGGTCGAAGCCGGGGACCGACGCCATCGCCAGGATCCGTCCGGTCGTCGGGTCCATCGCGACGACCGCGCCGGGCCGCCCGGCGAGCCCGTTGATCGCGGCCTCCTGGACCTTCGGCTGGATCGTGATCTGCACGTCGTCGCCGCGCTGGTCGCCCTGGATCAGGCGGTCGACCGCGGTCGCCAGCTTGACCGCCTTGCCGCTCAGCCACTCGTTCTGCGACCGCTCCAGCCCGCTCTGCCCGAGGTTGACGTCGCTCAGGCCGACCGGCGCCACGTAGTCGGCGCCCTTGGGGTAGCGACGCTCGTAGATCCGGTTGCTGGTCGAGCGCGACTTCTTGCCGACACTGCGGGCGAGCACCGTGCCGTCGGCCGCGACGATCTTGCCCCGCGGCACCCGCTCGGCGCGGATCAGGTCGCGGTTGTTCTGCGCGCTGGTGCGCAGCGGCTCGTCGTTGAAGACCGTCCACCACGACGTGAAGCCGAGCAGCAGCGCGAACATGCCGACGACGACCAGGTAGAGGTTGCGGATCGGCTTGTTCACCGGGTCGGCCTCCGCGCTTCCTCGGAGACCCGCATCAGCAACGCGAGCAGCACGAAGTTGGCGAGGATCGACGAACCGCCGTAACTGATGAACGGCATCGTCACGCCGGTCAGCGGGATCACCTTGGTCACGCCGCCGACGATCACGAAGACCTGGAGCGCGAAGACCGCCGTCAGGCCGGTCGCGAGCAGCTTGCTGAACGGGTCACGGGCGAGGATCGCCACCCGGAACCCGCGGTGGATGAACAGCAGGTAGGCGAGCAGGATCGCCGCCGCGCCGAGCAGCCCGGTCTCGTTGGTGATCAGCGCGTAGATCATGTCCGTCTGCGCGGCCGGCAGCAGCGAGGTGGTGACCGTGCCGTTGTCGCTGACGGCGGTCGCCAGTTCCGCCTGGCCGAAGCCGCGGCCGAACAGCCCGCCGTCCGCCTGCGCGAACAGCGACTGCGCCAGCTGGTAGCTGGTGCCGAACTCGGGCGGGCGCGGCTCGATCGACGAGCTGCCGAAGAGCACCGGGTCGAACGGCTGCCGCCACGACGCGACGCGGTCCTGGACGTGGCTGACCTGCCCGCCGACCACGTAGGCGCCGGCGGCGAACGCCGCGATCCCGCCGAGCGGGTAGCGCAGCTTGCCGGTGGCGACGTAGATCAGCGCCAGGAACGCGCCGAAGAACATCAGCGACGAGCCGAGGTCGCGGATGAAGATCAGCATCACCATCGCGGTGCCCCAGATCGCCAGCAGCGGCCCGAAGTGCTTCAGCGGCGGCAGCATCACGCCGAGCACCTTGCGGCCCCCGTGGATCAGCACCTGGCGGGTGTCACGCAGGTAGCTGGCGAGGAAGATGACGATGCCGAGCTTGGCGAACTCGGCGGCCTGGAACGCGAGCGGACCGATCTTGATCGACAGGTAGGCGCCGTTGGTCGCCTGGCCGATCACCGGGAGTCGCGGCAGCAGCAGCAACAGCAGCGACGCGACCGCGATCGTGTACCGATAGCGCTCGAGCTGGTGGTAGTCCCGCAGCACGATCATCGTGACCGCGAACAGCCCCAGCCCGACGACGAACCACTGCGCCTGCGCCTGGGCGAACGAGACGTCGATCCGGTACAGCTCGACCAGCCCGAAGCAGGCCAGCAGCGCGACGATCGGGAACAGGAACGGGTCGGCGTTGGGCGCGGTGAAGCGGATCACCAGGTGCCCGATCAGGCAGAGCGCCAGGAACGCCGCGCCGTACGCCAGCGACGCGTCGCTGAGGAACTCGTCGCGCTTGAGGAAGATCGCCGTGAACCCGGCCGTCACCAGCAGCGCCGACGGCAGCAGGGCCAACGCCTCGCGGTTGCGGGCGGTCACGGCGTGACGACCTCTCCCCGCTCCAGTTTCGAGACCAGGTCGTTCGCGTCGTCGAGCGAGCGCACCCGGTGGTCGAGCAGCCGTCCGCGCTGCGCCTCGTCGAGCGTGGCGACCGGCACCGACGAGTAGTAGTTCGGGGTGTAGAGCTTGACCCCGAACGGCAGCTCGTACGGCAGACCGCGGTAGACCGTGACGAGACCGCGGTCGTTGCCGATGAAGTACACGGTCTGGGACGCGAAGAACGCCCCGACGCCGAGGCAGAAGACCAGGAACAGCACGACGAACGGACCGGCGCGGACGCCGCGCCGCTTCTTGCGCCGCGGTTCGCGCGGACCTTCCGCACCGTCGCCGAAGGCGTCCGCGCCGTCGGACGTCCCGGGGCCCGTCGGCGAGATCGTCACCACGGGCATCACCGCGGTCGCCTGGGTCGGCGCGGGTGCCGGACCGCCCAGGCCCGTCGGGGGCACCAGCGGAGCCTCGGTCGGGGCGGTCGGCGCGGTGGCCCCGGCCGTCGGGCCGCTACCGCTCGCCTCGACCCGGAACAGCAGCACCGTGATGTTGTCGCGACCCCCGGCGGCGTTGGCGGCGTCGACCAGCGCGTCCGCCCGCTCGCTCAGCGCCTCGGCGCTGCCGAGCAGGTCGGCGATCTGGTCGTCGTTGACCATCGTGGTCAGGCCGTCGCTGCAGAGCAGGAACAGGTCGTCGTCCTCGACGGCCATCACCGCGGAGTCGATCGCGACCTCGGACTCCGGTCCGAGCGCCCGCGTGATGATCGAGCGCTGCGGGTGCTCGGCCGCCTCCTCGGGCGTCAGCCGGCCCTGGCGGACCAGCTCCTCGACCAGCGAGTGGTCGTCGGTCAGGCGCTCCAGCGTGGCCGCGCGCCAGCGGTACAGGCGGCTGTCGCCGACGTGGACGACGACCAGCTCGTCGGTGTCGACGTAGGCGGCGGTCAGGGTCGTGCCCATCCCGGCGGCGCCCTGGTCGGTCCGCGAGCGCTCGAAGATCCGCGCGTTGGCGGTCGCGACCTGGTCGGTCAGCCGCTCGGCGACGGTCCCGTTGCCGGTGCCCAGGCCCTCGCTGAGGGCGTCGACGGCCATCCGCGAGGCGACCTCGCCCGCCTGGGCGCCGCCCATCCCGTCCGCGACCGCGAACAGCGGGCTGCGCGCCAGGAACGAATCCTCGTTGGCGGGGCGCTGGCGACCGGTGTCGGTCCGGTGTGCGTGTTCAACGACGCGAAGCATCAAAGTCGGCTGCTGACTCAATCGTCCAGGTAGGTGAACTCGGTGTCGCCGATCCGAATACGATCGCCGAGCTGCAGGGGTTGTGCGCCGATCAGGGGCTCCTCGTTGAGGAACGTTCCGTTGGTCGAATCCAGGTCCTCCACGATCACCACCCCTGCCTGTCGCGCTAGCCGTGCGTGCTTTCCGGACGCGTACGGATCCTCGATCTGGATGTCCACCTGGCTGCCGCGACCGATGATCGCGCCCGTCCCGATGTCGTACTCGTCGCCGGGATGGTGACCGATCGCGCGCTCGACGCGCAGCCGGGGTTCCCCGTAGGTCCGCGATCCGCCGTCCGTAGCGATCGTCGCGCCGCCGGACGCACTGGCCGCCGAGCGACTCAGATCGACCACGCTGGAGCGCGCGACCCAGGCCAGGAACAGGTAGAGGACCCCGACGATCGAGAACTTCAGCGCGACCGAGACCGGCTCGACCAGATCCGCCAGCGGCAGGGCGGTCATCCGTCGCCCTCCACCGTCATCGCGACCGTCCCGAGGTTCAGCCGGTCACCGGCGCGCAGCGGGTGGCCCGAGCCCGGTCCGCCGACCGGCGTACCGTTGACCTTGACGCCGTTGGTCGACCCCAGGTCGAAGACGATCCAGCCGCCGTCGGCCGGACGGATCTCCGCGTGCTCGCGCGAGACCTCGGCGCTGGCGATCACGATGTCGCAGTCGCGGCTGCGACCGATCGTCGCCCCGCTCGCGGGCACCACGTCGCGCTGCCCCTCGAACACGAGCGCGAGGCCCGTCGCGGCGCGCGCGCGGGGACGCTCGGGCGTCGAACGGTCGGGGGCGGGCGCCGGCCGCTCCGGGGTC
>JBAZOW010000082.1:0-12799 GCA_041648495.1 Patulibacter sp.
CATCGCGCGACGCGGTCCGCCGTCCCCTGGTCGCGTCACGACCGGTCGATCCTGGCGGCGGCGCTCGTCGTCGTGGCGATCGCCGTGGTCGCGCTGACGACCGGGGCCGGGACGTTGACCACCGACCCGCTGCTGCGGATGCCCGACGGCGTGCTGCCGCTGGCGCTGACGGGGCTGGTGCCGCTCGCGATGCTGCTGCCGCTGCTGGACCGCACGGGGACGTCGGCGTGACCGGCGATCCGCGCACGTCGGCAGACCCGTCGGTGCCGGGTCCGGCGTCCCCGTCGGCGGGCCGGGCGGGACCGACGGACGGGCCGCCCCCGATGCCCCCCGCGCTCACCTTCGAGCGGGTCGGCTACCTGCACCCGGACGCCGCGGTGCCGGCGCTGGTCGACGTCTCGTTCACCGTCTGCCCGGGCGAGTTCGTGGTCCTCGTCGGCGCGTCGGGGTCGGGCAAGTCGACGCTGCTGCGGGCGGCGTGCGGGCTGGCGCCGCACCACCAGGGCGGGACGCTGTCGGGCCACGTGCGGGTCGCCGGCCAGGACACCCGCGACGCCGGTCCCGCTGCGCTGGCCGAGCGCGTCGGCACGGTGCTCCAGGACCCCGAGACCCAGGTCGTGCTCAACACGGTGCGGGCCGAGCTGGCGCTGCCGCTGGAGCTGCGCGGCCGTCCGGCGGCGACGATCGCGCGCGCGGTCGAGGAGGTCGCCCTGGCGCTCGGGATCGAGGCGCTGCTCGACCGCGGCACCCACGAGCTGTCCGGCGGCGAGCTGCAACGGGTCGCGCTCGGGGCCGCACTGGCGCCCGGCGGTGCGGGCGGGGCGCTGCGGCTGTTCCTGCTCGACGAGCCGACGTCCCAGCTCGACCCGGTCGCGGGCGACGAGCTGGTCTGGCTGCTGCGGCGGCTGAACGAGGAGCACGGCTGCGCGGTCGTGCTGGCCGAGCACCGTCTGGACCGCTGCCTGCACCACGCTGACCGGGTGCTCGCGATGGACCGCGGCCGGATCGTCTGCGACGCGACGCCCGACGCCTTCCTGGCCTGGGCCGCGGACGCCGCGCCGGACCTGCTGCCGCCCGCGGCGCGGATCTTCCGCGACGCCGGACGGTCCCCGTTGCCGATCGGGGTCAAGCACGCGCGCGATGCGCTGCTGCGCGAGCCCGCGGGGGCGGCGTCGCCCGAGCTTCGCGCTGACGGGTCTTCGTCGGTGACTCGGCCGTCCGGTGACGAGCCCGCCGCCGCTGGAGGCCGAACCCCGTCCACCGCGGCCGGATCGGCATTGGCGAACGGTGTCGATGCAGCGGCATCATCAGGGAGCGCCGGGTCCGGGGCAACCCCGATCGATCTGCCTGCGGAGGGCCCGCCGCCTGCTCGGTTCCGTTGGCGACGCCGCTCGCGCCACGCCGAGACGACCGGCGACGGGCCCGCGCTCGCCGTCCGCGGGTTGTGGCGGGAGATCCCCAACGGCCCGGCGGTGCTGCGCGGGGTCGATCTGCGGGTCGACCCGGGCGAGCGAATCGCGCTGATGGGCCGCAACGGGGCGGGCAAGTCGACGCTGCTGCGCGTCCTGGCCGACCTCGACGACCGGTCGCGGGGCCGGATCGACCGCGCGGGCTCGTTCGGCCTGCTGCCGCAGAACCCCAACGACATGCTGCTGCACGACCGCGTCGGCGACGAGGCCCCGGCGGACGCGCTCGCGTTGGTCGGCCTGAGCGACCTGGTCGACCGTCACCCGCGCGAGCTCTCCGGCGGCGAGCGGCAGCGGTTGGCGCTCGCGGTGGTGCTCGGCGGAACGACGGCCCCGGCCGCGCTCGGCCTGGACGAGCCGACCCGGGGGATGGACCACGCCGCGCTGCGGGCGTTGCAGGCCGAGCTGCGGCGGATCGCTGACGACGGGACCGCGGTGATCGTCGCGACCCACGACGTCGAGTTCGCGGCGGAGTTCGCCGATCGCGTGGTGCTGCTCGCCGACGGCCGCGTGATCGCCGATGGCCGCCCCGACGAGGTGCTCGCGGGCGGCTGGTACTTCGCGACCCAGGCGGCGCGGATCCTCGGCGTCCCCGGCGTCGTGACCGCCGCGCAGGGCGGCGCGTGGTTGAAACGCGGGGGAGTCGCGTGAGGACGCCGAGGCCGACGGGACCGGGTGCCGTCCCGAGGCCGATGCGGTCCGGGCGCGATGCGACGCCGGGCGAAGCGGAGGGGACGCGATGACCACCGCGTTGCCGTCGCTGATCGTGGTCGTGCTCACGCTCGTGGCCACCGGCTGGTGGTACGAGCGGACCCGGCCGAGCGCCCGGACGCTGGCGTTGGTCGCGACGCTCGCCGCGCTGGCGGCGATCGCGCGGGTCGCCTTCGCGCCGCTGCCGAACGTCAAGCCGACCACCGACATCGTGCTCTTCGCGGGGATCGTGCTCGGCGGCGCGCCGGGCTTCGCGGTCGGTGCGATCACCGCACTGGCCTCGAACCTGGTCTTCGGTCAGGGGCCGTGGACCGCTTGGCAGATGCTGGCGTGGGGGGCCTGCGGGCTGCTCGGCGCCGGCCTCGGGGCCGTCGTCCGCGGACCGATCAACCGCTGGGTGCTGGCGGCGACCTGCGCCTTCGCCGGCCTGATGTTCGGGGTGATCATGAACGTCTCGACCTGGCTCTCGTTCACCGGCGGCGGGGTCGACCAGGCGATCGTGATCGCCACCACCTCGGCCCCGTTCGACCTGGCGCACATCGTCGGCAACGTGGTCTTCGCGCTGGTCTTCGGCCCGGCGATGCTCGGCGCGCTGCGCCGCACGCGGGCGCGGATGGAAGGCCGCTTCGTCGACGAGTTGCCGGTGGTCGCCCAACCCACCCCGTAGGCTGGGCGGACGATGTCCGACGACGCGCAGACCCCGGCATCCAGCGACCTGTCGAACGCCCGGATCGCGGAGCACTTCGATGAGCTCGGCGACCTCTACGAGCTGGACGGCGCCGTGGTCCACCGCGTGCTGGCCTACCGCAACGCGGCCAAGGCGATCCGCGACGCGCCGCGGTCGGTCGCCGCGCTGACCCGGGCCGGCACGGTGACCGAGCTGCCGGGGATCGGCAAGACGCTGGCCGAGAAGCTCGACGCGCTGGTCACCACCGGCGAGATTCCGGCGCTGACCAAGCTGCGCGGCAAGATCCCCGACGGCCTGCGGATGATCACGCGGCTGCCGGGCCTGGGACCGAAGCGCGCCAAGAAGCTGCACGCGGAGCTGGGGGTCGACGGTCCCGAGGCGCTGCGGGCGGCGATCGCCGATCAACGGATCCGCGAGTTGGCGGGCTTCGGGCCGAAGTCCGAGGAGAAGCTGCTGGCCGCGCTCGACGCGGCGGGTGACGATCTGACGGGTCCGAAGCGCGAGCTGCTGTCGAAGGCGCTGCCGATCGCCCAGTCGCTGGTCGACGAGCTGCGCGACCGCGGCGCGGCGGTCGGCGTGCACCGGGTCGAGATCGCGGGCTCGGCGCGGCGCCAGGCCGACAGCGTGCACGACCTCGACATCATCGCCACCGCGGACGACGCCGAGGGCCTGGTCGCGGTCTTCGCGTCGTCGGAGCTGCTCGACGACGTCCACCGGCGCGGGACCAACGGCGCCAGCGCCACCACCCACACGGGGCTCTCGGTCGACCTGCGCGTCGTCGCTCCGGACCAGTTCGGCAACCTGCTGCAGCACTTCACCGGCTCGAAGGCCCACAACGTCGAGATCCGCGAGGCCGCGGTCAAGCGCGGGCTGCACGTCTCGGAGTACGGGATCCTCGACGACGCGACGGGCGAGACCGAGCGGTTCGCGACCGAGGAGGAGGTCTACGCGCGGCTCGGCCTGCCGTGGATCCCGCCGGAGCTGCGCGAGAACCGCGGCGAGCTGCAGCTGCAGCGCGTGCCGCCGCTGATCACCGTCGACGACCTGCGCGGCGATCTGCACATGCACACGACGGCCAGCGACGGCCGCGGCAGCATCCGCGACATGGTCGAGGCGGCCCGCGCGAACGGTCACGAGTACATCGCGATCACCGATCACTCGGCGTCTCACGGGTTCGGCGACGACGTGTCCCCGGATCAGCTGCGGGCGACGATCGAGGAGGTCCGCCGGCTGAACGACGAGCTCGACGACTTCACGGTGCTGGCCGGCAGCGAGGTCAACATCCTGACCGACGGCTCGCTCGACTACGACGACGAGCTGCTGGCCGAGCTGGACTGGGTCGTGGCGTCGGTCCACACCGCCTTCGGCAGCGACCCGACGGCACGGATCATCGCGGCCTGCGAGCACCCGTCGGTCGACGTGATCGCGCATCCGACCGGGCGCCTGATCGAGAAGCGCACGTCCTACGACCTGGACGTCGACGCGGTGATCGCGGCGGCCGCGCGGACCGGGACCTTCCTCGAGATCAACGGTGCCCCGCGGCGCCGCGACCTGCACGACGTGCACGCCCGCCAGGCCAAGGACGCCGGGGTGCTGCTGGTGATCGACTCCGACGCCCACGGCCCCGAGACCCAGGAGAACGTGCGCTGGGGGGTCGCGACCGCCCGGCGTGCCTGGCTCGGCCCGGACGACGTGGCCAACACCCGCCCCTGGGCGGACCTGCGGAAGCTCCGCAAGGGCGGGCGGTAGCGCGGCGAAGTCGACCCGGGAGCAGTTGTCCGGACCCTGACCGGTCAACTGCTCCCGCCGAACGGACCACCGGCGGCGAGGCGCCCGCCAGCGCCCCACCCACCCCGGCGCGGCCCGCGATCCGGAGACCGCGGCCCGTCCACGCGGCTACCGCTTGGTGCCGCGGACGGTCACCGTCGTCGTCTTCGTGCCGACGGTGGTCTTGCCGCTGCCGGCCAGCTGGACCCGCAGGGTGACCTTCGAGCCGCGCTGCAGGCTGCGCTTCAGGGTGCCCTTGGTGGCCAGTCGCAGCGTCCGGGTCTTTCCGGCCTGGACCGTGACGGTCCGCGTGGCCAGCGAGCGGCTGCCGCGCTTGACCGTCACCTTGACCTTGCAGGAGCCCGCGCCCTTCGCGCAGCTCAGGCGGATCGGCACCTGGGCGTTGCGGTTGGCGCGCAGCGTGCGTCCGGCGACCGTGATCCGCGGGGTCGTGGTCGACGGTGCGACCGGCGGAGCCGCGACCGGGGGAGCGGCAGCCGGTACCGGGCTGACCGCGGCCGGGTCCAGGTTGGTCGGGGCCTCGGGCGCCGGGGCCTCGGTCTCGGGCTCGGGCAGCGGCTCGACGACGATCGGCTTCGGGGCCAGGTTCTCGTCGAACTTCAGCGCCGGGAACCGCGTCGGCTCGAGGTGGCCGTCGAACATCCGCTCGACCGCGTAGGCGAAGCCGACCAGCTTGGCGTCGTCCCACGCCCGCCCCTGGAACTGCAGCGAGACCGGGTGCCCGTTCTCGTTCTCGCCGATCGGCACGATCACCTCGGGGGCACCCGATGCCGAGGCCGGAGCCGTGGAGAACGCTCCTCCGAGCGCGAGTGAGTCGTTGGAGTGGAAGTCCGACGTGTTGTTCGGGTAGATCACCGCTTCGACGTCGGCGGCATCCATCCAGGCCTTCAGTCGCGCCTGGTACTCGAGCCGCTGGTCGCGGACCGCCTGGACCTGGGCGCGGGTCATCCGGCCGTTGGTCGTCGGCCGGGTCGACCGGTTGTACGGCAGCTTCAGCTGCGAGTCCTGGATCTGCGCGGGGATCTTGAACGGCGACTCCGGGTGCGCCTCGATCCAGCGGGCCCAGCCCTCGGTGCCGGTGTCGGCACCCGGCGTCGACGGGGTGCTCGGCGACCCCGGGGCGGTGGGCATCGGAACCAACGTCACGCCGGCCGCGCGCAGCTGGTCGAGCGCGGCGTTGGAGACCGCGAGCGTTCCCGGGGTGCCGTAGCTGGTCTTGGAGAACTCGTCGGGCAGGTAGCCGAAGCGCTTGCCCTCCATCGACTTCGCGTCGAGCACCGAGGTCCAGTCGGCGGGCCGCTTGGCGCTCGCGTCGCCGGCCACGCTGACCTCGTCGTCCGGATCGGTCCCGGTCGTGACGTTGAGGATCGCGGCCAGGTCGGCGACCGAGCGGGCCATCGGGCCGGCGTAGTCGCGGGTGAAGTTCAGCGGCATCACGCCCGAGCCGGAGCTCATGCCGTCGGTGCCGCGCAGCGAGGTCAGTGAGCTGGCGCCGGACGGGGCGTTCAGCGAGACGCCGGTCTGGCTGCCCATCGAGAACGCGGCGAAGCTCGCGGAGACGGCGACGGCCGAGCCGCCGGACGAGCCCTGCGACGTCGCCGAGGGGTTGATCGCGTTCCAGACCTGACCCCAGGGGCTCTCGGAGTGGCGGCCCGAGTTGGCGTACTCGGACATGTTCGCCTTGCCGAGGATCACGGCGCCGGCCTCGCGCATCTTGGCGACCTGGAAGGCGTCCTTGCTCGGCCGGAAGCCCTCGAAGACCAGCGACCCGTTGGTGGTCGGCATGTCCTTCGTGTCGTAGAGGTCCTTGACCGCGACGGGGATCCCAAGCAGGTCGGTGTCCTTGCCCTGCGCACGAGCGACGTCGGCCTTGCGGGCCTGCTCCATCGCGTCCTCGGCGACGTGGATGAACGAGTGCAGTCCGCGCTGGCCGCGGTCGTAGGCCGCGATCCGGTCGAGGTAGGCGCGGGTGATCTGCTGCGAGGTCGTGGCGCCCGAGCGCATGTCGGCCTGCAGCTCGGTCACGGTCTTGCCGACGACGTCGTACGGCGAGCTGGTCTTCGGCTCCTTCTCGACCGGCGCGGGCTCGGGCTGCGGCGGCTGGACCGTCGCGCAGACCGCGGGCAGGGCGGCGTCGATCGCGGCCAGGTTCCAGTTGGCGATCGTGCAGATCTCGGCGGTCGTGAGGCCGTCGAGGTTCGGGCTGGCGGCCAGGCCGGCGGCGGCGGTCTGGACGGCCTGGATCTGCGCACCGGCGGTGGTGGCGCTGTCCCGCAGGCCGATCACGACGAACTGCACCAGCGACCGGGTCTGGCCGGGCTGGAGCATGATCCGACGGACGTAGCCGTGGAAGTTGGCCTCGTGGCCGGTCGTCGGCAGCACCTGCTCGAACGGGTTGCGGTGCTGGTTGCCCAGGCGCAGCAGCGAGCCGGGCAGCGACGTGCCGGACGTGCCGATCACCGTCGCGGACGTGCCGTTCTGGGTCGGACCCGAGGTCGGCGTGGCGGCCGCGGCGGTCGGCGTGCCGACCATCGCCCACGAGTCGGCGGAGGTCACGTTGGCGTCGCCGTTGGACGTGGCGAGGACCCGCGCCTGGGACGCCTGGAAGGCGCTGTTGAGGTCGCTGGACTGGCCGAGGATGCCGCCGAACGAGACCTCGACGGTGACCGGGGCGTTGGTCCGGTTGGTGAAGGTGTCGACCCAGCGTGCCCAGTTGGCGGAGCGCTCGATCTTCAGGTTGCGGCTGACGTCGACGCCGGACACGCGGACCGGGGTGGTGGTCGCGAACTCGTCGAGGCCGTCGAACTTCAGGCCGAAGCCGCGCAGCAGCTCGCCGTCGAGCCGGTCGGGCGTGGTGCCCGAGACGCTGACCTTGATCCCGCCGTAGCCGAGCAGCGAGCTCTGGTTGGTCGAGCGGATCGAGCCGGTGTCGACGCCCGGCATGGCGGCGTCGTTGACCGCCCACGACTCGCCGTTCTGGGCGCTGACGTAGTTGATCGCCGAGGCGCCCGGCACGACGGCGAAGGTGGCGGCGACGGTGGTTAGCGCGAGCGCTCCGCGGGACCGGCGGCGGCTTCGGCGACGGCGGGAGGCGGGGGACGAGGGGGTCGATCGGGACATCGGCGGCTCCGTGGTGAGGGTCGGCGTGACGCGCACGCCGTTGGTGGACGCCGAACCCGGGGTACCGCTCGCATGGCGAGCAACTCCTCGGATTCCGGCGGATCTCAAGGATCGCCTCGCGTCCTCCGTACACCGCCTAGACCGATGTATGGCCTTTGCAAGGGCCCGCTTGGACGACGGGAGCAACCGCGCGTTGCGTGACCGAGCGCACGGATCGAAGCTCATACCGACTGGTATTTCGGGCACGCGAGCGCCCCCGCGCGACGTGAGCCCGGGACTCGTGCGGCGGAACGGCGTCTCGCCGGAACCCTCGCGCGGTAGAGCGCCGACGTGCCGTCGACCGGCGACCGGCCGGTAGGGGGCCGTCGTCCGCCTCCGACGTAGAATCCCGCCGATGGAGCCCACCCGAGAAGCGGTCACCGAGGTCACGATCAAGCTGCGGTACCGGGACCTCGACACGCTCGGGCACGTCAACCAGTCCGTCTACCACGTGCTGCTGGAGGACGCCCGGGTCGCGTTCCTGCGGTCGCTGTTTGGCAATCATCCGCGGATGGTGGTGGCCCGGGTCGAGATGGACTACCGCCACGAGGTACGCCTGGGGGATCAGGCGCTGACGATCACGACGGCGGTCCAGCGGGTGGGCACCTCGAGCATGAGCCTGCTCTCGCGGATGACGACCCCGTCGGGGACGTTGGCGGCCGAGGCCGTGACCGTCCTGGTCACGTGGGACCCGGACGAGCGCAAGGCGCGTCCGCTGAGCGACGACGAGCGGCAGGCCCTGACGGCACAGCTGGACGCGGAGGGCTGATCCCGCGGCGAGTCGCGGTCCCGCCTCGCCGTTCGGGTCGAACGGGGCGAATCGGCCCCAGAACGACGAACGGCCCGCCGAAGCGGGCCGTCCACGGGACCGTCACCCGAAGGTGACGGTCACCGAAGGTCGAGGCGTCTTAGATGACGTCGACGTTCGTGGCGTTCGGGCCCTTCGGGCCGGTCTCGGCGTCGAAGGAGACCTTCGCGCCTTCGGCCAGCGTCTTGAAGCCGGAGCCGTTGATGGCGGAATGGTGGACGAAGAGATCCTTACCGGCCTCGTCGGGCGTAATGAACCCGAAGCCCTTCTCCTCGTTGAACCACTTAACGGTGCCTGTGGCCATGTGATGTCCCTCCGTGGGGTGTTGTGCAACGGCGCGGAGGGTGCTGATGCAACGACTGCGAACGCTGGCACTGCTTCGTCGGGCCCTTGTGGCCCGACATGACAGGAGAAGCATGGCACAAATCACGCGCCATGCGTAGTGGGTTTCTCCGGGGTCTCCGACGGACGCGAGTCGCCGACCCAGAACCGGGGCCCGGCGCCGCGTCGTGCGACGCGGTCCTTGGGGTTGGCCAGAGCGCACCGATCGAGCGACAGGCACCCGCAGCCGATGCAGTCCGTGAGCCCCGCCTTGAGGCGCTCCAGCTCGTCGATCCGCTCGTCGATTCGCCCGCTCCAACTGCTCGAGAGGCGCGCCCAATCGCGCCGGGACGGTACACGATCGGTGGGCAGCCGGGCCAGCTCGCCGCCGATCTCCTCGAGGCTCAGGCCGATCCGCTGGGCGAAGACGATGAACGCGATCCGGCGGGCGACGGACCGGCTGTACCGCCGGTGGCTGGCACCGGTCCGCTCCGAGCTGATCAGCCCGCGGTCCTCGTAGTACCGCAGCGCGGACGGTGCAACCCCGGTGCGTTCGGAGAGGGCGCCGATCGTCAGCAGCTGCGTCATCCGTCCAGCAGATCATGGTCCGCGGGATATTTCAAGCGCGCTTGAGGTTGGCCGCCGTGGACGGCGAATGGCGGACGGCGGTCTGCGGCCCGCCGCGGCGGTGCTACGCGCCGGCGTCGTAGACCGTCTGCGTCAGCACCGAGGTGCCGGGCAGGGCGGAGGCGGTCCGATCGGCGACCGCGTCCTCGATCTCGTCGGGGCGGTGGAGGGCACCGTCGTAGACCACGACGATCGACTCGTCGCCGACGTCGAGGAAGGTCGACTCGCCGAGCGGGGTGTAGCGCGTCGCGCCGATCCCGATCAGCACGTGGCTCGGGCGCCCGGCGTCGAGCAGGTACTGACCGACGGGCTCCAGGGGCGTGTCGTCCGAGCCGGTCTGATGGCGCAGTCGGTCCGCGATCCAGTCGAGCAGCTGGGCGCCGTAGTACGAGTAGCCCGGCAGCGGGCTGTCCTCGCCGTAGGCGTCGACCTGCTCACCGCGCCGCAAGAAGCTCGCCAGCCGGAAGCTCGCCGTCGCGCCGTCGGGATCCAGCTCGGTGACCGGCAGCAGGTCGCGGGCGAGGCCCTTGCTGTCGGGTCCCCAGTTCTTCTTCTCGCTGATCTTGCGTGCGCCCGGTCGGCGGATCGAGCAGTCGTTGAACGCCCCGATCGCCTGCGGGGCGAGGGCGACCACGCCGGCGTCCTCGTAGCTCACGGCGCAGATCACGCCGACCTCCGGCTCGATCTGCAGGTTCAGCGGCTCGTCCGAGATCGGCTTGGCGATCCGGTCGTGCGACAGCGGGAACGTGCCGAGGAAGGTCTCGCCGCCCGGCACGTAGAACGGGAAGATCCCCTTGGGGGCCGTGGCGGCCTCAGCCACCACGCGGACGAAGTCGCCCGCCTCCCCCGCCTGCTCGAGGTGCCCGGCGAAGTTGCCGGCCACCCCGAAGCCGAAGAGCGTGTCGAGCCGGTCGATCGCGGGATGCGTCACGCCGAGCGACGATACCCGGCGCGTCGGGCGTTCGGGGGCGTGCGCGCCGGGTCCTGCCGATCTCCTCGGCCGAACCCCGACGTCCGCCCCGGCCCGGCCCCGCGGCCCCGCTAGTGCGCGACGACCGGTGCCGCGTCGGGATCGACCTGGATCTGCGCCCCCGGACGGATCAGCAGCCAGCAGATCACGGTGCCGACGAAGAGGATCCCGGCGGCCCACCAGAACGCGACCGTGTAGCCGTGGACCGCGGCCTCGACCTGGATCTGGGCCGGGTTCATCCCGCCGGGCGCGACGTAGCCGGCGGCGGCGCTCGCGAACAGCGTCGAGAGCAGCGCGGTGCCGATCGAGCCGCCGACCTGCTGGCTGGTGTTGACCATCGCCGAGCCGACGCCGGCGTCGCGCGGGGCGATCCCGAGCGTCGCCGTCGCCATCCCGGTCGCGAAGACGAGGCCGAGGCCGACGCCCATGATCAGCAGGCCGGGCAGCACGCCGACGACGAACGTCGAGTCGGACTTCAGCTGCGTGAACCAGACCATCCCGAGCCCGGCGAACAGCATGCCGAGCGTGAGCAGCGGACGCGGGCCGAACCGCGGCAGCAGGCGGGCGCTGGCGCTTGCCGCGGCGGCCATGATCGCGAAGTTCATCGGCAGGAACGCCAGCCCGGTCTGGACCGGGGAGAAGTCGAGCGTCCGCTGCAGGTAGAAGGTCAGGAAGAGGAACGCGCCGAACATCCCGATGCCGACCACGCCGATCGCGATGTAGGCCCCGCCGCGGTTGCGGTCGAGCACCACGCGCAGCGGCAGCAGCGGCTCCTCGACCCGCCGCTGGAGCAGGACGAACGCCGTCAGCAGGACGGCCGACGCGATCAGCATGACGAACGTCAGCGAGTCGCCCCAGCCGTTGGTCTCGGCGTTCGAGAACCCGTAGACCAGTGCGAACAGGCCGGCCGAGACCGTGATCGTGCCCGGCAGGTCGAGCCGCGGACGCTGGCCCTCGCTCTCCTGGCGGCCGTGCAGGTAGACCAGGCCGCCGATCGCGGCCGGAATCGCGAACGCCAGGTTGACGTACAGGCACCAGCGCCACGAGAGGTACTCGGTCAGCACCCCGCCGAGCAGCAGGCCGACGCCGGCTCCCGCGCCGGCGATCGCGCCGAAGACGCCGAACGCCTTGCCGCGCTCGTCCGGATCGGTGAACGTCGTGGTCAGGATCGACAGCGCGGCCGGAGCGAGCAGGGCACCGAACAGGCCCTGCAGCGCGCGGGCGAAGACGAGCACGCCGAAGCTGCCCGCCGCCCCGCCGATCGCCGAGGCGACGGCGAAGCCGAGCAGGCCGACGACGAAGACCTGCTTGCGGCCGAAGAGGTCGCCGATCCGTCCGCCGAGCAGCAGGAACGAGCCGAACGCGAGCGCGTAGGCGGTGATCACCCACTGGCGGTTGTCGTCCGAGAAGCCGAGCGCGTCCTGGGCGGACGGGAGGGCGATGTTGACGATCGTCGCGTCGAGCACGACCATCAGCTGGGCGATCCCGATCAGGCCGAGGATCAGCCAGCGGTGGGCGTGGTGGGGGTCCCGGGCGGCCGGGGTCTCTGGAGAGGACATGCGGGTTCCTTTCGCAGGCCGACTCGCCGGTGCGGCAGTAGGCGCAGCGGAAGGACAGTAGTCGGTCGGTCGCCGCGGTCGTGTGAGATGGGGCCCCAATTCCGGGCCGCGATCGTGGCACTGGCGGGCCCACCGCGATGTCCGATTTCCGCTAGCGATCGGCCGGGCGACCTGCGACGGTGTGGACATGGAGCTCGACCCGGAAAGGATCTGGAACGCGTTGCAGGCGAACGATCCGCGGTTCGACGGGGCGGCGTTCTGCGGGATCACGTCGACCGGGATCTACTGCCGGCCGAGTTGTCCCGCCCGCACCCCGAAGCGCGAGAACGTGCGTTTCTTCCCGACCGCGGCGGCGGCGCAGGCGGGAGGCTTCCGGGCCTGCAAGCGGTGCCGGCCCGACGCGACCCCCGGGTCGCCGGAGTGGGACGGGCGCGCCGACATGGTCGGCCGGGCGATGCGCCTGATCGCCGACGGCACGATCGACCGCGAGGGCGTGCCCGGGCTGGCGCAGCGCCTGGGCTACAGCGAGCGCCACGTCCAGCGGCAGCTGCGGACGGTCGTCGGCGCGGGTCCGCTGGAGCTGGCCCGGGCGCAGCGCGCCCAGACGGCGCGGTTGCTGGTCGAGTCGACCGACCTGCCGCTGACCGAGGTCGCGTTCGCCGCCGGGTTCTCGAGCATCCGCCAGTTCAACGCGACGGTGCA
>JBAZOW010000083.1:0-12605 GCA_041648495.1 Patulibacter sp.
TCGTCGAGCGCGCCGCGGAACGCCGCGGACAGCGAGAGCGCGGCGAGCAGGCTGGCCTCGGTGGTGGGGTGCTCCAGGGCGCGGGCCAGCTCCAGCCCCTCGCGGGCGTGGACCGAGGCCTCGACGTAGCGCCCGAGCAGGATCTCGCTGATCGCCAGGAACTCGAGCGCGTTGGACGTCATCCCCGCCGCGCCCCCGACCCGAGCCTGCCGGACCGCACGGGTCAGCAGCACCCGGGCCGCCGCCGCGTCGCCGGTGGTGATCGCCGCGATCCCGGCCTGGAGGACCTCCTGCGGGCGGATCGCGGACGCGCCCACGCGGCTGGCCGTCGCGAGCAGCGGGACGCCCTCCTGCGGTCGGCCGGCGAGCGTCGCCGCGACGCCCTCGAGGAAGGCCAGCAGCGGGCCGTGTCCGTCCTCGGGGGTGCCGGACGGCAGCGCCCGGGCCCGCGCGGCGATCGCGGTCATCCGGGTGATGTCGCCCGCGTAGAGCGCCGCTTCGCCGGCCTCGACCAGGACCCGCAGCGCGGTCGTCGGGGTCAGGGTGGACGCGGCCTGGACGAGCATGTCGCTGGCGACCTCGGGCACGCCGGAGCGCAGCTCGAAGAGCCCCTGCAGGCGCCGGACCTGGCCGAGCCGCGCCGTGCGGTCGGAGACGTGCGAGACGAGCCGCATCGCGGCGCCGCCGTCGCCGTTGCGCCAGGCGGCGGTCGCCGTCCGGACGAGCAGGTCGTCGGCGGAGAGCCCGTCGTCGGCGGGCGAGGGGCGGGGCAACAAGGCGGCGACCCGTTCGAGCTCCCCGGGTAGGCCGTCGGTTGCGGCCCCGAGGATCGCGGCCAGGTCGGGGGGACAGGTCCCGTCGGTCTGGCGTGCGACGAGCGCGATCGCCTCGTCCGGCGAGAGCGGCAGGACGTCCCAGGTCGGAAGGTCCGCGAGCGGCGGCGGGACCAGGCGCGGGCGGGCGGTCACCAGCACGGTGACGCGCTCGCCGACCAGTCGCCGGGCGGCGAAGCCGAGCGCCCCGGCGCTGGCGGGATCGGCCAGGTCGATGTCGTCGACCAGGACCAGGACGGGATGCCGCCGGGCCAGCCGCACCAGCAGGGTGCGCAGGCCGCAGCCGACCGCGGCGGGGTCGGCGAGCCCGTCGGCGAGCTGGAGCACGATCGAGAGCGCGGACGCCTGGACCGGGGGCAGCTCCCCGACGTGGGCCTCGAACGGCACGAGCAGCTGGTGGAGCAGCCCGTACGGGAGCAGGGCCTCGGACGACGAGCCCGCGACGCGGACGACGGTCGTGCGCTCGTCCGCGGTCCGGGCCGCGTGGTCCAGCAGCGTCGACCGCCCCGACGAGCGCGCGCCGCGCAGGACCAGGACCTCGCCGCTCCCCGCTCGCTGCACGAGTCGTTCGACCGTGGCGAGATTCGCCTTCGCTCCCGTCAGCACCAGATCCCGACCGTATCCGCCAACGTGTACGAAGGCAACGCGGCGGCGTACGGTGTGTTTGTTGATCGGCCGTGACGGGCGGGGGCGACCGCTTCGCCGGGTACGGCCGGGCGGCGGAGCGCAACTCTGCGCGTCTCGACGGGTTCTACGAGTCATGAACCGGCGAATCATCCTGACCGTCACGACCGTGGCGATCGCAGCGCTGGGGCCGGTCGCTACGGCGTCCGCCGCCAGTCCCGTCGTGAGCACCGGGGGCGCGGAGAACGTCTCCCAGACCACGGCGACCGTGAAGGGAGCCGTCAACCCCCGCGGCACCGAGACCCGCGTCTACGTGCGCTACGGCCCGACGCCGGCCTACGGCGGCCGGACGGCCGAGGTCGCGGTCGGCGCCGGCACCGTGGCGGTGCCGGTCAGCATCCCGCTGGAGGGCCTGGCGCCCCGGACCCGCTATCACTACCGCGTCGTCGCGGTCGGGGAGAGCACCGTGCAGGGCGCCAACCGCAGCTTCGTGACCGCGGGCACGGCCGTTCCGCCGCCCGCACCGGTCCTGCCCGCACCCGAGCCGTCCAAGCTGCAGCTGCAGCGGGCGACGATCTTCCAGAAGGCCGGCGTGATCGACATCCTCGCGCCGATCACCCGCCGGGCCTCGGGCAACGTCTCGCTCGAGCTGTTCGCCGCGGGTCAGCGTCACCGCTGGACCGCCCCGATCGACGCCGCCAACCGCCGGGTCCGCCAGAGCGTGGCGATCCCCGCCGCGCAGGCCAAGAAGGGCACCGGCATCCTCTCGATCCACTACCCCGGCAACGACCGCACCCGCCCGCAGAACGTGCGTCTGCGCGCGGCCAACGTGCCGGCGGCGCTGAGCTCCAACCGCCCGACGGTGGTCGCCGGGCGTCTGCAGGCCAGCGGCTCGGTCAGTGACGCGGCGCGCGGCAAGGTGCGCGTGCAGCTCGAGTACTTCTCGAACGGCACGACGACGACGCTCGAGAAGTGGGCGACGATCGCCAACGGCCGCTGGGCGCTCGACGCCCCGCTGACCGCCGAGGAGCAGGCGGCGATCGCGACCCGCCGCGGCGTGGTCCACTCGTACGTGTTGTTCACGGGCTACCTCAAGGCCCAGATGCGCGGCGAGATGCTGTCGTTCCAGGTGCTCGGCGCGCCGTAGGACACCGGGAGGTCGCGTTCGTCCTACGGGGCGGACGCGGACCCGACGCCGTCGGACGCGGCTCCATCGCGCACGCGGCCGACCCGGCAGAGCGAGCTACGGCGGGTCCAGCCACGGATGTAGCGGGCGTCGGCGATCACGTAGGCCCACTGGCCGCTCGCGCTCCAGCGGACGATCGAGACCGGTGACCGGCCGCGCAGCGTTCCGCGGAACGCCTTGCCGGGCTTGATGTAGACGTAGTGGCGGGTGCCCGGGCAGACCCGGGCGGGGGTCTCGCCGGGCTGCGTGCGCCGTGGGTTCGCCTCGAGCGACCCGGTGGCGTCCGGCGTCCGGCACGGCAGCCGGACGGTCGTCGCGTAGGCACGCTCGAGCGGTGGTCCGAAGAACCCGACGTAGACGGTGCGCGGGTCGGCGACCTTCGTCTCGTCGATCCCGATCCGGAACGGCGGCTGCTTGCGCTGGGGCCGCAGGTTGCCCGCGACCGTCCCGGCCGGGCACTGCAGCTTGACCCGACGAGGGCCGTGCTTGCCGGCCGGGACCTCGACCCGGGCCTCGACGATCGAGACGCCGCTGGGCAGCTTGCGACCGCGGACGATCGCGCCGCCACGCAGGTCGCCCTCGTGGTCGAGCGTCACCGGCGACGGCTCGCCGGGCTTGACGGTCCGCTGCTCCAGGACGACGAGTCCACCCGCCGCGGCCACGGCGACCGCGCCGACGGCGACCACGGCGGACTTGCCGCCGAGCAGCAGCGGACCCCCGCCCCCGAGCAGGCCGGCGAGCGGCAGGATCGGCGGGGCGAGCAGCCGCAGGCGCCGGTCGAGCCGGCGCTGAGCCTGGCGGTAGTGGGCGCACGCCGGGCAGTCGCGCACGTGCAGGCGGGCCTGCTCGGCGGGCCGGACCCCGCGGGCGTTGGCGTCGTCGAGCAGGTCCCGGACGCCGTCGCATCCGGTGTCGCGCGCGCCCGCGGTGCGGACGAGCGACTGCCGGGCGCGGCGCACGGCCATGTGGACGGCCGGGGTGCTGACGCCGAGCTCGTCGGCGACCTCGTCCGCCGGGCGCCCGTCGACCGCGCAGCCGAGCAGCGCCATGCGCTGCGTGTCGGGCAGCTGGGCGATGTCGTCGACGGTCCGACGGAGGTGCTCACGGCGCAGGACGATGGTCTCGGGAAGGTCGGGCGTGGTGGGTTCGGGAACGCTGTCCAGCGGACTCTCGGGTCGCCGCGTGCGGGCACGCGCCGCGTCGATCACCGCGTTGCGGGTCATCTGCAGCAGCCACGCGTCCAGGCGCTCCGGCACGGTTCCGGACCGCAGCGCCTGGTGCGCGCGCAGCAGCACGTCCTGCGCGACGTCGTCGGGGTCGGCGATGCCGGGACGGGTGAGCGAGGCCGCGTAGCGCCGCAACCGCCGCCGATGGCGTCGGTCGATGGTCTCCCACGCGGCATCGTCACCGGTGGAGACCTGGGCGATCAGCCGCGCGTCACCGCGCGCCGGTCGACGGTTGCCAACGGGACTGGTCAGCGGGCGTAGGCGTAGAGGCGTCCTTCGGCGCCGTTGCGGCCCCCGGCCACGCGGGTGGTGACGGAGCGCTTGCCGACGTACGAGGTCTGGCCGATCACGGCCGAGCCGAACGCTCCGCTCTGCGCAGCGGTGACGAGCTTCTTGCCCTCCGGGACGACGAGCCGCACGCGGCGCTTCTCGCCCTTCGGCACGTTGACGGCGCGGTAGACCAGGACGGAGCCCTTGGGCAGCTTGTCGCCGCGGCGGATGCCGGTGCTGGGGATGTCGACCGGGGCGGTCTTCTTGGTCCAGGTCTTCTGCGGACCGACGGCGGGGGCCTTGGCCGCCGTGGGGGCGGGGGCGGCGGGCGTCGTCGGCGACGTGGCGGCGACGGCGGGTCCCGCGGCCAGGGCGAGCCCCGCGCCGAGGACGGCCAGGACGGGGGTGATCGAACGGGTCATGAGTGCTCCTCGTGAACGGTACGGCCGGCGCGGTTGCCGACCCTCTCATACGCAAGACGGCGTAGGCGAGGAGAACTAACGGAGGTTCTGAAAGAACTTTCCGGTGGGGCGGGGACGGGACGTCTCGACGGGACGGGATCGGGCATCAGGACCTTCCTGATGCCCGATTCTGGGGACTACCGAACGAGCGTCACCGTGCGCCGCGCCTTGCGCGTGTTTCCGGCGGCGTCCACGATCGCGAGCGTGATCGTCGCGGTCACGACCTTGCCCGTCCGGACGGCGGTCCTCAGCTTCTTGAACGCGCTCCGCGTCGTCCTGCCGGTCCCCTTCAGCCGCAGCCGCAGCGTGGTGCTCTTCCCGGCGGCGATCTTCGCGGTCGACCGGGTCAGCGCGGTCGCCCGCTTGACGCCCTTGATCCGGACCGTGCCGCTCGCGGTCGCGACGATGCGACCGGTGCGGGAGGCGGTCACCTTGGTGCCGATCGACAGCGACGTCCCGGTGAGCTTCTGTCGGTCACCGCGGGCGATCGTGGCCCGGGTGGCCGGGGTGGGAGCGCCGCCCGGGGCGGGCGGCGCGGAGGGCACGACGGGGGCGACGGGCGGGGTCGGGGTCACGGGCGTGAGCGGGGTGACGGGGGTCGCGCCGCCGTCGGGCAGGCCCGGGATCACGGGCGGCACGGGGCCGCCGGGATCGACCGGCTCCGGCGGCGCCGCGGCGGCGATCGTCAGGAGCTGGCCGGCGCGGCCGACGTTGCCGGCGGGGTCCGGCACCGCGGCCGAGATCGCCCACGCGCCGTAACCGACCGGCGTGGGGGTGGCGTTCCACGTGCCGTCGGCCTGCACGAGCGTCGTGATCGTCTGGCCCGCGAGCGACACGGTGACCGTCGTGCCGGACGCGGCGTCGGACGTGCCCCGGATGGTCGGGGCGACGTCGCTGGTCGCTGCGGTCGCTCCGCCGATGATCGTCACCAGCGGAGCGACGGTGTCGACGGTCAGCGTCTGGGTGACGCTCGCGTCGTTCCCGGCCGCGTCACTGACGGACGCGACCACGCGGTGCGGACCGTCGGACAGCGGCGATGCGGTCACGGACCACGAACCGTCTCCCGCGACCGGTCCGCTCAGCGTCTCGTCGGCCAGGGTCACGGTCACGGTGGTGCCGGCCTCGACGGCCGCGGTTCCGGTGATCGCCGGCGTCGCGTCGTTGGTCAGCGCGGTCGTACCGCCCGTAATCGTCGTCGGCGGGGGCAGGGTGTCGACGGTCAGCGTCTGTTCGGCGGTGCCCGGGTTGCCGGCGGGGTCCGTGACCTCGGCGGTCACGGTACGGGTGCCATCGGCCAGGGCCGCGGGGGTCACGTTCCAGGTTCCGCCGGTCTGCACGAGCGCGGTCAGGTTCTGCGCGCCGACGGACACCCGGACGATGCTGCCGGGGGTGACGTCGCTGGTCCCGGAGAGCGTGGGGGTGGCGTCGTTCGTCGTCACGGATGCTCCACCGTCGAGGGTCACGATCGGGGGCACCGTGTCGACCGTCAGCTGCTGGGTGGCGCTGCCGGGATTGCCGGCTCCGTCGCTGACCGAAGCGACGACCGGATAGGTGGCGTTGGCCAGGATCGCCGAGGTGACCGACCAGGTGCCGCCCGACGGGACGGCGGTGAGCGTCTGCCCGTGGACCGTCACCGTGACGACCGCGGGCGCCTCGACGTCGGTCGTGCCGCTGATCGTCGGGGTCGTGTCGGTCGTGCTCGCGGCGGCCCCGCCGTCGATCGTGACGACCGGCGGGGCGCTGTAGACCTCGTTGGCGTCCAGCGTGAGGGCGCCGCCCAGCGCGATCGTCCGGCCGTTGAAGACGGTTCCGGCCCCGACGCCGACGGCGTCGCGGGCGATCAGGGTCCCCGCGAAGCTCGCGGTGGCCCCGATGGTTCCTGCGCCGACGACCTGCCAGAAGACGCGGGAGGCGCGGGCGCCCCCGGTCAGCACGACGTTGCTCCCGGCCGCCATCGCCAGGGCGCCGTTGACCTGGAAGACGAAGACCGCGTCGGGGTCACCGCCGGCGTCGAGGGTCACGGTCGTGGTGTTCGAGGCGGCGCCGACGAACGTGTGCAGTCCGGGTCCGACCGTCGTGCCGGCCAGCGCGCCGGCGAGCGGGGCGCCGCCGGTGCGAGCACCGATCGCGGCGTAGGCCGTGGATGCGTCGGCGTGGGCCTGGGACGCCGCCGCGTTGCCGACGTTGAAGGCCCCGGTGACGACTCCGGGCGGGAACCCGGTCGGCTGGGCGCTGGCCTTGACGCCGAGGTCGCCGCGCAACGTGGTGTGCGGCGCGCCGGGAGCGCTGACCGTGTTGCCGACGGACGCGCCGCTGAGCGCGGCGTAGCTCGACGCGGAGCCCAGGTCGACCATCGGGGTCGCCGCGGCTCCGGCGGACGGTGCCGCCGAGCCGAGACCGACGATCAGCGCGAGGCCGACGAGGGCCCTGCGGCGACGCAAGGAACTCCGTCGCCGATCGTGGGTCGCTGATCGGTGAACAACACGGCGGGACGGCAGGCTCGGCACGAACATGAACGAGCACCTCCAAGAAGCGGATGGAGGCTGGCCGAGCCCGGCGGGGTGGGCTATTTCCGCCACTAACATTAACAGAATCTAAAGCGGAAATCCAGGGTGTGGGGATGTTTGGCCTCCGTTCCTGCTTACCGCGTTCGCCGGGGGCCTGATGGCTCGGCTACACTGCCGCGCCATGTCCTGCCGCCGAGTGATCGCCGCGCTTGCGCTCGCCCTGGTGGTGCCGAGCGCCGCGAGCGCAGCCTCCTACTCCGTGCGGTACGGGGCGGAGCTTGCCCCCGCGACGTTCCGCGTCGGCTACGAGGGGTCGGGAACGTGGCGGACCTCGTTCCGTGCGACCCCGCCGAACCCCGGGGGGAAGGCCGACGCCAACGCCGCCCGTGATTCCAGCACGCAGCGCTGGGACCTGACCTTCCGGCGTCCGCTCGTCGTCCCCGCCTGCGGCGTCGATCCCGTCGCTTGCGCTGCGGTGGTCGGTCCGGTCGGGGCCTCGGGCGGCTCGCGGGTCGTCGGGCGGATCGACCACCACCACGACGACGGCCTGTACCGCGACCTCGACCGGACGGTCCGCTGCACGGTGCGGACGAAGCCGCCGCGAACCCGGCTGCCCGAGCCCGCCGTCCGGGTGCGGTACGACGCCGCGACCGCGCGTTTCGCGATCGGTGCCGTCGACCCGGTCGGCGGAGCACTGGGCAGCACCCCGATGGCGTGCCCGGGCCAGGGCGACCCGATCGACCGGATCCTCGACAACTACTTCCTGCCGGGGTTCAGCTTCGCGGCGGGCTGGGGGCCGGAGCGCTGGTTCACGCCGGTGCCCGTCTCGATCCCGGCTGCGACCCTGCTGCGCGCCGAGCGGATCGTGATCCGCCTGCGCGACGCCCGCGCGAACACGCCGCCGCGGGGCTGCGCGCGTCCCACCCCGCGCTACGAGCGCTGCTCGACCGGGGGCACCTGGTCGGGCCGCCTGACGCTGACCCGGGTTGGCTGACCCGGGTCGGCTAGCCCGGGTCAGCTAGGGCCGACCGCGGTACTCCCTCGCGGCCGGTAGAGGACCGGGGCGCGGGATCGCGACCCGGGGCCTAGGTCAGCGGCGTGATGCTGGTCGGCGTCCCGTTGATCGCGTTGCCGTTGATGTTGTTGTTGCCGCTCGAGATCACCTGGCCGCCGCTGCCGGAGAACAGCCCGAACTGGCTGTCGAGCACGTCGGTCGAGCTGATCCGCACGAGCGCGCCGGCACCGCTCGAGAAGATCCCGGCGACCGAGTCGCTGATCGTGCTGCGCGAGACGTTGACGACGGCCTCCTGCGTCGTACCGGAGGCGGCGACGCCGAAGTCGTTGTGGTGCATCTCGGTGCGGCTCACGGTCGCCCGGGCCGTGCCGACCCCGGTCGGTTCCACGACGATCGCGCTGCCCGTCGCGCCGGTGGACGAGCGGTTGTCGTAGAAGGTGCTCCGGGTCACCGCCAACCGTGCGCCCGCGTTCGCCGGCTGGAACGCGACGCCGGCGAAGGTGAAGCCGAAGATCTGCACGTCGTCGACGGTGACCTTGCCCGCCTGCAGGACGCGGATCCCGTTGGTCCCGGTGGTCAGCCCGTTGATGTCCAGCCCGCTGATCATCACCCGGTCGCTCGCCCCGGCGTTGACCGTGATCGCGCTGCCGGCGTTGACGATCACCCCGGCGATGGTCCCGCGACCGCGGAGCTTCATCGAGCGGGTGATCGTGATCGGCCCGTACGATCCGGTGTCGATCACGTTGATCTCGCCGTTGGTCGCGGTCCGGTCGAACGCGGTCGCGAACGTCCGGCACGGGGCCGTGCGACTGCATGGTTGCGCGTCGTCGCCGTAGGACGCGACGAACGTCCGCGTCGACTGGGCCTGAGCGGCAGGAACGACGACGGCACCCCCGAGGAGCGCAACGAGACCGGCGACCAGCAGACGAGAGGTGGAGCGCATGTGGGCAGCGTACTCGCGGGGTCGGTCGGCGGGTGCGATCGCGGTCGTCGTGTCGGTCGTCCGCGCGGTGCGTCAGGTCACGGCGCGGTCCGCGTGCCGGGGGAGACCGCGCCGCATTCGTAGGCGAGGATCACGGCGTGGATCCGGTCGCGGGCGCCGAGCTTCGTCAGCACGTTGCGGACGTGGCTCTTGACCGTCGATTCCTCGACGGTCAGCGCGGCGGCGATCTCGCGGTTGGAGCGCCCTTGGGCGATGAGCAGGAATACCTCGAGCTCGCGGGGCGTGAGGTCGGCTAGCCGGGGATCCGGGGAGGAGCTCAGGATCGGCTGCTCGATGACCCGCTCGATCACGCGTCGGGTCACCGCGGGGGAGAGCAGCGCGTCGCCGAGGGCGACGACGTGGATCGCGCGCAACAGATCCTCGGGGGTGCTGCGCTTGAGCAGGAAGCCGCTGGCGCCGGCGCGCAGTGCGCCGACGACGTATTCGTCCTCGTCGAATGTCGTGAGGATGAGCACGCGAGCGTCGGGCACCCGGGCGATCAGCTCGCGGGTCGCGGTGATGCCGTCCATCTGGGGCATTCGGACGTCCATCAGCACGACATCGGGGTGGTGATGGGGCGCGCGCCGCAGCGCGATGTCGCCGTCCTCGGCCTCGGCGACGACGTCGAGCGTCGGGTCGCTGGACAGGATCAGGCGCAGACCGCGGCGGACGAGATCGTCGTCGTCGACCAGCATCACGCGGATCGTGCCGTGCGCTTCGGTCACGGCGTCATCGGACCGTGGGGCAGCGTCGCGCGGACCTCGAAGCGGTCACCGACGTGGCGGGCGTCCAACGTGCCGCCGAGCAGCGCGGCGCGCTCCCGCATCCCGGTCAGGCCGTGGCCGCCCGTGATCCGGGTCGTCGTGCCGTCGGCGACGGGGTTGGTCACGGCGAGCATCAGCACGCCATCGCGGCACTCGAGCGTCAGATCGGCAGTGCCGGTTCCGTGGCGCGCAGCGTTGGTCATCGCCTCCTGTGCGATGCGGTAGGCGGCGCGATCGATCGCGGGCGGCAGTCGCAGCTCGGGGCTCGTACGGTCGCGCAGCGAGAAGCCCAGGCCGGCGGCCTGGTGGCGCTCGACGAGCGCGGCGATGCGGTCGATGCCAGGCAGCGGCTCCAGGTCGGCCGGCGCGCCATCGCGCATGCCGCCCAGGATCGCGTCGATGTCCTGCATGGTCTCGCGCGCGATCGCCTCGACGGTCGCGATCGCCTCGCGGCTGCGCTCCGGCTGACGGTCCTGGACGAGTCGCGCCGCTCCGGCTTGGATGAGGATCGAGTTGATCGCGTGCCCGACCGAGTCGTGCAACTCGCGAGCGATCCGCGTGCGCTCCTCGGCGACCGCGAGGCGCTGTTCCCGCGCGGTGCGCTCCCGCTCTTGAGCGGCCCGTTCCCGCTCCTGCGCGGCTCGTTGTCGTGCCAGGCGTCGGCGGTCGCCGACGATCCAGCCGCCCGCCCACAGGAGCGCGGTGATCGTGTACTCGCCCGGCTCGGGCTCGAAGCGCGCCCAGGCCACGGCCACGAACGCTGCGAAGGCGGCGACGCAGGCGATCAGGATCCAGAAGGCGTCCTGTCTCATCCGGTTGCGCTGGGCGAGCGTGGCGAGGACGATCGCCGGAGCGGGCGCGGTCAGTACCGCGTAGTCGAGGGCGACGAGCGCCACCGTGCCACCGAGGACCGCGACCAGCGCCGCTCCTGGCGCCCGGTGACGAGCCAACAGCGGGAGCGCGGCGAGCAGGCAGACGGCCACGCCGACCACGTCGGCTCCGCCCGCCTGGCCGGCCTTCGCGCCGAACGCCTGGGTGGCCATCTGGGCGACCGAGAATCCGAATACCGCAGCCGTGAGCGCAGCGTCGAGCGCGAGTTGCCGCGAGCTCGGCGCGGGCCTGATCATCGACACGAGGCAGAGCCTAGTGGCGCACTCCCTGCCCGGACACCTCCCGCGGGAGGAAGCGTCTCCTCCCGCGGGAGGAGACGGAGGATCCGTCGAGCGGACGTTTCGCGCGGACCGCGGCCGACCTAGCTTCCCCGGTCATGCAAGCGCATCCGATCTCCGCTCCGCCGGTCGACCGCACCGGGCGTTGGCTCGCCGGCCTCACCCGCTGGGTGCTCGGCCACAAGCGCCTGGTCGCGGTCGGCTGGCTCGCGCTCACCCTGGTCGGGTTCTACGGCGCCGCGCAGGTCACCGACGCGCTCAACGAGAACTTCACGATGCCCGCCAGCGCGAGCACCATCGCGAACGAGCGGATCGTCAGTCGATTCGACTCGGGCGGTGCAACCCCGCCGCTCGTCGCCGTCGTCACGCTTCCCCCCGGAACGACGGCCAGCGCTCCGGCGGTCCGCGCCGACCTGCGGACCCTCGAGCAGGACCTCGCGCGCGCCGTCCCCGGTGCTCGCATCGCGTCCTTCGGTTCCACGTCCGACCCGGCCTACGTCTCGGACGACGGCCGCACCACGTTCGCGATCGTGCATCCGCCGTCGGCCGTGGTCGAAGACGCCGGGCCGAGCGGGAACGAGATCAGCGACGTGACGCTGGCGCAGGCCGAGCAGGCCGCCGCCGGCGCGCGGGTGGGCGGCGCCGAGGTCCGGCTCACGGGTGCCGCGCTGCTGGCTCGCGAGGCGCCAGGCGAGAGTGGCGGTCCCGGCTTCCTGAACGAGACGCTGATCGCCGGCGTCGGGGCGCTGATCGTGCTGGTGTTCGTCTTCGCGTCCGCACTCGCCCTCGTGCCGCTGCTGATGGCGATCGTCGCGATCCCGGTCACGCTGCTGGCCGTCTGGGGGCTCACCGCGCTGACCGAGGTCAACCTGGTCGTCGTCTTCCTCGTCTCGCTGATCGGCCTCGGCGTCGCGATCGACTACGCGCTCCTGATCGTCATGCGCTGGCGGGAGGAACGAGAGCGCGGGCGAAGCAACGAGCAGGCGATCGTGCACGCCGCCGGAACGGCCGGGCGCGCCGTGCTGTTCAGCGGCACCACCGTGGCGATCGGCCTGCTCTCGGCGCTCGTGCTGCCGGTGCCGTTCCTGCGCTCGATGGGCTTCGGCGGTCTGCTCATCCCGCTCGCGTCCGTCGCCGTCGCGCTGACGCTGCTGCCCGTCGTGCTCGCGACGGTCGGGCCGGTCGCCGACGCCCGGCGGCTGCGACGTACCGACCGCGCCGAGCGGCACTGGGCTGCCTGGGCGCGCCTGGTCATCCGCCACCGCGTCGCCGCGGCGCTCGGTGGCGCGGCCGTGCTCGTCGCGCTCTGCATCATCGCGCAGGGCATGCTGCTCGGTAGCCCCAACGCGCGGTCGCTCGGAGGCACCGGCGACCCGAAGGCGGCGATCGAGCAGCTCGGTCGCTCCGGTATCGGGGCCGCGCCGCTCGCGCCGATCGAAGTCCTCACCCCGGCCGCTCGCGCGGACGACACCGCCGCCCGCCTGGCGGCGGTCGACGGCGTCCGCGCCGCCAGCGCTCCGGGCGGCGCGTGGCGCGCCGATGGGCACGCCGTCGTTGAAGTTCTTCCG
>JBAZOW010000084.1:0-12564 GCA_041648495.1 Patulibacter sp.
GGCGCCCGGCCGATCGCGTCGCGGGGCCCCGCCGGCCGCGCCTCCGACCCCGGCGCGGAGCCGTCTCGCACGGTCGCGTTGCGGCTGCCGTACCGCGCGCCGTGGGAGCACGACGCGATGCTCGGCTACCTGGCGACCCGTGCGGTGGCGGGCGTCGAGTCGGTCGAGGGTGGTGAGTACCGCCGGAGCCTCCGGCTGCCGCACGGCCCGGGCGTCGTCACGCTGCGTCCGGCCGACGGCCACGTCGCGGCCGAGCTGCGGTTGGCCGACCTGCGGGACCTGCCCACGGCGGTCCAGCGGGTCCGCGCCCTGCTCGACCTCGACGCCGACCCGCAGGCGATCGTCGACGCGCTGGGCGCCGATCCGGTGATCGGCTCGCTGGTACGGGCCACGCCCGGCCTGCGGGTGCCCGGGCACGTCGACGCCCACGAGCAGGCGATCCGGGCGGTGCTCGGGCAGCAGGTCTCTGTGCGGGGCGCGGCGACGCTGGCCGCCCGCCTGACCGTGGCCCACGGCGAGCCGCTCGCCGAGCCGGTCGGGGCGATCACGCACCTCTTCCCGTCGGCCGCGGCGCTCGCGTCCGCGGACCCGGCGACGCTGGCGATGCCGCGCTCGCGGGCCTCCGCCGTGATCGGCCTCGCCGCGGCGCTGGCGTCCGGCGAGCTCGTGCTCGACATCGGCGCGGAGCGGCTCGACACCCGGGCCCGGCTGCTGGCCCTGCCCGGGATCGGGCCGTGGACCGCGGGCTACGTCCAGATGCGCGCCCTGCGGGACCCTGACGTCTTCCTGGGCACCGACCTGGTGGTCCGCAAGGCGCTCGAACGGCTGGGCCAGGACGCCCGGCCCGGGCCGGCGGAGCGGCTGGCCGAGCGCTGGCGCCCGTACCGCTCGTACGCGACCCAGCACCTGTGGGCCGCCGCGGGCGCCGTCCCCACCGACGAGACCTCGACCGAGAACCCCGAGCGACGGAGAGACGCCGCATGACGACGAAGCGCACGACGATCACGAGCCCGATCGGCCGGCTGCTGCTGGTCGGCGACGAACGGGTCCTGCGCGGGCTCTACATGCTCGACGGCCCGAAGCCGCCCGCCGCCGACCCCGCGTGGATCGAGGACGCCGCGGCGTTCGCCGCGGTGAGCGAGCAGCTGGAGCAGTTCTTCGCCGGCGAGCGGACGGACTTCGACGTCGACGTCGAGCTGACCGGCACGCCGTTCCAGCAGCGCGTCTGGACGGCGTTGCGCGAGATCCCGTACGGGCAGACGATCAGCTACGGCGAGCTGGCCCGCCGGATCGACCAGCCGTCGGCGGTCCGCGCGGTCGGGCTGGCGAACGGCCGCAATCCGGTCTCGGTGATCGTTCCGTGCCACCGGGTGATCGGGGCCAACGGCATGCTCACCGGGTACGGCGGCGGGGTCGAGCGCAAGCGCCTGCTGCTGGACCTCGAGGCCCGGGCGGCGACGCCGAGGCTGCTCGACCTCGGCTAGCGGGCTCCGGCAACGACCGGCTGCGGCCGGCCGACGCGACGCGCGTCCTCGAGGCCGAAGAACGCGGCGACGCAGACGTGGCTGACCGCGGGCAGCGCCGCGGGCAGCTCGTCGAGCCGCCCCTCGACCGCGTGGCGACGGAGGACCTCGGAGATCCCGCCGGTGAGGACCTGCGAGACGAGCTCGGGTTGCGGCGGGGCGTGGCCCATCGCCGCGAACCCGGGACCGAGGAACTCGGCGAAGACGTCGAGCACGCCGGTGTGGCGGGCCGCGGCGCGCGGACTGAGCATCGGCGGGACGAGGATCGCGAGCGAGGCCATCGCGGGGCTGGCGGCCAGGGCGCCGAGCAGCACCTCGAGCGACCGGTGGGCCGCGGCGGCGCAGTCTCCGGGCGCGCTCATGAACGCGCGGGCGACCGCCGCGAAGGTCTGCTCGGTGCCGGCTCGCAGCGCGTCGACCGCGCACGCCTCCTCCGACGTCCAGTACGCCTCGACCGCCTCGAGCGGCACGGCCAGCCGCTCGGCGACGTCTGTCAGGCGCACCAGCTCGTATCCGCGCTCGTAGACGAGCTCGGCGAACGCGAGCAGACACTCCTCGCGCTCGTCGACGGGCACGAATGTGGGTACTGGCGCTCGGGAACCGCTGGCCATACGGGGGTCTCTCGACGGGGGCATTCGAGCGTAGGGAGGCGGGATCGGCCCCGTCCACCCCCCGATCAGCGGGGGGAGGCCAGGACCGAGCCGAACGGCAGTTGCGCGACGTCGGTGGCCCGGCGGGACCCGAAGAACGGCGCCAGGCAGAGGTAGCTGATCTCCGGCAACGCGCCCGGGAGCTCGGTGATCCGGCGCTCGTGGACGTGGCGTCGAAGAACGCCGTAGACGCCGTCGATGACCATCTCCGAGAGCTGTCGGGTCTGCGCCGGGATCGCGTCGCTCGGCCCGACGGCGGGCGACACGGCGTCGAAGAACAGCGCGGCGTAGCGCGCCCGGCGCGACAGCGCCTGCGGCCCCAGGTGGTCGACCGCCTCGACGGCCAGGTGCAGCATCTCGGGCTCGCTGGCCATCTGGGCCAGCATCGCCCCGAGCGCGCGGTGGACCGCGAGGGCGCCGTCGCGGGGCGCCGAGGCGAACGCCGCCGCCATCGCCGTGAAGGTCCGGTCGGTCCAGACGTCGACGGTCTGGAGGGCGCACGCCGTCTCGTCGTCGAAGAACTCCGCGACGACGGTCGGCGAGACGTCGATCGTGTGGGCGGCGGCGTCGAGGGTCGCGGTCGGGAACCCGCCGGTGGCCACCAGCCGCGCGTAGGCGGCGGCGATCCGCTGGCCGTCGTCGGTCGGGACGGGGGCCGGGATCACCGTCGGCACGGGCGCCAGTCCGGACGCGTGGAGCGCGTCGGCGTCGCCGATCGCGGGGGCCAGGATCGCGTAGATCAGGTGCGGCTCGAGCTGCTGGACGTCGGCGGCCTGACCGCCGGCGATCCAGTGCGCGATCAGTCCGCCGATCCCGCCCACGGTCGCGTACGAGGCGAGCTCGGTGACCGGGGCGTCGCGGGGGCGGCCGGTGCCGAACAGGTCGGCGAGCGCGTCGTAGGCGTCGTCGACCTTCTCGACCGCGCCGCGTCCGGCGGTCAGCACGTCGCTGAACCCGAAGCGGGCCATCCCGGGCTCGTTGGCGATCGACGTGACCCAGGCCCGCACGCCCGCGCGAACCGCGTCGAGCCACGTGCGCTCCCGGGTCGCGGCGGTCCAGGTCCGGGCGAACAGCCGACCGAAGGCGTGGTCGTAGACCGCGTCGAACGCCTCCCGCTTGGACGCGAAGTGCTGGTAGAAGGTGCGGATCGAGATCTGGGCGGTGGTCGAGATCCCCGGGATGCTCGTCGCGGCGTAGCCGTCCCGCGCGGCCAGCGTCACGACCGCGCGGAGGATCCGGTCCCGCTGGTGGGGCACGACGAACTGGCGGGGCAGCCGCTGGGTGTTCCGTGGCAGCGGCTCGATGCCGGGGTCGCGGGCCGGGATCGTGCTCCCGATGTGCAGCGGCAGTGGGAGGGGCGCGCCGGTCTGGTACCGGGCGGCCCAGGCCGCCAGCTCCTGCGCGGCGGCGGGCAGGCTGCGGGCCCGGCCCGCCTGGATCCGGCGCTGGAAGGCCTGCAGGGTTCCGGCCGCGACGACGATCAGCGACGGCTCGGAGAGGGTGCCGGGCCGCGGCAGATCCCCGAGCGCGTCGGCGAGCAGCCCGCGGAGCCGGCTGACCAGTCCCCGGCGGTACGGCGGTCCGACGGCCCCGGCGCTGAAGACGTCGACGAGGATCAGGGCGGCGTGCGCGGGACGGGTCGAGAGCGTCCGGGCGAACGGCACCAGTACGCCGGCGATCGCCGACTCCACGCTGTCCGGGGCGATCGCCGTCGCCTCGTGGGCCGCGCGCACCGCCGCGACCGCCTCGTCGACGACCGCGTCGCACGTGCTCAGCAGCAGCTCCTGCTTCCCGGGGTACTGGGCGTACAGGTCGCGCGGCCCCACGTGCGCGTGGGAGCAGATCTCGCGGATGCTGGTGTCGGTGTACCCGCGGTCCGCGACGAGGGTGACGAACGCGTCCTGGAGCCGCTCGCGATGGACCCGGCCGCGGTCGCCGGCGTCGAGGGCGTTGAGTCCTCGCGGCAGGCGCGGCTTGGGGGGTGGCGCATCGGGACTCATCGGCACTCCAGACCATACGGATGCGGCAAAAGAAACGCGACGTCTTTTCGGTCGCGCGCGAATCTCAGGTATCGAGGCTTACCACAAACATCCATGCCGAAGGCTAGGGTCCCGGTCGTGGTCGACGAGCCGGACGGGTCAGCGGTGCGAGGATCCCGGGGGCTGCCGCGGGGTCGCGCGGGCCTGCCGCCCGAAGCCTCGGCCTTCCTCCAGCGCGCCCGGGTGCTGGACGCCACCGCGCGGATCGTCGCCGCGCGAGGCTACGCCGCCACGACCGTGCAGGAGATCGTGGAGCGGGCCGGCGTCTCGCGCCGGACCTTCTACGCGCTGTTCGACGGCAAGTCCGACGCCGTCCGCAGCGGCTTCGACGCCGCCGCGCGACTGGGGCTGCCGCAGATCGTCGCGGCGATCCGGGCGGAGTCCGGCCCGTCGCGGGCGGTCGGGGCGGCGCTGACGACCTACCTGACGCTGCTCGACTGCGATCGCGACTGGGCCGACCTGTGCGTGATCGGGGTCCCCGAGGCGGGCGGGGCGGCGACCGAGCGTCGGGAGGCGGCGCTGGTCGAGCTGGTCGACGTGCTCGCCCGGGAGCCGGGGCAACGACCGGCCGTGCTCGGAGCGGTGCTCGCCGTCGACAGCGAGGTGCGCTGGCTGCTGTCGGACCGCGACCGGCCCCTGGTCGCCGCCCGCGACCGCCTGTGGGGCCTTGCGCTCTGCGCGTTCGCCGGGCACGGCGGGACGGCCGGGGCGGTCGAGAGCGCGCCGACGGTCGCGTCGCTCCGCCCGTCGCAGGCCGGTGCGGTGATCGCCGCGCTGGCGTCGCCGGAGGACGATCGGTGGGCCGAACTGGGCCGCTTGATCGACGGTGCGGTCGACGCCGGGGACGGCCCGGCGCTCTGGCACGCCGTCCTCGAGTTCCGCGAGCGTCGGACCCACGGGCTGGCGGTCGATCACGGTCTCGAGCGCCGCGCGCTCGACGGCCTGGGACGGGCGACGTTCTTCGGGCTGCCGCTCACCGATCTGGCGGAAGGCCGCTCGGGAGCGCTGATGCCCCCGTCGATCCGCGACCGCTGCCTGGCCTTCGTGGCGGTGCATCCCGGCAGCTCGGCGGGGGACGTGTCCCGCGGGATCGGGGCGGTGCACCGGTCGACGGTCGACCGCCAGCTCGCCTGGCTGGAGCGGGCCGGCCTGATCCGCCGCGGGACGGGACTCGGCCGGGCGGCGGCGTGGCGCGTCACGCCGGCGGGGGACGCCGTGCTGCGCGGCGACTGACGGCCGTAAAGAAGTCCGCAGTGACCGCTTTGTCCGCCCGGGCGCGAAGGCCTCCCTGTCGGACGATCGTCCGACGCCCCCGCACACGCCGCGTAGTCCGGAGGCCGTGGTCGAGACCCGCACGAGGGCCGAGCCGACGCGCGTCGGCCGGTGGTCACGCCCGCCGGTCAGCTTCCGGCGCGCAGCAGCGTCAGGACCGCCTTGACCCGGCGGTGCTCGTTCGGCTGCTCGCCCAGCCCGAGCTTGGTGAAGATCCGCGTCGCGTGCTTCTCGACGGCCGGGACGCCGACGCGCAGCTCGGCCGCGATCCCGCCGTTGGAGTGCCCCTCGGCCATCAGCGACAGCACCTCCCGCTCGCGCGGGGTCAGGCGGTCGAGCGGGTCGTCGGTCCGCTGCCGCCCGACCATCCGCGCCACCACCTCGGGGTCGAGCGCCGAGCCCCCGCTCGCCACGCGCCGCAACGCCCGGGTGAAGCTCGGCACGTCGACGATCCGGTCCTTCAGCAGGTAGCCGACGCCGCGGGCCTCGTCGCCGACCAGCTCCAGGGCGTAGCGCTCCTCGAGGAACTGCGAGAGCACGACGACCGCCACCTGCGGAAGCTCGCGGCGGATCGCGACCGCGGCCCGCAGCCCGTCGTCGGTGTGGTCCGGCGGCATCTGGATGTCGACGACCGCGACGTCCGGACGGTGCGCGCGGACCTTGCGCATCAGGTCCTCGGCGTCGCCCGCCTGGCCGACGACGTCGATCCCGGCGTCCGCGAGCAGCCGCGCGATCCCCTGGCGCAGCAGCACCTGATCCTCGGCGATCACCACGCGCAGCCCGGCCACGCTGTCGAGGGTATCCCGACCCACCCGACCCAGGTCGGTCTCGACCGCGCTCACGCGCGCTGCCAGGCCCCTTCGGCCTCGGCCCGCCGCAGCAGGTCGTCGGACGCCTCGTCGGGCCAGACGCCGTAGCGCTCGAGGAACTCCCGGGCCTCGCGCTCGTGGTCGCGGTCCTGCTCGCCCTGCACGCCGGCCGCGTGCAGGCGGTTGGAGACGACGACCCCGAGCCCACCGCCGAGCATCAGCGCGGCGCCCTCGATCCCGACGATGTCGGGGCTGAGGATCAGCATCAGCGCGCCGGCGACGAAGATCGCGGCGGGGAGCCAGAAGCGGACGATCTTGATCGGGGTCAGCACGGGTGGTCTCCTGGGGTTCCGGTGCGCGGGTGCGAGGGCGATCCGCGTCCTCCGCTTCAGGATCACACGCGGCCGGTCGGCCGAGGGGTGGGAAAACCCGACAGCGCCGTGTGATCTCAGCCGCCGGACGGCAGGGTCGCGGTCACCGTGGTGCCGCGGCCCCCGGGGCCGGAGGCGACGTCGAGCTCCCCACCCGCGGCCTGCACCCGGTCGCGGAGGCCCTGCAGGCCGCGACCGTCGGTCACGGTGGCGCCGCCGCGGCCGTCGTCGTCGATCCCCACCGTGACGCGGTCGCCGTGGTCGACGACCGTGACGGTCGCGCGGGTCGCCCGGGCGTGCTTGGTCACGTTGGCGAGCGCCTCGGCGACGGTGAAGTACGCGGCCGACTCGACGGTCGCGGGGAACCGCTGCTCGGGGATCGCGACCGAGACCGGGAACGGGGTGTGGGCGGTGATCGCGTCGACCGCGGCGGCCAGGCCGCGGTTGGTGAGGATCGACGGGTGGATCCCCGCGGCCAGGTCGCGGAGGTCGACGAGGGTCTCCCGGACCTCGGTCAGGGCGGCGTCGAGCGCCCGCCGGGCGCCCGCGGGATCGGTGGGCACCAGCGACGTGCCCTGCTGGATCCCGAGCGCGACGTTCATCAGCCGCTGCTGGGCGCCGTCGTGGATGTTGCGGCCGATCCGTCGGCGCTCGGCGTCGGTCGCCGCGAGGATCCGGGCGCGCGACGCGCGCAGCTCGGCGACCCGGGCCTGCTCGGAGGCCTCGCGGCGGCGGGCCTCGTCGGCCTCGCGGCGCGCGGTGATGTCGCGGAAGATCACGACCGCCCCGCGTCCGTCGTCGCTGGTGATCGGGGCCGACGAGTAGGCGACCGGGACCAGGGTGCCGTCGCTACGGACGAACCAGTCCTCCTCGACCCGCACCGATTCGCCCGTCGTCCGCGGGCGCAGCAGCGGGCACTGGTCGGCGGGATAGGCCCGGCCGTCGCGGTAGTGGTGGTGGATCGTGGCGTGACTGTCGCGGCCCAGCAGCTCGTCCGCGGAGTAGCCGAGCAGTTCCAGCGCGGCCGGGTTGGCGTAGCGCACCAGCCCGGCGTGATCGACCAGGTAGATCGCGTCCGCCGTGCTCATCATCAGCGCGTCGAGCACTTCGGGCGGGGCGAACCGGGTGGCGTCGTCGGGGACGGGGTCGTCGGGCATGGGCGGATCCGTGGTGCGCGTCGCGAGGCCGTCGGCGCCGGGCCGTCGGGCCTACGACCCGAGGACGGGGTAGCTGCCGCGGCTGAAGACCATCGGGTGCTCGCTCTGGGGCACGCCCAGGTCGAGCACGCGCCCGACGACCAGGCTGTGGTCGCCGAGCTCGATCTCGCGGTCGAGCTCGCAGTCGATCCAGGCCACGATCCCCTCGAGGATCGCCGCGCCGCTGTGGTCGGCGGTCGTGAAGTCGAGGCCGTCGAACTTGTCGCCGCCGCGGCGGGCGAAGCGGGCGGCCAGGTCGTTCTGCCCCTGGGCGAGCACGTTGACGCAGAACCGGCCGGCCTCGCGGATCGGCGGCCAGCTGGTCGACGTCCGGGCCGGGTAGAACCCGACCAGCTGGGGCTCGAGCGAGATCGAGGTGAACGATCCGATCGCCATCCCGGCGTGCCCGCCGTCGGGCCGGACGCCGGTGACCACGACGACGCTCGTGGGAACGTGCGAGAGCACGTGGCGGAACTTCTCCGGATCGCCGTGGGCGGGATCGGTGGGGGGAGCGGTCATGGGCCTCGGAACGCGGTCGGGAGCGCGTCGATGCACTATACGAACCTGCTTCGGAAGGATCGCCGCGCCGGTCCGCCTCGCTGCCGACCGGGGTCGTGGTCCCCCGGATCGTCACCAGAGGCACGGGATGCGCACCGCGAGCACTGCGGATGTCTTCGGTGGGTACGAACACGCCCGTCGAAGGGTTCGGGTCAGCGGCTCGAACCCCGTGGTCCGCAACTGGAGGGACCAGTTGCTCGCGTCACTCGACGTTTCGTCTTTGGAAACGTCGAACGTTTCTCAAGCAATACTGGCTCGATCGTTCGCAATCGTGCAATTAGGCCACAAAATGTTTCTGGGGCCCTTGACACGGTGCGCCGCGCAATGGAAATATATTCGATACATGAACCCCTCTCGCTTCGAGACCAAGGCGGAGTTGGCACTACGGGTTCTGCGTGAGCGAATACTCGTCGGCGTGCTTCTGCCGGGCCAGAAACTGGACATCAACGAGATCGCCGCCGAGTTCGGAATGAGCGCCACGCCGGTCCGCGAGGCGATGAAGGCGCTCCAGGCCGATCACCTCACGGCCTACACCCCGCACCGGGGCACGGTGGTGGCCGACAACTCGGAGGAGGTGACGGCCGAGGTCTTCCGCCTGCGCCTGCTGCTGGAGCCGGCCGCCGCCGCGGCCGCGATCCACCGGATGACCCCGGAGCTGATGGAGCGGTTGGAGCTGCAGCACGCCCAGCTCGTCCAGGGGCACGACGTCGGCAACGACACCTTCGCGGATCGCGACGCCGAGTGGCACTGGACGCTCTACGAGGGCGCGGGGTCGGCGTTCCTGTCGGACTTCATCCGGCGATTGTGGGACGCCTTCCCGTGGCGGGCGCTGGTCTCGGTCGGGAGTCGGCGCGAGACCGCCGTCCTCGAGCACACGGCGATGATGGACGCGATCCGCGATCGGTGTCCGGACACGGCGATCCGCAAGATGCGGATCCACATCGAGCAGAGCCTGTACAGCCTGCGGCTCGCGCCCGGGCCCGGCAACGAGGACACGGACATCGCGATGGCGGCGTGGTACGGCGGCGAGGATCGGGAGCAGGGCGATGACGACGAGTGACGCGAGCACCGACCGCGGGTACAGCATCGGCGTCGACATCGGAGGCACGTTCACCGATTGCGCCGTGATCGGCCCCGACGGCGCCTACTGGACCGGCAAGGTCGCCACCACGCCCGACGCGCTGGCGGACGGGTTCTTCGACGCCGTGGAGGCGGCGGCCGAGACGATGGGCCTGAGCGGCTCCGCGCTGCTGGGACAGGCCACGCGGGTCGCCCACGGGACCACGGCGGGGATCAACGCGCTGGTCACCCGGACGGGCGCCGAGGTCGGCCTGATCGCGACCGCCGGCCACGGCGACGCGCTGCGGATCATGGACAACAGCGGACGGGTGACCGGGGCCTCGCTCGACGCGATGCTCGACTACTCGGCGTCGTCGGTCCCCGACCAGTTCATCGCGCGCTCCCGGGTGCTCGAGGCGATCGAGCGGATCGACTGCACCGGGCGGGTGGTCGTCGCGCTCGACGAGGACGCGCTGCGCACGAGCCTGCGGACGCTCGCCGAGGGCGGCGCCGAGGCGATCGCGATCTCGCTGCTCTGGAGCCACGTCAACCCCGTGCACGAGCAGCGGGCGCGGGAGATCGCCGCGGAGGAGCTGCCCGGCGTCTTCGTCACCTGCAGTCACGAGATCGCCCCGCGGATCGGCGAGTACCCGCGGACCGCGACGACCGTGATGAACGCCTACATCGGCCCGCTGATGGGCCGCTACCTCGACGCGCTCGAGGCCCGTGCACGGGAGCTCGGCTGCCGCACGGAGATCGTCTTCGCCACCTGCGAGGGCGGGCTCGTCGACCTCGAGACCGTCCGCCGGTACCCGCTGCTGACCGCCCAGTCCGGGCCGGTCGGCGGCGCCTTGGCCTCCGCCACCCTGGGAACGCACATGGGATTCGACAACGTGATCGCGACCGACATGGGAGGCACCAGCCTCGACGCCTCGCTGATCGAGGACGGCAAGGTCGGCCTGACCGACGAGACGGTGGTCGAGCGCCACCAGGTCTACCTGCGCAAGCTCGCGGTCGAGTCGATCGGCACGGGCGGCGGCAGCATCGCCTGGTTCGACGAGGGCAAGCAGACCCTGCGCGTCGGCCCGCGCAGCGCGGGCGCCGAGCCGGGACCGGTCTGCTACCGCCGCGGCGGCACCGAGCCGACGGTCACCGACGCCGACCTGGTGCTCGGCCTGCTCGGCACCGACGGCCCGCTGGCCAGCGGGCTGACGCTGGACTACGACGCCGCCGTCGAGTCGATCATGGAGCTCGGCGAGCGGATCGGGCTCGGACCGGTCGAGTGCGCGGCCGGGATCGTGCGGATCGCCGACAACCAGATGGAGGACCTGCTGCGGCGGATGACCGTGCAGCAGGGTCGCGACCCGCGCGAGTTCAACGTCTGGGCGTTCGGCGGCGCCGCCGGGCTGCACGGCGGGCTGTACGCCGCCGGGCTCGGCGTCGAGGAGGTCACGGTGCCGCTGGCCGAGCTGGCCTCGGTCTGGTCGGCCTACGGGATCGCCTCGGCCGACCTGGCCCGGACCTTCCAGCGCCCGACGCACATCGCGACGCCGCTCGACGCGGACCGGGTGCTCGACGCGTTCCGGATGCTGGAGGCGGACGCGGAGCGCTACCGCGAGCGGGTCGGCCTGGCCGCCGGGGACGTGCAGCTGCACCGCTCGCTGGAGATGAAGTACGCGATGCAGTGGTACAGCGTCGAGGTCCCGCTCGGGACGGAGCCGATCGACTCCGGGGTGGTCGCCGGGATCCCCGAGCGCTTCGAGGCGGCGTACGAGCAGCGCTACGGCGCGGGCACGGGCTACAGCGAGGGCGGCATGATCGTCACGACCGCCCGGGTGACGATGTCGGTCCCGACCGAGGTTCCGCGTCCGCCGCGCCGGCCGATGCACCCGCGCGAGCCCACGACGCCGACTCGCCGCGCGGTCTACTGGCTCGAGCGCAAGCGGTTCGTCGACACGCCGATCTACGCGGGCAAGCAGCTGCGCCCCGGCGATCAGGTCAACGGGCCGGCGATCATCGAGTACACCGCGACCACGGTCGCGGTCCGTCCCGGCCACCGGATGGTCGTCGACGACTTCGGCAACCTCGTGATCACGATCGGAGCATCCCTGCTCGGCAAGCGCGGACCGTCGCGCCGCCGCGAGGTCGAGGCGTGACCACCCGCGCGCAGGCCGACAGCGCGCGTTGGGAGAGCCTGGTCAACGGCTACATCCCCGGGGACCGGATAGAGCTGCCGGACGATCTGCCGATCCACGACGAGGTCGCGGACGAGATCGATCCGATCACCTTCGAGGTGGTCCGGCTCAAGCTCTGGAACCTCAACTGGGACCACCAGGAGACACTGCGGCGGACGTCCGGGTCGCTGGTCGTGATCCAGGGGTTCGACTTCAACACCTCGATCCAGACCGAGCTCGGCGAGGGCGTGGTCTTCGGCCCCGGCAACCTGTTCTTCGCCGGCAGCGCGGACCTGGTCGTCCAGTGGACGCTGGAGCACCGCGCCGGCAACGTCGGGATCAGGCCGGGCGACATCTTCATCCAGGACGACCCGTGGGTCGGGACCAACCACGCGATGGACGCGGCGGTCTACCGGCCGGTGTTCGTCGACGGCAAGCTGTTCTCGTGGGTCTACAACGTGACCCACCAGCGCGAGCTCGGCGGGGTCGAGCCGGGCGGGTTCGTCCAGAGCGCCCCCGACGTCCACTCCGAGTCGACGTTCTGGCCACCGGTCAAGCTCGGCGAGAACGGCGTCCCGCGCGAGGACCTGATGGAGGCGTGGATCCGTCGCTCGCGGCTGCCGCACCTGATGGCGATCGAGCTGCGCGCGCAGCTGGCAGGCGTCCACGTCGCCCACGACCGCCTGCTGGAGATCGTCGAGCGCTACGGCGCCGACGTGGTCAAGGGCGTGATGCGGCGGATGATCACCAACACCGCCGACGTGGTCGGACGGCGACTGCAGGCGATCCCCGACGGCACCTGGACCGACGAGCGCTACGTGACCGGCGCGTCGCCGACCGATCCGGGGCTCTACCGGTTCGTGATGCGGTTCGAGGTCCGCGGCGACCGGCTGCTGGTCTCCAACGAGGGGAC
>JBAZOW010000085.1:0-12556 GCA_041648495.1 Patulibacter sp.
GGTCCGCGCCGCCAAGGCGCAGGGCTTCCGGGTGAGCGGCGAGGCCTCGCCGCATCACCTCTGCCTGACCGACGAAGCGGTTCGCGACCTCGATACGGCGAAGAAGATGAACCCGCCGCTGGGCTTCGAGGAGGACCGCCAGGCGCTGATCGAGGGGCTGCGCGACGGCACCCTCGAGACGATCGCCACCGACCACGCGCCGCACGCTCCCGACGAGAAGGACGTGCCGTTCGAGCAGGCCCCGATGGGTAGCACCGGACTGGAGAGCGCGTTCGCCGCGGTCTACAGCGAGTTGGTCCGTCCCGGAATCCTGCCGCTCGGCCTGGTCGTCGACCGGCTGATCGGCGGCGCGGCGCTGATGGACCTGCCGACGCCGGCGGTCCAGGTCGGCGAGCGCGCCAACCTCTGCCTGGTCGACCTGGAGCGCGAGTGGGTCGTCGGCGAGCACGGCTACGAGAGCCGCTCGTCCAACTGCTGCTTCCACGGACGCACGTTCCACGGCAAGGTCCTGATGACCGTCGCCGACGGCACCGTCGCCTTCCGCGAGCGCAGCTTCGCGGTGCACGCCGCGTGACCCCGATCGTCGCCGCTTCTTCGATGACCGATTCCTCCGCCCTGACCGCCCTGCGCCCCGACAGGGCCGTGCTCGTCGTGATCGACGTGCAGACGGCCTTCCGCCCGGTGATCGAGGACTTCGCCCGGATCGCCGCTCGCAGCGCGAGGATGGTCCAGGGCGCTCGCGCGCTCGGGATCCCGATCCTCGTGACCGAGCAGTACCCGGACGGTCTCGGCACGACCGTGCCCGAGATCGCCGACGTACTGCCCGACGACGCGCCGCGCCTGCCGAAGACGGTGTTCTCCGCGACCCGCGCTCCCGGCTTCCACCTGTCCGGTCGCGACCAGGTGCTGCTGGTCGGGATCGAGGCGCACGTCTGCGTCCAGGCGACCGCGCTCGACCTGCGACGCCAGGGCCTGCTGGTCCACGTGGCCACCGACGCCGTCGGGTCCCGGACCGCCGAGGACCGCGCGGCGGGCCTCGGCCGCGTCAGCGCCGCCGGCGCGGTGCTCGGGACCACCGAGAGCATGCTGCTCGAGCTGCTCGGCGACGCCCGCTCTCCCCAGTTCAAGACGATCCAGGAGCTGATCCGATGAGTTCTTCGTCCAGCCAGACCGCGTACCTGCTGCTCGAAGACGGCACCCGCTTCGACGGCGAGGCCTGCGGCGCGCTGCGCGACGGCGTGACCGGTGGGGGCGAGGTCGTCTTCACCACCGGCATGTCCGGATACCAGGAGTCGGTCACCGACCCGTCCTTCGCCGGGCAGCTGATCGTCTTCACCTACCCGCTGATCGGCAACTACGGCGTGCGTGCCGCGGCGATGGAGTCCGACGCGATCCACGCCCGCGCGGTGATCATGCGCGAGGCCGTCAACTACGCCGACGCCCCGACCGCCGAGTCGGGCTGGCTCGACTGGCTGAGCGAGAACGGGATCCCCGCGATCACCGGCGTCGACACCCGCGCGCTGGTCCGCCACATCCGCGACAAGGGCGCGATGCGCGGCGGGCTGTTCGCCGGCTCCGTCGACCAGACCGACGCCGCTGCGCAGGTCGCGGCGCTGCCGTCGATGGCCGGCCAGGACCTCGCCTCGACGGTCACGCCGAAGCAGGCCCACACGGTCGGCGAGGACCGCAACCCGAACGGTCCGCTGATCGCGGCGATCGACACCGGGATCAAGCGCTCGATCGTCGACGAGCTGGTCGCGCGCGGAGCCCGCGTGCGACTCCATCCGCTGTCGGACGGCGCGGACGCGGTGCTCGCCGGCGACGTCGACGCGGTCTTCCTGGCCAACGGGCCGGGGGATCCCGGTGCCGTCGACCACGTCGTGGAGACCATCCGCGGCGTGCTCGGTCAGAAGCCGGTCTTCGGCATCTGCATGGGCCACCAGCTGCTCTGCCGGGCCGTGGGCCTGACGACCTACAAGCTGCCGTTCGGCCACCGCGGCGGCAACCACCCGGTCAAGGACCTGTCGACCGGGCGCGTCGAGATCACGAGCCAGAACCACGGCTTCGCGGTCCAGACGCCGGACGGCACGGGGCGGATCGAGGGTGACGAGCCGGTCCGCTGGAGCACCGACTTCGGCGTCGCCGAGCTGTCGCACCTGAACCTCTACGACCGCACGGTCGAGGGCCTGGTGCTGCCCGAGGCCAACGCCGCCACAGTCCAGTACCACCCCGAGGCCGCGCCGGGACCGAACGACGCGAGCTACCTGTTCGACCGGTTCCTCGACCGGATCAGAACGTCCGGCTCGATCGCCGACGTGACCAAGCAGACCGGAGACGCGGCCGCCGCCGCAGCCGGCCTGCAGACCGATTCCCCCTCGACCGACGGAGCTTCCGCCTGATGCCGCGCCGTACCGACATCCGCCGGATCATGATCCTGGGCTCCGGCCCGATCGTCATCGGGCAGGCCGCCGAGTTCGACTACTCCGGCGCCCAGGCCTGCAAGGTCCTCCGCGAGGAGGGCTACGAGGTCGTGCTGGTCAACTCGAACCCGGCCACGATCATGACCGACCCCGAGTACGCGGAGCGGACGTACGTCGAGCCGCTGCTGCCCGGTCCGGTCGCGAAGATCATCGAGCAGGAGCGCCCCGACGCGCTGCTGCCGACGCTCGGCGGGCAGACCGCGCTCAACCTGGCCAAGGCGCTGCACGAGGACGGCACGCTGGAGAAGTTCGGCGTCGAGCTGATCGGCGCCAACTACGACGCGATCAACTGCGCCGAGGACCGTGACCTGTTCGCGCAGGCGATGGCCAAGGCCGGCCTCAAGATGCCGGCGTCGCTGATCGTCCGCGGGACATACGATCCCACCAACCACCCCGACCACCGCGACGCCGCCGACGGTGAGAAGCTCCCCGCCGCGCAGATCGACGCCCAGATCGTCGAAGCGCTCGAGACCACCGGCCTGCCCGCGATCATCCGTCCGGCGTTCACGCTCGGCGGCCGCGGGGGCGGGATCGCCCGCACCGAGGAGGAGTTCCGCAAGATCGTGCTCGGCGGGATCGACGCCTCGCCGATCGGGCAGGTGCTCGTCGACCAGTCGGTGATCGGCTGGGGCGAGTTCGAGCTCGAGGTGATGCGCGACAAGGCCGACAACGTCGTGATCGTCTGCTCGATCGAGAACATCGATCCGATGGGGGTCCACACCGGCGACTCGGTGACCGTCGCCCCGCAGCAGACGCTGACCGACCGGCTCTACCAGCAGCTGCGCGACCAGGCGATCCGCGTGATGCGCGCGGTCGGGGTCGAGACCGGCGGGTCGAACGTGCAGTTCGCGGTCAATCCGCACACCGAAGAGATCCTGATCATCGAGATGAACCCGCGCGTCTCCCGCTCGAGCGCGTTGGCCTCGAAGGCGACCGGGTTCCCGATCGCCAAGATCGCCGCGCGCCTGGCCGTCGGCTACCGGCTCGACGAGATCACCAACGACATCACCAAGGCGACGCCGGCCGCGTTCGAGCCGACGATCGACTACGTCGTCGTCAAGTGGCCGCGGTTCGCGTTCGAGAAGTTCCCCGGCGTCGACGACCGGCTCTCGACGCACATGAAGAGCGTCGGCGAGGCGATGGCGCTCGGGCGCACGTTCCGCCAGGCCTTCGCCAAGGCGATGCGCTCGCGGGAGCTCGACGAGACCCCGAAGATCGCCGACGACGCGACGATCGAGGAGCTGGTCGAGCGGATCCGCGAGCCGCGGACCGAGCGCTACGACATCCTGCTGGAGGCGGTCCGCCGCGGCGCGACCGACGAGCAGATCCACGAGAGCACGGGGATCGACCCGTGGTACCTGGCCGAGCTGCGCGCGCTGGCGCTCGGCGACGATCCGACGCCGAGCGACGACGCCGGCCTGGTGCGGACGTTCAAGTCGGTCGACACCTGCGCGGCGGAGTTCGCCGCCGAGACCCCCTACTTCTACTCCGGCTGGGAGCGGCCCGACGCGGACGGCAACGCCCGCCACGAGGTCCGCTTCTCCGACCCGCCGGCGCCGTCGGTCGTGATCCTCGGCTCCGGTCCCAACCGGATCGGGCAGGGCATCGAGTTCGACTACTGCTGCGTGCACGCCGCGCTGACCGTCCGCGAGTCCGGGCGCGACGCGGTGATGATCAACTGCAACCCCGAGACGGTCTCGACCGACTACGACACCTCCAATCGCCTGTACTTCGAGCCGCTGACGCTCGAGGACGTGCTCGGCGTGCTCGAGGTCGAGCAGCAGGGCGGCAAGCTCGACGGCGTGATCGTGCAGTTCGGCGGCCAGACGCCGCTGCGGCTGGCCGCAGGGCTCGAGCAGGCGGGGATCAAGATCCTCGGCACCGGCGTCGAGGCGATCGACCGCGCCGAGGACCGGGGCGCGTTCGGCACGGTGCTTGACACGCTCGGCTACCAGGCGCCGCCGTACGCCACGGCCACCTCGCTGGCCGGGGCGCTCGACGCGGCCGACAGCGTCGGCTTCCCGCTGCTGGTCCGCCCGTCGTACGTGCTCGGCGGTCGTGCGATGGAGATCGTCGACGATCGCGACGCGTTGACCGACTACCTGCGCCGCGAAGCCGGGCTCAGCCCCGAGCGTCCCGACGAGCCGACCAAGGAGATCTTCCTCGACCGGTTCCTCGAGAACGCGATCGAGGTCGACGTCGACGCGCTCTGCGACGGCGAGTCGGTCTGGGTCGGCGGGATCATGCAGCACGTCGAGCAGGCCGGCATCCACTCCGGCGACTCGGCCTGCGCGCTGCCGCCGTACTCGCTCAGCGACGACATGATCCACCGGATCCGCGAGCAGACGCGGGGGATGGCGCTGGAGCTCGGCGTGCTCGGGCTGATCAACATCCAGTTCGCGGTCCACGGCGACGACCTCTACGTGATCGAGGCCAACCCGCGCGCGTCGCGGACGGTCCCGTTCGTGTCGAAGGCGATCGGTGTCCCGCTCGCGAAGATGGCCGTGCGGATCATGCTCGGCGAGAAGATCGGCGAGCTGGGCCTGCCGCGCGAGGCCGGGGGACAGGGCTCGCTCGGCCACGTCGCGGTCAAGGAGGCCGTGCTGCCGTTCGACCGCTTCGTCGGCGCCGACGCGACGCTCGGACCGGAGATGCGCTCGACCGGCGAGGTGATGGGCGTCGCCGCCGACTTCCCGACGGCGTTCGCCAAGGCGTCGGCCGCCGCCGGATCGCCGTTGCCCGACGGCGGGGCCGTCTTCATCTCGGTCACCGACGACGACAAGCCCGGCGCGATCGAGGTCGCCCGGCGCCTGCACGGCGAGGGCTTCCGACTCGTCGCGACCCACGGCACGCAGCAGGCGCTGATCGCGGCCGGCCTCCCGTGCGACGGGGTCGCCAAGCTGCAGGACGCCGACGGCGAGGCCGTCACGGCGGTCTCCGAGATCGCGGCCGGCACGATCGCCCTGGTGCTGAACACCCCGACCGGATCCGGTGCGCGGACCGACGGCTACGAGATCCGCCGCGCGGCGATCACCGCCGGCGTCCCGTGCCTGACCACCGTCTCCGCCGGTGCGGTCGCGGCCGACGCGATCGCTGCCGCCCGCGGCGCGGGGGAGCCGACGGTGATCGCGCTCCAGGACCTGAACGCGCGATGAGCGATCCGACCGAGACCGTCCTGGCGGGCCTTCCGCTGGAGCACCCGCTGTTCAACGCGGCGGGCACGGCGAAGACCGTGGCCGAGGTCGAGCGGCTGGCCCGCTCGGCCGTCTCGGCGGTCACGGTCGGGTCGATCACCTCGGCTCCGCGCGACGGCAACGCGGGCGAGGTCTTCACGGCCCGCGACGCCTACGCGGTCAACGCGCTGGGGATGCCCAACCGCGGTGCCGCCTTCTACCGCGAGGCACTGCCCGAGATGGCGGCGATCACGCGGGACGCCGGGAAGCCGCTGATCGTGTCGGTCGCCGGGTTCAGTCCCGAGGAGTACGGCGAGCTGACGGCGCTGTCGGCGTCGTCCGGGGCGGATCTCGTCGAGCTCAACCTCGGCTGCCCCAACGTCTGGAACGACGGCACGCAGCACCGGATCGCCAGCTTCGATCCCGAGCTCGTCGCCCGCTCGGTCGCGTCCGCGGTCGAGGCCTCCGGCGGCGTCCCGGTCGGCGCCAAGCTGTCGCCGCTCTCCGATCCGACCCTGCTCGCCGAGGTCGCCGCGGCCCTCGTCGATTCCGGGGTCCGCTTCGTCGTTTCCTGCAACACCTTTCCCAACGGCCTGGCCCTGCGGCCAGACGGCCGCTCGGCGATCGACGTCGAATATGGCGGTGTTTCCGGATCGGCGATGAAGCCGATCGCCCTCGGACAGGTCGGCCAGTTGCGCCGGCTGCTTCCGGCGGGGATCGACCTGGTGGGCGCGGGCGGGGTCCGACGGGGCGGTGACATCGACGACTTCCGGCATGCGGGAGCCGTTGCCGTCGGGGCTGCGACGCTGTTCTGGACCTCCGGTGAGGATCCGCGCTGCTTCGGGGACCTGCTGTCGGACTGGGTCGCGTGACCGCCGGTCGTCAGCGGAACGTCGGCGATACACATCGCCCGTAACGCCTACCCGGTTGCGGCACCAGCGAATCCCGCTGACCTGAACCTCAAGTAGAACTCTAGGTGAGTTGGGTCTCGCGGCCTGCGCGGGGACGAATTGCTGGATAGACTCGCCGCGGGATGACGACCGCTGCCAACACCTCGCCAAAGTCCTCGGTCACCCCGGAGCGGTCCCTGAACCAGAGGATGGACGCGTTGCAGCGGGCCAACCAGGTCAGGTCGCAGCGGGCCTCGCTCAAGCGGGACCTGAAGTCCGGGCGCCAGTCGATCGACCGCCTGCTGCTGGATCCGCCCGAGTGGCTGGAGACCGCGAAGGTGATCGACATGCTGCTCGCCGTGCCGAAGTACGGCCGCGTGCGCGCCGGCAAGATCCTGCAGCAGTGCCGGATCTCCGCCTCGAAGACGATCGGCGGCCTGACCCCGCGGCAGCGCACCGAGCTCGTGCAGTCGCTCCGCCAGCCGCGCGGCTAGTCGCCCCCGTGGCGCGAGTCTTCGTCATCACCGGTCCCTCCGGGGTCGGCAAGGGCACCCTGATCAAGCGGCTCCGTGATCTGCTCCCCGAGCTGCGGTTGAGCGTGTCGGCCACGACCCGTCCGCCGCGCCGTGGCGAGGTTCACGGCGAGGACTACTGGTTCCTCGACCCCGAGGAGTTCTCTCGCCGGGTCGGCGACGGGGACTTCGTCGAGCACGCCGAGTACGCCGGACGGCACTACGGCACGCTGCGCGAGGAGCTCGACCGTCACCTGGACGAGGGCGCGCCCGTCGTGCTCGAGATCGAGGTCCAGGGCGCCCGCCAGGTTCGCGAGGCGATGCCCGAGGCGATCCAGGTCTTCGTCGTGCCGCCCTCGTTCGAGGCGCTCCGGGCCCGCCTCGAGGGTCGGGGCACCGACGGCGACGAGACGATCCAGCGGCGACTCGACGTCTCGCGGGTCGAGTTGGAGAGCCAGCACGAGTTCGACCACCGGATCGTCAACGACGACCTCGACCGCGCCACTGACGAGCTCGTCGGGATCGTCCGTTCGGCGATCGCCGCGGCCTGATCGCGGGACCTCGGCAGCCGGACCGCGGCGCGCCCGTCGCACTCTCGGCGACGGCGCTGCCCGTCGGCTTCCACAACGGCGCTACACTCCGTACATGATTTCTCCGCGCATGGATCAGCTCCTGGGCAACGTCGACTCGAATTACGCGTCGGTGCTCGTGGCGGCCAAGCGCGCTCGGCAGATCAACGCCTACTACCACAACCTCGGTGAGGGGGCGTTCGACGAGTTCCCGCCGCCGATGGTCGACACGGCGTCGAAGAACTACCTGACGATCGCCCTCGAAGAGGTCGCCGCCGGCAAGATCAGCTACCGGTACCGGTAGGGATCCGAGCGGCCGCTCGGCCGAGTACAACCGACGGCTGACGCGATGGCGCGGCTGCTGGTAGGGGTATCGGGAGGGATCGCTGCGTTCAAGGCGGTCCAACTGGTGCGCCTGGCGACCGGTGCGGGGCACCAGGTTCGCGTGATCCAGACCCCGGCGAGCCAGCGGTTCGTCGGGGCTGAGACGTTCCGGGCGATCACCGGTGCGCCGGTGCTCGTCGACGAGTTCGAGCCGGACGCCCTGCGCGGGGCGTTCCCCGGCGACCCCGCGCCCGCCCACGCGGCGATCAGTCACCTGGCGCTGGTCGAGAGCGCCGACGCGTTCCTGATCGCTCCCGCGACGGCGAACACGATCGCCGCGCTGGCGGTCGGTGCGACCCCGTCGCTGCTGGCCTCCGCGTACCTCGCGGCGGACTGCCCGGTGCTGCTCGCTCCGGCGATGAACCACCGGATGTGGCACCACCCGGCGACCGTGCGCAACGTCGCCCGGTTGCGCGAGGACGGCGTGACGATCATCGAGCCCGGGTCCGGACGACTGGCCTCGCTGGGCGAGCACGGCGACGGCCGCCTGGCCGAGCCCGACGAGCTGCTCGCGGCGATCGAGCGCACGCTCGACGCGGCGACGACCGACGGCGATCTCGCGGGGTTGCGCGTGCTGATCTCGGCCGGCGGCACCCGGGAGCCGATCGATGCGGTGCGCTTCGTCGGCAACCGCTCCTCGGGACGGATGGGCTTCGCGCTCGCCGCTCGCGCGCGCGCTCGCGGCGCGCAGGTCACGATCGTCGCGGCCAACGTCGCGTTGCCCGTTCCGGACGGCTGCGAGGTCATCCCGGTCGAGACCGCGGAGCAGCTGCGTCATGCGTGCGGCGACGCGTTCGCCTCGACCGACGTGCTGCTGATGGCCGCGGCCGTGGCGGACTTCCGGCCGGTCGATCCGGCCGGCGGGAAGATCAAGAAGGCCGGACGCGACGGCCTGACCGTCGACCTCGAGGCCACCGTCGACGTGCTCAGCGAGTTGTCGGGCCGGCGACGGAGCGGCCAGACCCTGTTCGGCTTCGCCGCCGAGCACGGCGAGAACGCGCTGGCCTACGCCCGGGACAAGCTCGAGCGCAAGCGGCTCGACGCCGTGGTCCTCAACGACGTGTCGCTCCCCGGGATCGCCTTCGACGCGACCGAGAACGCGGTCACGATCGTGACCCACGCGGGCGACCGGACGGTGGCCCGGGCCGACAAGGCGCAGGTCGCCGACGAGATCCTCGACGCCGTGGTCGCGCACCGGGCTCGCTGAGCGGATCGGCGTCCGAGACCGGCCGGGTCGCTTGACCGGTTTGCAACACTCGATCCATGGCGCAAACCGCATACGACCTGTACCGGTCGGGGCTGCAGCTGTTGGAGCAGCACGACTACCACGCCGCGACCGTGCCGCTGCGTCGCGCCCGCGAGTTGGAGCCCGCCACCGCGATGGTGCGCGAGGCGCTCGGCCGCGCGCTGTTCCAGACGCAGCAGTTCGGCCAGGCCGCCGACGAGTTCTCGGCGCTGGCGGAGCTCGAGCCCGTCAACCACTACGCCCAGTTCTGCCTGGGGCGGTCGCTCCAGCTCTGCGGACGTCACCGCGAGGCGCGCCCGCCGCTGACGATGGCGGCGTTGCTCCAACCGCAGCGGTCCGACTACCGCGTCTACCGCGACCGCACCGTCGCCGCACTCGGCGAGCAGGCCGACGAGCGGGCCGCGTAGCCCGACGACCGCGTCCCGGACGGCGATCCCCGTCTGGGACGCGCGACGGCGCCGAATCGCCCGCCCGTCGGTGCGCGCTCGCGTCGGTTCGGCCGGCTCCGCGCCCGACGGATCGTCGAAAGTCAAAGGCCCCCTGCATCTGGCGGTGGTACGATGACTCAGCAGCGTTTCACGACGCCGCTCCGCAGCAACCTTTTGAAGTGGGCACGGAGCCCGCTTTTTTTATGGCTGAATCCGTTATGACCTCCTCTGTACAAGACACGATCGAAGCGCAGCTTCGTGACGCCGACCCGCAGGTCGAAGTCCTGCTGGCCGAAGTCGTGCACGGCGGCGTGCTCCGGGTGTACATCGACCATCCGGACGGGGTCACGTTGGACCTCTGCACCGAGGTCACGCACCACCTGGGCGCGCTGCGGGAGAAGTACGCGGTCGAGGTCTCGTCACCCGGGCCCGAGCGCCCGTTGGTCAAGGCGGACCACTTCCGTCGGTTCGTCGGTCGGCGCGCTCGCGTTCGGACCCTCGAGCCGCTGGCGGTCGAGAGCGGCACGGACGGCTCGGGTACCCCCGAGCCGCGGCGGTCGTTCACCGGCGAGCTCGTCGGAGCGGACGAACGCACAGTCACGTTGGCGGCAGACGGGGGCGTCGTGACGATCCCCTACGCCGAGATCCATCGCAGCAACCTCGTCGAGGAGTAGGAGCGAGATGTCCCGCGAGATCGTAGACGCGATGCGTGCCCTGGCGCGCGAGAAGGGCATTCCCGAGGAGCGGCTGGTCGCCGCCCTCGAGGACGCGCTCCTCTCCGCGTACAAGAAGCAACCTGATTCGGCGAAGTACGCCCGGGTCGAGCTCGACTCCGAGAGCGGCGAGTACCGCGTGATCGAGTTGCTCGTTCCCGAGATGCTCGAAGCCGGACTGATCGTCGAGACGATCGACGAGCAGAGCTACGAGGACCCCGAGACCGGGGAGTGGATCGAGCCGACCGAGATCGAGATCCCGGGGGAGAAGCTCGCCGAGCACCGGGACGAGATCCCCGAGCAGGACGTCACGCCGGACGACTTCGGTCGGATCGCCGCGCAGACCGCCAAGCAGGTCATCCTGCAGCGGATCCGCGAGGCCGAGCGCGACATGATGTACGACGAGTTCGCCGATCGCGTCGGCGAGATGGTCACCGGCATCGTCCAGCAGTCGGACAACCGCTACACGCTGCTCCAGCTGCGGGACCGCGTCGAGGCCCTGCTGCCGCGCTCCGAGCAGGTCTTCGGCGAGCGCTACGACCACAACCAGCGCTTGAAGGCGGTGATCAAGGAGGTCTCGCAGTCCGCGAAGGGCCCCTCGATCATCGTGTCGCGCCGCGACCCGGAAGTGATCCGGGCGCTGTTCGAGCTCGAGGTCCCCGAGATCGCCGACGGCCTGGTGGAGATCACCGGCGTCGCCCGCGAGCCCGGGTACCGCTCCAAGATCGCCGTCGTCTCGCACGCCTCGGGCGTCGACCCGGTCGGCGCCTGCGTCGGTCCCCGCGGATCCCGCGTGCGGATGGTCGTCTCGGAGCTCAAGGGCGAGAAGATCGACATCATCCCGTTCAACGACGAGCCCGGGCGTTTCATCGCCAAGGCCCTGTCGCCCGCGCAGGTGCGCGAGGTCTTCATCGACGACGAGCTCCGTCAGGCGACGGTCATCGTGCCCGACGAGGACCTGACGAAGGCGATCGGCCGCGAGGGTCAGAACGTGCGCTTGGCCGCACGCCTGACCGGCTGGCGGATCGACATCAAGAAGGCCAGCGACGCGCTCGCCCAGGCCGCCGCCGGTGGCGGCTCCGAGCCGACGGCCGACGAGGACGAGGAGCCGATCGGCGACGGTCGCTGCTCCGCGGTGCTCACGAGCGGGCGTCGTTGCCCGAACGCGGCGCTGCCCGGATCGATCTTCTGCGGGCTTCCCGGCCACCAGGCGCTGGTGCGCTTCGGTGCGGTCGAGGTCGCCCTGCTGGACGACCTGCCCGAGGAGGAGATCGAAGCGCTCTCCGATCCGGACAAGTCGCAGGAGGACGTCCAGGACATCGTGACCCGCGCCGAGGAGGCTTACGCCGCCCGGGTGGCCGAGCAGGGACCGATCGTTCCGCTCGACGACGAGGGCGAGATCGAGGGTGCCGAGGGCGCCGTCGAGGAGCTCGACGCGGAGCAGTACGAGGAAGCGGCAGCGGATCAGCCGGTGGACGACGCGGAGATCGCGGCGGACAGCGAGGATCCGGTGGCCGACCCGGAAGCGTCGGATGACGCCGCCGGCCAGGAGGAGGACGTCCCGTCGACGTAGGCGGTCGTACCCCGGAACGGCGTTGCGTCGGCTGTGGCCGACGCACGCCCCAGGCGGACCTGATCCGCCTGGCCGTGGAAGGTGACCGCGTGGTCGCCGATCCTCAGCGCCGGCTTGCCGGACGTGGAGCGTACGTGTGCGATAGCACGTGCGCACAAGAAGCCGTAAAGCGACGTGCGATGCAGCGCGCTTTTCGACGGCCCATCAGCATCGACCCGGACTTTCTACACTCTTTTATTTGATGGCGAAGAAGCGCGTGCACGAAATCGCCAAGGCCCACGGCCTGTCGAGCAAGGCAGTACTCGATGCCCTCCAGGCGGATGGCGTCGATGTTGCCACGGCCTCGTCGAGCGTCGACGAGACCGCAGTCGAGCGTCTGATCAAGACGCAAGGCAGCAAGCTCCAGGCCCCGGCGAAGGCAGATGAGGCTCCCGGAACCCCGGCGAGGCCCAAGACCAGCGGTGCTCCCGCTCCGGCCAAGACCGCCGGAGGTGCGACCGCGGGACGTCCCGTGCGTCCCCCGGCGCCCGGGACGGCGGCCAAGGCCGCCCCGCAGCGCCCGGCCGCTCGACCGGTGCGCCCCCCGGC
>JBAZOW010000086.1:0-12520 GCA_041648495.1 Patulibacter sp.
AGGTCGGCGTCGTCCCGGGGGACGTGGTCGCCGTGCTGACCTCGGGGGTCGCCGAGCACCTGGTCGCCACGCTCGCGGTCAGCACCGTCGCCGCCGTGGCCGCGCCGCTCGATCCCGCCTGGCCGGACGACGAGCTGCGGGCGGCCGCGGCCCGGTCCGGAGCGCGGATGGTGCTCGCCGACCACGGCAACGGGGGACGGCTCGCGCTCGAGCGGATCGCCGTCGGGGTCAGCGCGGCGGGAGCGCCGTTGGTCGTCGCCGACGGCCGCTTCGACGCGGTCCAGCGGCTGGTGCCGCCCCGCCACGGCCCTGGCGATCCGCTGGCCGTGACCAACGACGCGGCGCTGTGGGCGCAGAGCACCGCGATCCGCGAGCTCGATCTGCGGGCGGGCGACGCGGTCCGCGTACGCACCGTCCGCGACCTGATCGCCGACGCCGACCTCGGGGTCCTGGCGACGCTCGCCGCGGGCGGCACGATCGTCTGCGGGAGCAACGGACCGGTCCGCTGCCGGACGTTGCCGGCGGTGATCGCCTGCGACGCGGTCGTCGGACCGCTGGCGGTGGTCGAGCCGGACGGCGAGGGGCTGCTGCTCGCGGGGGACCTGGACGGTCGTCCGGGATCCGCGGGGACGCTCGAGGTCCGCGGACCACGCACGGTCGGCCAGGGGGCGGAGCAGTGGGTCGACAGCGGGGTCGCGGTCATGTCGCGTGCTGACGGGCGCTACGCGCTCGCCCCGGTCGCCTGAGGCTCGCGGCGGGTCGCCGTCCTAGTGCGTCGCGAAGTGACGACGATCCGTAGGCTTGGGCGGCGCGGATCGGGGGCCTGATCGGAGCCGTCGGCGGCCGCCGGGGCGGTCGGATAGGGGCACGGGAGCCGTACGCTCTCGGTCGCTGAATCACCAGGTTTCAAAGCAGATTCAGCCGCGTGAACGGGATTGCGGTTGACAGATACCAGCCAGTCGGTATTCTACCCGCATTCGTCGATCGCACCCCCCTCACGAACGAGGGAGGAGCCGGCGGTCGACACGCGCGGAGATGACACCGCTCGGACGAGCACCAAGCGCGTCCCGAGGGGCGAGAGGAGAGTGGATGAAGACCGAGTTGCCGGAGGAGTTCCTGGGGTTCTGGCGGGCCGCCGAGCTGGCGCCCGACCGCCCCGCGCTGACCACGTCGGCCGGGGTGCGGATGACGTACGGCGAGCTGCTCGCCGAGGTCAACCGGACCAGCCACGGGCTGCGCAACGTCGCGGGCGTCGAACCGGGCGGCACCGTCGCCTCGGTGATGGGCGACACCGCGGCGATGATGACGCTCTACCTGGCGGCGATGCAGAGCGGGATCTACCTGGTCACCGTCAACCACCACCTCTCCGCGCCGGACATCGGCTACATCCTGGACAACGCCGGTGCGACCGCCGTCGTCTACTCCGAGCGCGCCGGCGACCGGGTCCGCGAGGGCGTCGCGATCGCGGGGATCGACCCCGCCCGCACGTACTCCGAGGAGGGCACCGGCGACGGTCCGAGCTGGGACGACCTGCTCGCCGGCCAGCCGACGAGCCGTCCCGAGGACCCCCGCCAGGGCTCGGTCATGCAGTACACCTCCGGCACGACCGGGCGCCCCAAGGGCGTCAAGCGCGCGCTGTCGGGCAAGGACGCCGACACCGGCTCGCACGTCTACGAGTGGCTGTTCCGCGAGTACCGGATGGACCAGGCGGTCGACGCCTGGCTCGTCCAGTCGCCGATGTACCACTCGGCCAACATCACGGTCGCGTCCGGCTGCCTGCACCTGGGCGGCCGGCTGGTGCTGATGGACGGCTGGGCCCCGGAGCTCTGCCTCGAGCTGATCGAGCGCGAGCGGATCACCGGCACGCACATGGTGCCGACCCAGTTCAGCCGCCTGCTGCAGCTGCCGAGCGAGGTCCGCAACCGCTACGACGTGTCGAGCCTGCGCTGCGTCGTCCACGGCGCCGCGCCGTGTCCGGTCGACGTCAAGCGGCGGATCATCGAGTGGTTCGGCCCGGTCGTCGTCGAGTACTACGGCTCGACCGAGGTCGGGACCACGTTGGCGTTCTCCGAGGACTGGCTGAAGCGCCCCGGGACCGTCGGCCTGCCGTCGGCGATCTCCGAGCTGGCGATCCTCGACGACGAGGGCAACGAGCTGCCGGCGGGCGAGGTCGGCACGGTCTACATGCGCCAGGGCGACGACAAGTTCGAGTACCACGGCGACCCGGGCAAGACCGCGGCCACGCGCCACGGTCGGCTGCTGACCGTCGGCGACCTCGGCTACGTCGACGAGGACGGGTTCCTCTTCCTGACCGGCCGCAAGAGCGAGCTGATCATCTCGGGCGGGGTCAACCTGTACCCGGCCGAGATCGAGGGCGCGTTGATCGAGACCGCCGCGATCCGCGACGTCGCGGTGCTCGGGATGAAGCACGTCGACATGGGCGAGGTCCCCGTCGCGTTCGTGACGCTGGCCGAGGGGCTCGACCCCGAGGAGGCGCTCGCCCGGCTCGACGAGCACTGCGCCCACCGGCTGTCGCGCCAGCAGCGCCCGCGCGAGGTGTTCGTCCGCGACGAGCTGCCGCGCGACCCCAACGGCAAGCTCTACAAGCAGCGCCTGCGCGCCTGGCTCGACGAGCACCACGACCTCGCCGACGTGGCGTAGGAGCACCTGATGGATTTCCGCGATGGACCCGACGAGGCGCGCTTCCGCGAGGAGGTCGCGACCTGGCTCGACGAGGCGCTGACCGACGTGCCCGAGCAGGAGGGCCTGGACGAGGGCGAGCGGCGCCAGTGGGGCCGCACCTGGCAGCAGCGGCTGTCGGACGGCAACTGGACCGGCCTGGACTGGCCGACCGCCTACGGCGGCCGCGGCCTGACCGAGGTCCACCAGGCGATCTTCCACGAGGAAGCGGCCCGCCGCCGGGCGCCGTGGGCGCTCAACGGCCAGGGCACGCTGCTCGCCGGCCCGACGATCCTGGTCCACGGGACCGAGGAGCAGAAGGCCCGCTACTGCCCGAAGATCCTGCGCAGCGAGGAGTACTGGTGCCAGGGCTTCAGCGAGCCCGAGGCGGGCTCCGACCTGGCCGGACTGCGCACGTCGGCGCGCAAGGTCGACGGCGGCTGGATCGTCAACGGCGAGAAGGTCTGGACGTCGTGGGCCCACGAGGCCGACCGCTGCATGCTGCTCGCCCGGACGGACCCGGACGCGCCGAAGCACAAGGGCATCACCTACTTCCTCGCCGACATGTCGAAGCTCGAGGTCCGGCCGCTGGAGATGATCAACGGCGACAACGAGTTCAACCAGGTGATCATCGACGACCTCTTCGTCCCCGACGAGGACGTGCTCGGTCCGGTCCACGGCGGCTGGAAGGTCGCGCTGACCACGCTCGGCTTCGAGCGCGGCGGGATGTCGCTGGTGCTCTGGGTCTGGGCGCGTCAGGCGGTCGACGAGCTGATCGCCGCCGCGCGCAGTCGCGGCGTGATTGAGCAGCCCGACGTCGTCTCCGAGATCGGACGGCTCGCCGCCCGCGCCGAGTCGGTGCGGATCGGCGGCGTGCGGATGGTCTCCGAGATCGGCGCCGGCCGCGCGCCGGGCCCCGAGTCGTCGTCGCTCAAGCTGACCTGGGCGGGCATCGTCCAGGACGCCAGCCGACTGGCGATGCGGATCCTCGGGCCCGAGGCCGCGCTGCCGCGCGACCCGGTCGCCCACGCGGTCGTCGACCGCTACCTGCGCTCGCGCGGCCACTCGATCGAGGGCGGCAGCGACGAGGTCCAGAAGTCGATCCTCGCGGAGCGCGTGCTGGCGCTTCCGCGGTCCCGGTAGCCGGCGAGGCCAGGAGAGAACCATGAAGGCAACGCTGACCGCAGAGCAGATCGAGATCGAGCGCACCGCGCGCGAGATCGGGGCGAAGGGCCGCCAGGAGGCGCGGGTCTGCCTGGAACGCGAGTGGACGGCCACGGCCGCCGAGAGCTCGCTGCTGGAGGACTTCTCCGTGCTCGGGCTGCCGGAGGCGGCCGGGGGCGTGGGGACCGGGATGGTCGAGGTCGCCGTGGCGCTCGAGGCGCTCGGCCGCAACCTCGTGCCGTCCCACCTGGTCGCGCAGCTGGCGGCCGTCCAGGTCGCCGCCGCGGCGGGGATCGACGTGCTGCCCGCCGTCGAGGGCAACGAGCGCTGGACGCTCGCCGTCGACGAGCCGGGCGTCGTCGGGTGTGGCGAGCTCGAGGTGCGGATCGACGGCGACGTCGTCCGCGGCACCAAGACGATGGTGCCGTGCGCGGGTGCGTCGCCCGACGCGATCGTCGTCGTCGGCCGCGAGAGCGTGGCGCTGGTGCGCGGCGCGACCGTCGAGCCGGGCCCGAGCCTCGACGCGACGCGTCCCTACGGCGACGCCGAGCTCGACGCGGCGCCGGTCGCGACGGGCGACCTCGGTGACGGCCTCGCCCGCGCGTACGTGATCGCCGCGGCCGACCTCTGCGGTGCCGCCGCCGGCGCGGTCGACCTGGGCGTGAGCTACGCCCGCGACCGCAAGCAGTTCGGGCAGCCGATCGGGTCGTTCCAGGGGATCGCGTTCCAGCTGGCGGACGCGCAGACCCAGGTCAACGAGGCCTGGAACCTCTGCCTCTACGCCGCCTGGGCGCTCGACGTCGCCGACCCGGACGCCGCGCGATTCGCGCACCACGCCAAGGCCGCCGCCGCGCGCGCCGCGCTGTTCGCGGCCGAGCGGACGATCCAGGTCCACGGCGGGATCGGGATCACGATGGAGGCCGATCCGCACCTCTACGTCCGTCGCGCGCTGAGCGGCGACGCCTGGCTCGGGCCGGGTCGCTGGCACGACCACCAGGCCGGCGCGCTGCGGATCGCGGCCACCGAAGCGGCGGTCGCGTGATCACACCGCCCGCCACCGGCCCCGTGATCGAGGACGTCGACGAGGTCCTCGAGACCACGCGGACGGTCCGTCACCGGTTGGACTTCGACCGTCCCGTCGATTCGGCGGTGATCGTCCGCTGCGTCGAGATCGCCCAGCAGGCGACGATGGGGTCCAACCAGGAGGAGTGGCGGGTGATCGCGGTCACCGACCCGGCCCGCAAGCTCGAGATCGCGCGGATCTACCGCGAGATCTACGAGGAGATGGTCGCGGCACCGTTCCGCGACGCCGACGAGGACGTGCTCGAGCGGCTCGATCCGACGCGCCGCGGCGACGAGGACGAGCAGCTCCGGCAGCAGCGCACGATGTCGGGGGTCAAGCACCTCGCCGACAACCTCGAGCGCGTGCCGGTGATCACGTTCTTCGCGACCACGGCGGCCACGCCGCCGGCCCCGATCGGCAAGCTCGCGTCGGGCTTCTACGGCTCGATCATCCCGCTCGCCTGGTCGTACCAGCTGGCGCTGCGCTCGCGCGGCCTCGGCTCGGTGATGGCCACGGCCGCGGTGCATCGCGCCGACGACTACGCCCGGCTGCTGGAGCTGCCGGAGGACTTCACGCTCGTGACCATGATCCCCGCCGCGTACACGCGCGGGACCGACTTCCGGCGTGCGCGCCGCAAGCCGGTCGATCAGGTCCTGCGGTTCGAGCGCTGGGGGAGAGACGTATGACGCATCTTGCGTCCAACGAACGGAGCGGGCGTATGACGTCCGAAGAGGAGGAGGGGCACGTGAGAAGCTCACAAGCATCATGGCGTCGCACGACGTCGTGGATCGGTCGACTGACCCTGGCCGCCGCGTGCGCCGCGACGGTCGCGGCCTGCGGTAGCGACTCGGATTCCGACGGCGGCAGCAGCAATGCCGCGTCGGGCACCGAGGCGGCAGCCGTCGGCGAGGGCATCAAGGGACCGGAGAACGTCGTCGCGGGCGGCACGCTGAAGGTCGGCGTCCCGGCCCCGCCGGCGAGCCTCGACCCGACGCTCTCCAACCGCGGCGGCAACTACATCTACGGGACGTTCTCGGAGACGCTGACCAAGTACGACGACGAGGGCAAGCTGTCCAAGGACGGCCTGCTCACCGACTGGGAGCGGACCGGCCGCAACACCTGGAAGTTCACGGTCCGCGAGGGCGTGAAGTTCCACAACGGCGAGCCGTTCGACGCCGAGGCGGCGAAGTTCACGATCCTCGCCCAGCGCGACGTCGAGGGCTCGATCCTCAAGACGTACTTCCTCAACGTGACCGACGTCGAGGTCGTGGACCCGACGACGATCGAGGTCAAGACCAAGACCCCGCAGTTCAACATCCCGGACCAGCTCGGCACGGTCTACGCGCTGCCGCCCAAGGCCTACGAGAAGGCCGGAGCGGACTTCGCGAAGAACCCGATCGGCACCGGGCCGTTCATGTTCGCCAGCCAGAAGGCCGGCCAGAGCATCTCGGTCAAGGCCAACCCGGACTACTGGCGCGGCGCCCCGAAGCTCGAGGGCATCGAGTTCTCGTTCCCGAAGGACGCGGCCCAGCGCCTGGCGCTGGTCCAGAGCGGTGCGCTCGACCTCGGCTTCGAGCTCGCCCATCAGCAGGGCGAGGAGGCCGCGAGCAGCGGACTCCAGGTCCTGAGCGTCAAGACGTCGCTCAAGGAGCTCGCCTTCATCACCGGTGAGAAGGCGCCGTTCGACGACCCGGTCGTCCGCGAGGCCGCGGCGCTGGCGATCGATCGCAACGAGATCGTCGAGGGGATCTTCGGCGGCACCAACGTGGCCGAGGGCGGCCTGCTGAACATGCTGCCCGGCCAGAAGGTCCCGGCGGTCGTCGAGGCGAACGCCGCGAAGGCCAAGGAGCTGCTCGCGGGCAAGTCGCCCGAGATCGACCTGACCTGGATCGCCGGCTACAACACCGGGATCGACGAGGTCACGTCGGCGATGCGGGCCCAGCTCGAGGCCGCCGGCTTCAAGGTCAAGCCGAACCCGGTCGACCAGGCGACGCTGATCAAGCAGGCGCTCGGGCGTGAGCTGAGCGGGATCTGGATGTACGGCGCGGTGCCGAACGTCCCGGACCCGAACTTCTACGTCCAGGGCTTCATGACCGAGACGTCGATCTCGGGCAACTGCGTCCGCCCGGCGTGGGACAAGGCCGCCGCCGAGGCCCTCGAGGCCGAGGACGCCGAGGCCGCGCAGGCGATCTACGACGACCTCAACACCCAGGCCGTCGTCGACGAGCACTGCTACGTGCCGCTGTACTTCGAGACCAGCCACTTCGCCGCCGGCGACAAGGTCGGCGGGTTCAAGTTCAGCGTGCTGCGGTACTCCGACTTCTACGAGGCCGGTTTCACCGAGTAGCGACCACGGGCCGGGACGGGGACCGCGATCCCCGTCCCGTCCGCGTATGAGGCAAGGGGCTTCCTTGAACGTTGCAGAACAGACCCAACGACCGTCCGAGACCGTGGTCCGCGCGTCGGGCGTCTCGATCCACCACGGTGGATCGAGCGAGCCGACCGTCGACCAGGTGAGCATCGAGGTCCGGACCGGGGAGATCGTCGGCGTCGTCGGCGAGTCCGGGTCCGGCAAGACCACGTTGGCGATGGCGATCGCCGGGCTCGGCCCGCACGTCGGGGCGTCCGTGTCCGGAGAGCTCGACGTCGTCGGCTGCGATCCGTACACGGCCGACCGGGCCCGGATGCGCCAGATGCGCGCGGACGTCCAGGTGGTCTTCCAGAATCCCCATGCCTCGCTCGACCCGCGCCAGAGCGTGCGGGCCGGGTTCGGTGAGCTGCGTGGCCTCCAGCCGGAGCGCACGTCGTGGACCACCGACGAGCAGTTGATGGAGCGGGTCCGCCTGGCTCCCGAGCTGCTCGACCGCTATCCCCACCAGCTCTCGGGCGGTCAGGCGCAGCGCGTCTGCATTGCCCGCGCGCTGCTCTTCCGTCCACGCCTGCTGATCGCCGACGAGCCGACCTCCGGCCTCGACGTCTCGGTCCAGGCCAGCGTGCTCCAGCTGCTGCTGGACGTCCGCGAGCGCGACGGGATCGCCATGCTCTTCATCAGCCACGACCTCAGCGTCGTGCGCCTGCTCTGCGACCGCGTCCACGTGATGCGCGGCGGCCGCGTCGTCGAGTCGGGGGAGACCTCCCGGGTGCTCAGCGCGCCCGAGGACGACTACACGCGCAAGCTGCTGGCGGCCAGCCCCGGCCGTCGCAGTCCGGGCGGGCCCGGCGTCGTGATCGCGGGGGTCGACGCATGATCCCCTTCATCGCCCGCAAGATCGGCGGCGCGATCGTCACGTTCGCGCTCGCCCTGACGATCGCCTTCGGGCTCAGCCGGCTCTCCGGCGACCCGACGGGGAACATCCTCGGGCCGTTCGCGACCCCGGAGCAGTTCGACGACCTGCGGACCAAGCTCGGGCTCGACGAGCCGCTGATCATCCAGTTCCTCGAGTACCTCAAGTCGGCCTTCACGGTCAGCTTCGGCGACTCGCTGCAGTTCGGCCAGTCGGCCACGTCGCTCGTGCTCGAGCGGCTGCCGAACACGCTGATCCTGCTGGCGATCGCGCTGACCCTGGCGGTGATCGTCGGCGTCCCGCTCGGCGTGCTCGCCGCGACCCGCGAGGGTCGGATCTGGGACCGCCTGGCGTCGACCGTCGCGCTGCTCGGTCAGTCGATGCCGGTCTTCTGGCTCGGCCTGATGCTGATCCTGGTCTTCGCGGTCAACCTCGGCTGGCTGCCCGCCGGTCAGGACGGCGGCATCGACCACGTGATCCTGCCGTCGATCACGCTGGCGCTCTACCCCTTGGCTCAGATCGCCCGGCTGACCCGGGCGACGATGGCCGAGGTGCTGCGCGAGCCGTACATCGACGCGGCCCGCGCCCGCGGGCTCTCGGGCTGGCGGGTGATCGCGGTCCACGCGCTGCGCAACGCCTCGCTGCCGGTGGTCACCATCACCGCGCTCCAGGCCGGCCTGCTGCTGTCCGGTGCGGTCGCCGTCGAGTACGTCTACGACTACGCCGGCTTCGGCCTGCTGGCGATCCAGGCGGTCGAGTTCCGCGACTTCACCCTCGTCCAGGCGGTGGTGGCGTTCGGGGTGCTGGCCTTCGTCCTGCTGAACCTGCTCGTCGACCTCCTGTACGCCGTCATCGACCCCCGGATCCGACGCTCATGAGCTCGATCACCACCGTTCCCGACGCCGACCCGCAGGGTCCCGAGGAGCCGACCACGGTCGCGGTCTCCGGGTCCCGCTGGGCGCGGCGGCCCAACGCCGTGGTCTGGCTGGCGGTCCCGCTGATCGTGATCGCGGTGCTCTGCTTCATCGCGCCGCTGCTGCCGATCCCGGACCCCAACGCCCAGAACCTGCGCAACACCCAGCAGCCCCCGGTCTTCGCCGGCGGCGAGTGGGCGCACCCGCTGGGCACCGACAAGCTCGGCCGCGACCTGCTGGCGCGGATGCTCCACGGCGGCCAGCTGACCTTCCTGATCGGCCTCGCCGGCGCCTTCGTCGCCGTCGTGCCGGGCGCGCTGATCGGCCTCTTCGCCGGGTTCAAGCGCGGCAAGGTCGACGCGGTCGTCTCGCAGCTGGTCAGCGCGCAGCTGGCGCTGCCGTTCGTGCTGGTCGCGCTGCCGATCATCGTCGCCCAGGGCCAGTCGATCTGGGTCCTGCTGCTGGTGCTCGGCCTGACCGGCTGGGCGCCCTGTGCGCGCGTGGTCCGGGCCGAGGCGATGTCCGTCCGCGAGCGACCGTTCATCCTCAGCCTGCGCGCGGCCGGCGTGTCCGGCACGCGGATCATGTTCCGCCACGTGCTGCCCAACCTGGCCGCCGTGATCGTGGTCCTCGCGACGCTGCAGATCGGCACCGCGATCCTGATCGAGAGCGCGCTCAGCTTCCTCGGTCTCGGCGTCGTCGATCCCGACGTCAGCTGGGGCTCGATCCTCGCGTCCGGCCAGGACATCCTCAAGCAGGCCTGGTGGGTCTCGGCGATCCCCGGCGTGGCGATCACGGTCGTCGTCCTGCTCGTCAACCTGCTCGGTGACGCGATGCTGATCCGCTACGACCCCCGGAAGAGGCAGTTCTGATGCAGCCCGAATCCGCGATCCAGCCCGCGCTCGACATCCGCGACCTGCGGATCGAGGCGCGCACCGCTCAGGGCATGCTGCCGATCGTCCGCGCGGCGACGCTGCGGATCGACCCGGGGGAGGTCGTCGGCATCGTCGGCGAGTCGGGCAGCGGCAAGACCACGCTGATCCGCTCGGTGGTCGGCCTGCTCGACCGCAACGTGCGGGTGGCCGACGGCACGATCGGCGTGCACGGCCAGGAGGTCATGTCGGTCGACCGCAACCGCACCGCGGCGATCCGCGGCAAGCAGGTCGGGTTCGTCTTCCAGGACTCGACCCGCTCGCTGAACCCGCTGCTGAAGGTCCGCACCCAGATGAAGGAGGTGCTCGACCGCCACCGGCCCGAGCTCTCCAAGGCGGAGACGCAGGCCGTGATGGAGGAGGTCCTCCAGCGGATGCTGATCAACGACGTCCCGCGCGTGCTCGGCGCCTACCCGCACGAGCTCTCCGGCGGGATGTGCCAGCGGATCGCGATCGCGATCGCGCTGGTCGCCGACCCCGCCCTGCTGCTCGCCGACGAGTGCACGACCGCGCTCGACGTGACGACCCAGGCCGAGGTCGTCGCCCTGCTGCGCGAGCTGGTCAGCGGCAGCAGCGTCGGCCTGGCGTTCGTGACCCACGACCTGGCGCTCGCCGCGGACCTCTGCGACCGGATCGCGGTGATGCGGCAAGGCGAGATCGTCGAGCTGCGGCCGACCGCCGAGCTGCTGGCCGATCCGCACGCCCAGTACACCCGCGACCTGCTCGCCGCCGTTCCGGCCTGGGCGGAGCTCGCGCCGTCCGAGGACGCGACGACCATCGCGCCCGTCCCGGATCTCCCCGACGCCCCCGACGCCGAGCCCGACCAGGAGCCCGCCGCATGACGACGCTGACCGAGGCGGACCTGCCGCTGAGCGACTTCGAGCAGGTCCTGACGACCACCCGCGCGGTCCGCAAGCGGCTCGACTTCGATCGGCCGGTCGACCGTCAGGTGATCGTCGACTGCCTCGACCTGGCGCTCCAGGCGCCGACCGGGGGCGGGGCGGAGGACTGGCGCTGGCTGGTGATCGAGGATGCCGACGTCCGCGAGCAGCTCGGCGGGATCTACCGCCGCGCCTTCGAGGAGCACGTCGCCCGCCCGCTCGAGCAGGCCGACCACCCGTCGACGCGGGGTCGTCTGCGCAACCGCGACGACGCCAAGACGACGAAGATGCTCGAGGGCGCCCGCCACCTGGCGCACAACATCCATCGCGCGCCGTACCTGGTGCTGCCCTGCGCGACCCGGCCGAACCCGGCCGAGGACCCGACCGCCGGCGGCGTCGTCGCCGCGGTCTACGGCTCGATCTTTCCCGCCGTCTGGTCGTTCCAGCTGGGCCTGCGCTCGCACGGGCTCGGCTCGCTGATCACGACCTTGCACCTGCACTACGCCGACGAGGCCGCCGAGCTGCTGGGGATCCCCGAGGGAACCACCCAGTGCTGCCTGCTGCCCGTCGCGCACACCCTCGGACTCGACTTCCGCGCCGCGCCCCGTCGCGGCCAGGACGAGGTCGTGTTCTGGGACCACTGGAGGACCGATGACTGAAGTTGGCATCCGCGGTTACGCGGCCTACGTGCCGCGCAACGTGCTGGCCACCACCGCGTTCGGCGCCGAGCCGCCGGTCGCCGACCGGGGCGGCCGCGCCGTCGCCAGCCACGACGAGGACAGCGTGACGCTGGCGGTCGAGGCCGCGGGCCGGCTGGAGGCGTCCGCCGACGGTCCGCTGCTGCTGGCCACCAGCGAGCCGCCGTACCTGGACAAGTCGTCCGCGGCGACCGTCCACGCCGCGCTCGAGCTGCCGACCGACCGGGCCGCGCTCGACCTCGGTGGCCTGCGCTCCGGCGCGGTGGCGCTCTCGACCGCGTTGGCGACGGGCGGTACCGCGGTGCTGGCCGACGTCCGTACCCCGGCGCCCGGCGCGCCCGACGAGCTGGCCCACGGCGACGGCGCCGCGGCGTTCGCCTGCGGTGACGGTCCCGGCGTGGCGACCGTGATCGGCCGCGCCGCGGCGACCCACGAGCTGCTCGACCGCTGGCGGATCCCGGGCGACCGGCACCCGACCGCGTGGGACGAGCGGTTCACCGCCGAGGACCTGGTCCCGCTGCTGACCGAGACCGCCGCGAAGGCGCTGGCCGAGGCCGGAATCGAACGGGCCGACCACGTGGTCGTCGCCTGCGCCAACCGCCGGGCCAGCGGACCGGCCCGCAAGGTGCTCGGCAGCGACGGCAGCGACGCCCAGATCGAGGCGATGACCGGGAACCTCGGCGCGGCGCAGATCGGCGTGCTGCTGGCCGACGCGCTCGACCGCTCGACCCCCGGGCAGACGATCCTGGCGGTGGCCGCCGCCGACGGCGCCGACGCCGTCGTGCTGCGGGTCGACGCCGATCCGGCCGCCCACCGCGGCGGCCCGTCGGTCCGCGAGCAGCTGGCCGACCGGCGCTCGATCACCTACGACCGGTTCCTGCGCTGGCGCGGGATCCTCGAGATCA
>JBAZOW010000087.1:0-12351 GCA_041648495.1 Patulibacter sp.
GATCAGGGGATGACCCGTCTCGCCGACAACCGGGACACCCCCCTCACCGCCGAGGAGATCGCGGACGAGGCGTTGCGGCAGTTCGACGACGAGGGTCCCGAGCCGAGCATCCGCTCGCTGGCGCGTGAGCTGCGCGTCACGCCCTCGGCGATCTACCACCACCACGCATCGCACGCCCGGATCGTCCAGGCCGCGATCGACCTGATCTGGCAGGAGGCCGCCAACGCGGTGCTCGCCCGGATCCCGGACCCGTTCTCGGCCGAGCCGCGTGACGTGCTCTTCGCCGCCGGGATCGAGACCCGGCGGGCGTTCTGGCGGCACCCTCGTGCGGCCCAGCACGTCGCGGCCGACTGGAACCCGAGCGATGCCTTCACGATGGTGCTGGGCCTCCTGGCCAACCTCTTCGAGCGACTCGAGCTGACCGACGCGCGCTTCGAGGAAGCGTTCCACGGCTACTCGTCGTTCGTCCTCGGCAGCGTCATGCTCGGCGCGGCCCGCAACACCGCGTGGGCCCGGCGGCCCGAGGAGCAGAGCCCGCCGTTCGACCCGGCCTACGACGCCGAGTCGACCTCCCATTCCTCCGAGGACGGCCGGCAGCGGATCAACGCGATCATGAGCCTCTCGGCCGTCGACCCGGCGCGCGACGAGGAGCTGTTCGCCCAGGGTCTGAGGCGCGTGATCGCCAGCCTGACGGTCAAGGACTGACCACGACGGTCAGGACTGCGCTTCGGCCTCGGCGCGGGCCCCGGCCGCGATCAGCAGGAACGCGCGCGTCAGCAGTGCGCTGTTCTCGTCGCCGGTCAGCACGCGCCGCAGCGCCAACCCGTCGACCATGCTGACCACCAGCGGGGCGATCCCCTCGGGGTCGTGGACGCCGAGCAGCCGCAGCGCCTCCTGGGCCAGGTCGTCGTAGGCCCGCTGGCACTCGATCACGGCGTCGCGCAGGTCGCCGTCGCGGGTCACGTGCAGGTACAGCTCGAACTGGGCGACGACGTGGGCGACGTCCGCCGCGCCGGCCATCGCCTGTGCGACCAGGCCGCCGAGGTCCTCCAGGCCGTGCTCGCCGGAGCGCAGTCCCCGTCCGACGGTCTCGATCCGTGCGACCTCTTCGGACGCGAACAGCCGCAGGCTCTCGCGCAGCAGGGCCGGACGGTCGGGGAAGTGGTAGCTGAGCGTGCCCAGCGATACCCCGGCCTGCGCGGCGATCTGCCGGTGGCTCAGGGCCCCGATCCCGTGCTCGGCGACCAGGTCGAGCACGGCCCGCAGGACCCGATCGCGCGGGGCGACCGTCCGCTCCCCGTCGGCAGCAGGCGTCGTTACGGCGGCGGTGGACGCAGCATCGGCCATCCGGGCCAGCCTACGCGAGGACGCGGCGCTCAGTGCGCGCCTGCCGCCTCGGGCCGGCGCACGCCCTTGGCCACCGGCGACCGTCGCCCGGCGGTCGGGACGTCGCCCGGCCACTGCTCGTCCCACCGCTCGGCCGTCTCGAGCTGGGCCGCGAGGGCGATCAGCAGCGACTCGCTGGCGTTCGGCCCGAGCAGCGTCGCGCCGACCGGCAGCCCCGCCCCCGTGAAGCCCGCCGGCACGTTGATCCCGGGCCAGCCGAGGACGTTCCACGGGTAGCTGTACGGGCACGCGCCGGCGACGACCTGGTCGGTGCGGAAGTTGTTGAGGCCGTCGATCGCCTCGACCGGCAGCGGCGGGGTCGCGGTGGTCGGGGCCAGCACCACGTCGCACTCGCGGAAGACCCGGCCGATCCAGCGCTCGTAGAGCTTCTCTGCCGCTCGCGACAGGCGCAGCGCCGGTCCGAGGATTCGGCCGGTCTTGGCGTTCTCGCGGGTCCGCGGGTCGAGCACGCTCGCGTCGGCCAGGCGCTCGCTCCACGCGCGAACCCCGCCCATCGAGCGCGGCATGAAGATCGCACCGACCGGGCCGTACGGCATCCGCCGCTCGACGACCTCGTGGCCGAGCTCCCGCAACGACTCGGCGAGCCGCTCGACCCGCAGCCGCACGTCCGGATCCAACCGGCGCGAGACCAGGACCCACGGCGGGTTCAGCGCCAGGCCGATCCGCAGCTTGCCGGGATCGCGGGTCGCGGCGACCGCGAACGGCTCCTCGGGCGGCGCGGGACGGTGCAGGTCGCCGTCGACGTTGCCCGACAGCACGTCCAGCAGCAGCGCCGCATCACCGACGTTGCGGGCCAGCGGTCCGTGGACCGTCAGTCCCTCGAACGCCTCGGCGTCGGGCCAGGTCGAGATCCGGCCGCGCTGCGGCTTGATCCCCACCAGGTTGGTCCACGACGCGGGGATCCGCACCGATCCGGCACCGTCGGAGCCGACCGCGGCGGCCACCAGGCCGGCGGCGACCGCCGCCGCCGAGCCTCCCGACGACCCGCCGGGCGAGTAGGCGGTGTTCCACGGGTTGCGGGTCGGCTCGCAGTCCTGACCGACGGTGATCGGCCACTGTCCGATCTCCGGCGTGGTCGTCTTGCCGACGATCACGGCGCCGGCCGCGCGCAACCGGCGGACGATCTCGGCGTCCTCGGTCGCGACGGCGAACTCGCCCGTGCAGCCGAAGCGGGTTTCCTGGCCGGCGATGTCGGTGTCGTCCTTGACCGCGATCGGCACGCCGAGCAGCGGCAGTCGCTCGCCGGCGGCCAGCTTCCGGTCCGCCTCGTCGGCCGCGGCGCGGGCCTCCTCGACCAGGACCACGCGGAACGCGTTGAGCTCGGGTTGGGCCGCCGCGATCCGCTCCAGCGTGGCGTCGATCAGCTGGCGCGATGTCGACTCGCCGGTGGCGAGCAGCTCGACCTGCTCGCGCAGGCCCAGCGGCCGGGTGGTCGTGCTCGTCGTCGTGGTGGTCATCGGATCCTCCCGAGCCGGTCGGGAGCGTCCCGCCGACAGCGTGCTGGCCGGGAGCGAGGGGCGCACCGCCCGCTCCCGTCGTTCGTACGTCCGTACGACTGCGTCCAGCGTAGCGTCCACTCCGCCGTCAGTCCACCCGACGAGCCCCCGTCTGTGGTGCTGGGGCTAGCCCTACCCCCGCGCGAGCGCCCGCAGGAACTCGACCTCGGCCGCCGCGGCCCGCTCCAGATCCCCGAGGTCGACCGACTCGTTGCCGGCGTGGATCCGCGAGTGCGGGTCGCCCGGTCCCCAGAGCACGAAGCTCGCGTCCGGATAGGTCTGCGACAGGTCCGCGCAGAGCGGGATCGCCCCGCCGCTGCCGATCTGCACCGCCGGGGCGGCGTAGCCGGACTCCAGCGCTCGCAGGGCCGCGTCGGCGATCGGGCCCTCGGTCGCGAGCAGCGCCCCGGGCGCCGACGGCCCCTCGGACAGGCGCAGCTGCACGCCCCAGGGCGCGACCTCGAGCACGTGCGCGATCACCGCCTGGGCGGCGGCCGCCGGGTCCTGGGTCGGTGCCAGCCGCACGCTCAGTCGCGCGCGGGCCGACGGGATCAGCGCGTTGGCGGCGACGTCGACGGCCGGGGCGTCGAGTCCGATCGCGGTGATCGATGGCCGCGTGAACAGCTGATCGGCGATCGGCCCCGACCCCAGCAGGTCGACCCCCTCGAGCAGGCCGGCCTCGGCGCGGAAGGCGTCCGGCTCGATCGCCGCGCCGGTCCACGGCGTCTCGACCAGCCCGGCCACCGCGGGGTTGCCCTCGTCGTCGTGCAGCGACGCGATGATCCGCGCGAGCGCCAGCAGCGCGTCGGGCGCGGGACCGCCGCCGACGCCGGAGTGGACCGGCGACTCGAGCGTCTCGACCGTCACGTCGACGACCGCCAGGCCGCGCAGCGACGTGGTCAGCGTCGGCACGCCGGACCGCACGTTCGAGCTGTCGGCGATCACGAAGGCGTCGGCGCGGAACCGCTCGGGGTCGGCGGCGACCAGCTTCGACAGCGTGCCGTTGCCGGTCTCCTCCTCGCCCTCGATCAGCACCTTGACCCGGACCGGCAGCCCGTCGGCGCCGAGCGCGCGCAGCGCGGCGACGTGCAGCGCGATCCCGGACTTGTCGTCGGCGGTACCGCGCCCGTACATCCGGCCGTCGCGGACCGCCGGCTCGAACGCGGGGCTCGTCCACGCGTCCTCCGGGCCGGCAGGCTGGACGTCGTAGTGCGCGTAGAGCAGCACCGTCGGGGCGCCCTCGGGACCGGGGATGTCGGCGAAGATCGCGGGCGGCGCGCCGGGCACCGGGATCCGCTCGACGTTCGTCACGCCGACCGACTCGAGCAGCGCGACGGTCAGGTCCGCGGCCTCGGCGACCGGGGCCTCGGGGAACCCCGGGAAGGCCACCGACGGGATCCGGACCAGCCGGGCCAGGTCGTCCTGCAGCGCCGCGGCGTCGATCGCGGGGGTCGAGTCGTGGTGCGTCATCTACTCGCTCGTCGGTCGGGAGGGGTGGGGCGGGCCGATGATTGCGGCCAGCGCGTCGCGCAGGCCCTCGGCGTCGGTGGCCACCGCGTCAGCGTCGGCCAGACCCTCGGGCGGGTGCGGGCCGGTGGCGATCGCGACGACCCGCACGCCGTCGTGGCGCGCGCAGGCGATGTCGCGCGGGGTGTCGCCGATCACGACCGTGCGGTCGCGCGGCCACGGCGACCCGTCGACCCGTAGGGCCGCCCCCGCGCGCTCGCGGGCGATCCCGGGCAGGAACTGCCGTTGCTCGTGGTCGGATCCGAACCCGCCGCCGAGCGCCGCGTCGAACCAGCCGTCGATCTCGGCGGCGCGCAGCTTGGTGCGGGCGATCCGCTCGAAGTTGCCGGTGACCAGCGACTGGACCACGTCGTCGCGCTCGGCCAGCTCGGCCAGCACCCCGGTCACGCCGGGGTTGACGTGCGCGGTCAGGTCGCCGGGGTCGTAGTCCTCCGACGCCCGCCGCACCACGTCGCCGAACCGCGCGTCGATCTGCGCCGGATCGACCCCGTTCTCGAGCAGGATCTCGCGGCCGATCTGGCCATCCGTCATGCCGCTGCGCTCGGCGGCGCGACGCAGCTTGATCGGTTGCCCTCCGGTCGGGTCCTCGGTCCCGTGGACCTCCTGCAGCACCGAGAACATCACCCGGGCGTGCTCGATCGACGCGCCCAGCAGCAGCGTGCCGTCGATGTCCCAGAGCAGCAGCCAGCGGTCGTTGTCGCGCTCGTCGGTCACCGCAGCAGATCGACGTCGGCGCTGAGCTGCTGGGCGAACGCCGCCAGCAGGCGGGCGGTCGCCAGGATGTCGTCGACCTGGGCGGTCTCGACCGAGGAGTGCATGTAGCGCAGCGGCACGCTGACCACGGCGGTCGGGATCCCGTCGGCGGCGATGTGCACCGCGTCGGCGTCGGTCCCGGTCGCGCGGCCGACGGCGCTGATCGTGTGCTCGATCCCCTCGGCCTCCGCGACGTCCAGCAGACCGTCGGTGACCCACGGGTGCAGCGGGGTCCCGCGCTCGATCACCGGGCCGGAGCCCAGCGCGTGCTCGCCGATCTCGTTGCTGTCGACCCCGGGCTGGTCGCTCGCGAAGGTCACGTCGACCACGATCGCGATGTCGGGCCGCACGCGGTGGGCGGTCGTCTTGGCGCCGGAGAGCCCGGTCTCCTCCTGGGCCACCGCCCACGCCTGGACCTCGCCGGGCGCGCCGCCGGCCTCGGCGACCAGGCGCGCGGTCTCGTAGGCGACGAACGAGCCGATCCGGTTGTCCATCGAGCGCGACGCGATCCGCCCGTTGCGGAGCTCCAGCGGCTCGACGTCGATCACGGCGACGTCGCCGATCCGCACGACCTTCTGCGCGTCCTCGCGGCTCGTCGCCCCGATGTCGATGCTCAGCTCCTTGAGCTTCGTCGCCCGGGTCCGGTCGTCCGCCTCCATCAGGTGGATCGGCTTCTTGCCGACCACGCCGTGGATCGGACCGCTGCGGGTGAGCAGCTCGACCCGCTGGCCGACCAGCTGCTGCGGGTCCCAGCCGCCGACCTGGGTCACCCGCAGGAAGCCCTTGTCGTCGATGTGGGTGACGATCAGGCCGATCTCGTCGATGTGCCCGATGATCGCCAGCGACGGCACCCCGCCCTCGGCGGTGCCCGCGGACGTCCCGACGGCGGTCGAGGTGCCCGCGACCCGCGCCACGGACGACCCGACGGTGTCCTTCTCGACGGCGGCGAACTTCGCCGCGTGGCCGCGCCAGACCTCGGCGGCGGCGGTCTCGCGTCCGGACGGCCCCGGCGTGGTCAGCAGATCGCGCAGGACGTCCGGCAGGCTCATGCTCAGAACCTATCGCGACGGCCCGCCGGGAACCGTGACCACGGACGACCGTCGTGCGCGACCCGGCGACCGGCCACGGGTCGAGGCCGCCCCGAGGGCCGTCCGGGCGGAAGCGGATCCCCTAGGACGACGGGGCGGTGCCGCGCCGGACCTGGCGGTGGATCCCGCCGGTCTGCAGCCCCCAGAGCACCCAACCGGCCCGGCCCGCGGTCGCCCCGCGAACACCACCGACGGGCAGCTCCCGGGCGGGGCCGACGTCGTGCGACGTGAGGATCTCCAGCACGGTGACCGGTCCGGCGGGCGTCGGATCGTGCAGTCGACGCGCGGCCCGGGTGGCGATCACCTCACCGACCTGGGCGGCCGTGGCCATCCACGGTGCGATCTCGTCGCGCGAGCGCGTCCCGACCGGTCCGAGCACGTACGACTCGACCTGCAGGCCGGTCCCGGACTCCTCGGCGGCCAGCACCTGGGACGCCATCAGCTCGCCGGCGGCGGCGATCGAGACCACGCCCGAGCCCGGCACCGGGTAGCGCGCGGCGGCCCCGTTGATCATCACGTAGCCGGCGCCCGGACGGCGGCGCAGCATCGGCACGAAGACGTTGATCGCCAGCTGGTGGCTGCGCAGGTTGTCGTAGACCGTCCGCTCCCAGTCGGCCAGGGCCGTGTCCGCGAGCGCGGCGCCGGAGTCCCAGCCCCCGAGCGCGGCGACCACCAGGTCGGGCGGGCCGGCGACCCGCAGCACGTCCTCGCCGAGCCGGGCGGCCGAGCCCTCGTCGGCGGACAGGTCGCCGAGGATCGGTACGAAGCCGTCGGTCGGCACGCCCGCGTCGATCAGCCGCTGTTCCAGCGTCTCCAGGCGCCCGGAGCGACGCGACGGCACCGCCACCCGCGCCCCCGCGTAGAGCAACGACGAGACGATGCCCTCGCCGACCTCGCCCGCGCCGCCGCAGACCACGGCCGTCCGCCCGTCGAGGCGGGGATCGGGCTCCGGGGTCCTGCGGCCCGGCAGGTGGTCGAGCAGTGCCATGGGTTCGAGGCTACCGTCCCGGGCGGCCGGGCGGTGCCGCCCGGACCGCCATCCGCTCAGCGGCGGACGACGGTGAACTTCACCGTCACCGCCTTCGACGTGCCCGCCGCGCTCGTGGCCAGCACGCGCAACTCGTGCTTGCCGCTGCGGAGGGCCTTGCGGCCGACGCGACCGGTGAACCTCAGCGTCTGCGGCCCGGCCTTCAGGTTCCTGCGCGTGATCGTTCCCTCGGGCCGCTGCAGCACGCACGGACGCCGCGTGCGCAACGCCCGGGTCGCCTTGCGGCAGCGTGCCCCGACCTTGCGGCCCGCGACCGGGCGGCTGATCGTGAAGCTCACGGTGGCCGGCGCGCTGAGGGTGAACCGCACCGTGGTTCCCGCGGGGGTCCGCTTGGCCGGCGTCGTCCGACGGGCGCGGCTGGTCGCGGTGCGCCCGGCCGCCACGCGGAAGCGCGTGCGCGTCAACCGCACGCCGCTGAGCCGCGGCTTGGCTCGCGGAGCCGTCCCCGGACCGGCCGGACGCCCGGCTCCTCCTCCGCCGCCGTTGCCTCCGCCGCCACCGCCACCGCCGCCACTTGCGGGCGTGCCGCAATCGCCTTCCCGCACGCGCATGAAGACCTGCTGGTAGTCCGGCGACACGTCCGGGACGAGGCCGAGGCCGTGCCCGGTGAACGCCACGCAGCGCCCGTCACCGCTCAGCCCGGCGGACAGGGTGCCGTTGCCCTCGAGGGACGGCTCGGCCGGATCCGAGCGCTCGGTGATCGCGATGACCTGCTGCGCACCGCTCGGCACGTCCCGGACGAACACGGCGGACGACCGGGCCACCGCGTTCCCCAGGTTGGTCGCGAACGAGTCGTAGGCCACCGTGCGCCCGTCGCGCGAGATCGAGGGGCGTTGCGCATCCTCGTTCCCGACCGCACCGGCTCCGGCTCCCCGCGACACCAGCGTCGTGGTGGCGGTCGTCAGGTTGCGCACGGCGACCTGGGTCTGCACGTTCTGGGGCCACGCACCGGCACTCGGATCGAGGTTGTCGGCGTCCGTCTCGAAGGCGACGGCGGTCCCGTCCCCGCTGATCTCCGGTTCCCCGGAGTTGGCGTTCCCGGCGACGCCCGTCGCGCCGCTGGCCCGGGACGCCAGGACGGTGGTGCCCGCCGCGAGGTCGCGGACGAACAGATCGAGACTGCTCCCGCTGTCGGCGACCAGGTTCGTCGCCCAGGAGCGGAACGCCACCCGCGTTCCGTCGTCCGAGATCGAAGCGTGGTCGGACTGCGAGTTGCCCTTGACGCCGGCCGCGCCGTTCGCCCGGTCGGCCAGGACCGTCGTGCTCGCGGCCAGGTCGCGAACGTAGACGTGGGATGAGCCGGACGGGTCGAGCACCGTCGACGCCGTCACGAAGACCACGTGGCCGCCCCCGCCGCTGAGCTGCGCGCGGTCGACGTTCTCGCCGAGCGCCGCGGCGCCCGTACCCGGCGGCCGCGACGCCAACGTGGTCGTGGCCTGGGCGATGTCCCGCACGTAGAACTTCGTGTAGGTGTCGGTCACGTCGGCGGACAGCTTCGCGGAGGTCAGGAAGCCCACGCGGTTCCCGTCGCTGCTGATCGAGGGGCTGTGGGCTCCGTAGGGGCTCGGTACGCCGTCGCCGCTCTGCGAGACCAGCACGACCTCTCCCGTGCGGTTGTCGCGGCGGTAGATCTGGCCCTCCCCCTGGGCGTACGCGTTCCACGCACCGCCGGGCAGCGCCGACGACGTCGACGCGAACACGACGAACCGGCCGTCGGCGCTGACCGCCCGACTGTCGCCCTCGGTGACGTCGTAGAGCGTGGAGCTCACCCGGGGGATCAGCGGCAGGCCGCTGCTCGGGCGTGAGAGCACCTCCGGCGTCACGCCTGCTCCGATGGCGACGAGGCCCGGCTCGAGCGCGGGCACGAAGGTCCCGTACACCACCAACCGCAGGGCACCGTCGCCGCTGAGCGCGATGCCGGCCGCCTGGGGACCGGCGCCGAGCCCGACGGTCGTGCCCGCCGTCACGTCCCGCAACAGTGCTTGCCCGATCCCCGCCGGCAGGTTGGTGGCTCCCGTGACGAAGCTGACCTTCGATCCGTCGTCGGAGATCTGCGCGCCGTAGCTGTAGTCGTTGGCCGAGGCGTTGCTCGGGGTGCGGGAGATCAGCACGGTGGTTCCGGTCCCCGTCGCCGCTCGCGCTACGTAGCGTCGATGGATGCCGGGGGTGGCGTCGTTGTCGCCGTCTCCGAGGTTCGCGGCGTCGGAGACGAACGCCACGTACTGGCCATCGCCGCTCAGCACCGCGTTGCCGGAGTCGCCGTTGCCGACCGTCGTCATCCCGCTGGCCGCGCTGGCCAGCACCGTCTTCGCTCCGACCGTGTCCCGGACGAAGACGTCCTCCTTGACGTTGCCGTCCCCCGGGGCGAGGTTGCTCGCATAGCTCGAGAAGGCGACGATCTTGCCGTCGTCGCTGATCGTCGGACTCCGCGAGTCGCCGTCCGCGGCGGCCGCCGCCCGGCTGACCAAGACCGTCCCGCCGCCGCTCGCGAGGCGGGTGTAGACGTCCTGGTGGTCGTTGTCGTCGGCGGGCAGCAGCTTGGCCGTCGTGACGAAGGCCACCCGGCTGCCGTTCCCCGACAGGTGAGGCGCCCGGCACGGGTACGCGCACCCGTCGTTGCCGGGGTCGGTGACCAAGGTCGTCGTGCCGGTGACCAGGTTGCGGACCACGACGTCGGTGTCGCTCGTCGGGTCGTTCGGGACGAGGTTGGTGGCCCGCGTCTCGAACGCGACCAGCGTCCCGTCGTCGGAGATCGTCGGCCCGAACGAGCTGCCGTTGGCCCCGGCCGTGACGGTGGTCAGGGTCCCGGTCTGGCGGTCCTTCACGAACACTTGCGCGTAGCGTCGGTCCTCGGCCGCGGTCACCAGTCCGTCGGCGGTCGATCCGAACGCGACCCAGCGGCCGTTCGCGCTGACGTCCGCGAACGCGGCCGTGTCGCTCGCGTACGGGCTCTCGTTCCAGGCGAAGTCCGCCGGGGTCGGTGCGGCGAGGCCCGGGAGCCCGGAGACCAGGATGTTCTCGCCCGGGCCAGCGGCCGCAGCGGGGGCGGCGAGCGCGAGACCGAGCAGCACCGGGACCCCGATCGCGGCCGAGAATCCCGGGAAGGACGTACGTCGAGCGACCATCGCGACAGCGTCCCCCGCGAGGCCGCTCGTGCCAGTGTCAGATCAGTCTCAACCTGCCGGGCGAGGCGCTCTCACGTCCGCCCACGACCGCCGCAGGCGGCTGACCGACCGATGCCGACCAGCCGCCCGCGTCAGGAACCTCAGCCCGCCTGGACCAGCTGACGCAGCACGTACTGCAGGATTCCGCCGTGGCGGTAGTAGTCCGCTTCCTTCGGGGTGTCGATCCGGACGACGGCGTCGAACTCGACGTCACCGGCCGTGACCTTGACCGTCTTCGGCAGCTCGCCCGCGTTCAGCGGGTCGGCCAGGCCGGAGATCGAGAACGTCTCCTCGCCGGTCAGACCGAGCGACTCGGCGCTCTCGCCGGCCGGGAACTGCAGCGGCAGCACGCCCATGCCGACCAGGTTCGAACGGTGGATCCGCTCGAACGACTCGGTGATCACCGCGCGGATCCCGAGCAGGTTGGTGCCCTTCGCCGCCCAGTCGCGCGACGAGCCCGAGCCGTACTCCTTGCCGCCGAGCACGACCAGCGGGACGCCGGCCTTGATGTAGGCCTCGGACGCCTCGTAGATCGACGTCGTCGCGTTCTGCTCGATCTGACCGTCGTCGAGCAGGTAGCGGGTGTTGCCGCCCTCGGGCAGCGCGCCGCCGTCGGCCGTGCCGAGCTGGTTGCGCAGGCGGATGTTCGCGAACGTGCCGCGGATCATCACCTCGTGGTTGCCGCGGCGCGAGCCGTACGAGTTGAAGTCCGCCGGCTTGACGCCGCGGCCCTCCAGGTACTTGCCGGCCGGCGCGTCCCGCTTGATCGAGCCGGCGGGCGAGATGTGGTCGGTCGTGACCGAGTCACCGAGCTTGGCCAGCACGCGGGCGCCCGAGATGTCCTCGATCGCGGTCGGCTCGGCCGGCATCCCGTCGAAGTACGGCGCCTTCTGGACGTAGGTCGACGCGTCGTCCCAGGCGTAGGTGTCGCCCTTCGGCACGTCGAGGCCCTTCCAGTTGGCGTCGCCGTCGAAGACCGAGGCGTAGCTGGCGCGGAACATGTCCGCCTGCAGGCACTCCTCGACGGTCTGCGCGACCTCCTGGGTCGAGGGCCAGACGTCCTTCAGGAAGACTTCCTGCCCGTTCGAGCCGGTGCCGAGCGCGTCGGTCTCGAAGTCGAAGTCGAGCGTGCCGGCGAGCGCGTAGGCGACCACCAGCGGCGGCGACGCCAGGTAGTTCATCTTGATGTCGGGGCTGATCCGGCCCTCGAAGTTGCGGTTGCCCGAGAGCGCCGACGTGACCGCCAGGTTGTTCTCGTTGATCGCCTTCGAGATCGGCTCGGGCAGCGGGCCCGAGTTGCCGATGCAGGTGGTGCAGCCGTAGCCGACGGTGTTGAAGCCGATCGCGTCGAGGTCGACGTTCAGCCCGGCGCGCTCCAGGTAGTCGGTGACGACCATCGAGCCCGGGGCGAGCGACGTCTTGACCCACGGCTTGCGGGTCAGGCCGAGCTCGACCGCCTTGCGAGCGACCAGGCCGGCGGCAACCATCACCGACGGGTTCGACGTGTTGGTGCAGGAGGTGATCGCGGCGATCACGACGTGGCCGTGGTCGAGCGGGAAGGTCTGCCCGTCGTACTCGACCTGGACCGCGGTCTTCGACTCCATCGTCGCGATGCCGGCCTCGTGGTCGGCCCCGTTGACGACGTGGACCTCGTCGGATCCCGGGTCGGACCCGGGGGTGTTCTTCGGCGGGTCGCTGGCCGGGAAGGTGTTGGCCAGCGCCTGGTCGTAGGCGGTCTTCTCGTGGCCGTTGCTGAGCAGCTCGCCCAGCGCGTCGCGGAAGCCGGACTTGGCGTCGGACAGCTGGACGCGGTCCTGCGGGCGCTTCGGACCGGCGATCGACGGGACGACGTCGCCCAGGTCGAGCTC
>JBAZOW010000088.1:0-12331 GCA_041648495.1 Patulibacter sp.
TCGGCGCGACGATCTATTTCGGCTCGCCCGAGTCGAACCGCCAGATCGTCGAGGTCGCCCGCGCGTTCGAGGAGGCCCACCGCCTCGGCATGGCGACGATCCTCTGGTGCTACCTGCGCAACTCGGCCTTCAAGGCCGACGGCGTCGATTACCACACGGCCGCCGACCTGACCGGCCAGGCCAACCACCTCGGCGTCACGATCGAGGCGGACATCATCAAGCAGAAGCTGCCCGAGCTCAACGGCGGCTTCAACGCGATCAAGGTCGGCAAGACGCACCCGCTGGTCTACAGCGAGCTGACCACCGATCACCCGATCGACCTGACCCGCTACCAGCTGGCCAACTGCTACATGGGCCGCTCCGGCCTGATCAACTCCGGCGGCGCGTCCTCCGGCGACAGCGATCTGGCCGAGGCCGTCAAGACCGCGGTGATCAACAAGCGGGCCGGCGGCACGGGCCTGATCTCCGGCCGCAAGGCGTTCCAGCGCCCGCTGCAGGACGGCATCGAGCTGCTCCACGCGATCCAGGACGTCTACCTGGACCCGCAGGTCACGATCGCCTAGAGCGGGTCGATCCGGGGCGAGCAGCGGCTCCGCCCCACGCGCGGGACGGGCGAATCGCCTGCCCCGCACCGCAGCGCTCGCCAACAGGCCTACAATCGGACTGATGGCGGGCGCAGCAGAGCTGTTCACGGTGTGCGGCAGCTGCGGGCAGCAGGTCAGCACGTTCGTGACCGAATGCCCGTACTGCGGCAACCGCCTGCGCAAACGCGCGCCGAAGCTCGATCGCAAGGACGGGGACCTCGAGGCGCTGTTCGCGCAGCTCGAGTCGAGCGACGACGGCAACGTCGTGCCGCTGCGCTCCCCGACCCCTCCGCCGGTCCAGAAGAAGCCATCGCGGTTCCGTCGGGCTCCGAAGCCGGACGCGATCCCCAAGCCGGCGAAGGCCCCGAAAGGCCCCCGGGCATCGACCGCGGCGAAGCGGAAGGCGCCGCGGCGCTCCCGTCGTCCGGCTCCCGCCTACCGCGGCGATCCTCGTCCGTGGGCCACGCTCGCGATCGTGCTGATCTCGCTGATCGGACTGCCGGTGACGGTGGCGATCGGCCAGGAGAAGGTCTGGCTGGCCGGCGGGATCGACGGCAACCCGCTGTGGCTGTTCCTGACGAGCAGCTTCACCTACATCGGCACCTGGCACGCCCTCGGCGTCCTGACGACCCTGGGCGTCTTCGGCTGGCTCTGGGAACGGCGGCTGGGTCGCCTGGGCTCCGTGCTGGTCGTCGGCACCTTCCTGGTCGCCGCCGTCGGCGGGCTCGCCCTGGCGTCCGCGGCCGACGCCTCGAACGCGCAGACCGGCGCGGTCGGCGCGGCCAGCGCGCTCGCGACGGCCTGGATCGTGACCGAGCTGCGTGCTCGCCAGCGCGGAGACGCGCTCGACGGCGACCTGCTCGGCGCGGCCGTGTTGCTGGTCGTCGCGCTGCTGGTCAGCGCGGTCACGGCGGCCGGAGCACCGATCGCGGGCCTCTGGGGCCTGCTCGTCGGCGGGCTGCTCGGCCTCGGCCTGTCGGCCGCCCGCCGCTAGGACGCCGTCCACCGTGCCGGCTTCCGACCCCCACGTATGCTCCGTGCTGTGACCGAGCGCCCCTACACCGCCGAAGACGTCGACCGGGCGGTGCGCGAGATCAGCGAGCCGCACCGCCTGAAGCGTGCCGAGGAGATCGTCACCCACGCGGTGCCCGGCTTGGAGCGGATCATCGAGAACGCGCTGCACGACGGGGGGTGGTTCAGCCAGGGCCACCAGCAGCAGGTCGGACAGGCCGCCGCCGAGCCCGACCTGGTCGAGCGCACGCAGCGGATCGGCCAGTTGGTGGCCGAGGAATCGCGGCTCGCGATGCTGGTCGGCGTGACGGTCGGCATCGCGCTCGCCCGCGAGCTGGAGAACCCCGGCACCGCCGCCGCCGAGGCGGACGACCCCGAGACCCCCGAAGACGAGGAGACCCCGGCATGACCACGTTGACGTTCCTCGGCCACTCGGCCGTGCTGCTCGAATCCGAGGGCTACCGGGTCCTGGTCGACCCGTTCCTCAGTGGCAACCCGGCGGCCACCACCTCGGCCGACGAGATCGAGGCCGACCTGATCGTCGTGACCCACGGCCACGGCGATCACCTCGGCGACGCCGCCGCGATCTCCAAGCGCACCGGCGCGCCGGTCGTGACGATCGTCGAGGTCGCCAACGAGCTGGGGGAGGACGACGTCAGCGTCGTCGACCTCAACCTCGGCGGCACGCACGTCTTCGACGACGGCTGGGTCCGCCTGGTCCCCGCCTGGCACACCGGCACGACGCCGAGCGGGGCGACGGCGACCCCCGCCGGGGCCCTGATCGAGCTCGGCGGCAAGGTCGTCTACCACCTCGGCGACACCGCGCTGTTCAGCGACCTGGCGCTGCCGGGCAAGCGGACGCCGATCGACGTGGCGCTGATCCCGATCGGCGGGCACTACACGATGGATCGCCACGACGCGGTCGACGCCGCGCGGTTCGTCGGCGCGGGTCGGGTGGTGCCGGTCCACTTCGACACCTTCCCGCCGATCAAGACCGACGCCCAGGCGTTCAAGCAGGACGTCGAGGCGGCGGGGATCGCCACGGTCGACGTGCTCGCGGTCAACGACGCGATCGAGCTCTGAGGATGGCCATGTCGACCGCGTTCGTGCTGGTCCAGGCCGCGCAGAGCACGCTCGCCGACCTGGGTGGGCGACTGGCCGACGTCGACGGGGTGGCCGAGGCCTACTCCGTGACCGGCGACTGGGACTTCGTGGTGATCGTTCGATCGGATCGACCCGAGGCCCTGGCGCAGGTCGTGACCAGCGGGATCGCGAGTCTCGATGGCGTCGTCCGGACCCAGACGATGATGGCGTTCGAGGCGTTCAGCCGCCACGACCTCGACGCGCTGTTCGACGTCGGCGGCTGAGGCTCCGTGCGGGTGCGCCCCGCGCGCGGGGCGGCCGATATCCTCTGACGGTGCCGATCGCCCGCCCTGAGTACGGACCGTCGCTGGCGGAGGTCGCCGGTCCGCGCGTCCGCCGTCTCCCGCCGCTGGTGCGCTGGGGCGCCCCCGTGGTCGCGGTGCTGGTGATCCTGCTGGTGGCCGTGGTCTGGATCTCGCGCGGCGAGTCGCTGACCCAGACGGTGATCGAGGGGCCGTTGACCTTCAACACCCGCTACGACGACCGGATCGAGCGGGTCGAGGCCGGGCCGGGCGAGCTACTACGCCTGTCGACGAAGTCCGGACCCGGCCGTGGCGCCGAGTTCCTCGCCTTCCGCGATGCGGGTCCCGCGCCGACCACGGACGAGCCGGCCGGCGGTCCCGTCGCCCAGCTGGCGTTGCGGATGGCCGGCGTGATGGCCCCGGTTCGCAAGGAGCTGGCCGACAGCAAGTTCCGCGTGCGCTCCGAGGGCCGCGTCAAGATCGGCCGCGACTATGCGGGCTGGCTGGTCCGCTACCAGTTCCAACGGGACGGAGCGACCTGGTACGGCGTGCGGGCGCTGCTGCTGCCGGACGAGTCGGGCACCACCGAGCGCGTGCTCGACATGTCGCTGGAGAGCGAGAAGTCGGACGTCGTCCAGCAGATCTCCGAGGCCGGCTCGAACGGCCCGATGCGCACGCCGTTCTACGGCGTCGCGTTCGGAACCGAGAAGCCGGGCAGCTAAGGCACCGGCACCAGCGGCGTCGTCGGCAGCTCGCCCGTCGCGCCCGGCGTGGGGGTCGGCGGCGGGACGTCCGTCGGCGGCGTCGTGGTCGGCGGCGGCACGGGTGTGGTGGGCGTCGTCGTCGGCGGCTTGACCGGCGGCTTCGGCGTGGTCGTGGGCGGCGCCGGGGTCGTCGGGTCCGAGGGCAGCGTGACGTTCTGCTCGCCGGTGTCGACGGTCGGGGTCGGCGGCGCGGCCGGAGCCGTGGTGACGGTCGTCGGCGGGGCCGGCGGGGCGGCGGCGACCACCGGCGGGGCGGGCGGCGCGGTCGTCGTCTCCGGCGCGGTCGTCGTGGTCGAGCGCGTCGTCGTGGTCGTCGTCGACGCCTTCTCGGTCGTCGCCGTGGTGGTCAGGCCACCGCTGCGCTCGGAGCGGACCGGCGGAGCGGCGACCGGGGCGGGGGGCGCCGGCGCGGCCACGCGCACGGCCGGCGCCTGGACGGGCGCCGAGGCCCGGATCGCGGGCTGGGAGAGACCGTCGCTGGCCGAGTAGCGGGTGCGGGCGGAGTCGACCTCGACCGCACCGGCGGTCACGATCGCGGCGGCGGCCAGGCCGGCGGCGGTCTTCGACGCGACCGCGCTGACTCCGGTGGTCAGCATCCCGCCGGTCACCGAGGACGCGGCGACGGCTCCGGCCGCGGCACCGCCCGACGCGCCCATCCCGGCGGTCAGGTGGGCGAGCAGCTTCTTGGCGATCACCAGCGGCCCGATCGGCATGATCGCCGTCAGGGTGCGGTTGTTCGCCTTGAGGTACGTCTGGAACGACGCGCAGCGCTCGCAGTCCTTGACGTGACGGCGGATCGGCGGGCTCAGGCGCTTGAGCGACTCGGCGGCCTCGCCGAGCTCCTCGCGGACTTCCTCGCAGGTCAGGTTGCGGGCCTCGGACGCTTCCGCCAGGCCCACGCGGGCGCGCACGAGCAGCGACTTCACGCTCGGCACGGTGGTGTCCATCGCCTCGGCGATCTGCTCGTACGAGAGCGCGTCGATCTCGCGCAGCAGCAGCGCGGTGCGCTGGGTCTCGGCGAGCGCCCGGACGTCGCCCAGCAGGTCGCGGAACTCCTGGCGACGGTGCGCGGTGTCCTCGGCCGAGATCCCGTTGTCGGCCATCCGGTCGTCCATCGTGTCGACGCCGATCGGCTGAACCTTGCGCAGGTGGTTCAGGCAGCGGTTGCGCGCGATCCGGTACAGCCACGGGCGCACGTTGATCGTGCGGTCGTCGCCGTTGATCGCGTTGAAGGCGTTGGCGAAGACCTCCTGAAGGACGTCCTCGGCGTCCTCCTTGCTGCCCAGCATGTGCCGGCAGAACGCCAGCAGGCGGGCCTGGTAGCGCTGGACCAGGACCTCGTAGGCCGCCTGGTTGCCGCGGCGGGTGAGCGTGACGAGCCGCTCGTCGCCCTGCAGGCGCAGCAGCGTGGACGGGCCACGCAGGGTGGGGGCGGAGTCGATGGCGGTGATGTCCACGAACAGGATGGAAGTCAGTGGCTCCGCCGAGGCGGGGCGCATTACCCGGTCTGCAGGAGCAAACACCGCGTCGTGCCGAAGGTTGCGGTCGCGCACGCAGCGCTCCGCGGGACCGGGTGGTTCCACGGTATCGATCCGGGATCAGCGTTCCCTAAGGCCGATCCGGAGGGCGTCGCGACCGGTGGCGGCCACGGGCGAGGATCGACTCGGACTGGTTCGGGGGACGGAGCCCGCTGCGATGCCTGGGACAATGGCCCTGTGCTTCGGCGCCCCCTCCACGAGCTCTACGGTCGTCTCGGTCGCCGGTATACCAGCGTCGCGGTCCTGCTGGTGCTCGTCCAGGCGCACGTCGTCACGCTCGCCGCGGTGCTGGTGCTGGCCCGGTTCCTCTCGCTCGACATGGGCGAATGGGCCCTGATCATCGGGGTATCGCAGCTGTTCACCGGCGCCGAGACGCTGGTCGTCGCGCGGACGGCGTACCGATTGCTCGGTCCCGTGCGGATCTGGCACGACGCTCCCGACGGGGACGGCGCGATGGGCCGGGCGACCGACGCGTGGCGGGCGTTGACGCGCCTACCGCTGCGTCTGGTGGGCGCCGGATCGGCGATCCGCGCGCTCGTCTGGTCGATGGCGACGATCGCTGTGATCTGTCTCACAGCCGACCTTCCGCTGTGGCCGAGCGGGGTCGCGCTGGCGCTCGCGGCCACCGTCGTGCTGGCCGCGGGCGTGCTGATCCGGTACCTCGAGGTCGAGCTGGTGCTGCGCCCGGTGGTCGAGGCGGTGGCGCCGTCGTTGTCCGACGACGTGCCGCTCGACGCGTCGCTGTCGCTGCGCTGGCGGCTGCTGGTCAGCGTGCCGCTCGTGACCCTGGTCACCGGCGGCGTGGTGGCGAGCTTCAGCACCGACGCCGCCAAGCTGAGCGACTTCGGCTTCGGGATGGCGGTCGCGCTGGTGACCAGCGCGACGATCGCGCTCGGGCTCTCGGCGCTGCTGGTGCGCAGCGTGCTGGCGCCGATCATCGAGCTCCAGGCCACCACCGAGGCCGTGATGCACGGTCAGCTGAACCGGCGCGCCGCGGTCCTGGCGGGTGACGAGGTCGGCCGGCTGGCGCGCTCGATCAACATCGGTCTGCAGGGCCTGCAGGAGCGCGACCGGCTGCACGAGGCACTGGGTGCCTACGTCGATCCCGACGTCGCCGACCGCGTGCTCGACGAGGGCACCCAGCTGGAGGGCCAGGTCCGCGACGTCACGATCGCGTTCATCGACATCCGCGGGTTCACGGCGTTCGCCGAGCAGGCGACCGCGTCCGAGGTCTTCGCGCTGCTCAACGAGTTCTACGGCGTGATCGTGCCGGTGATCGAGCGCTACGGCGGGCACGCCAATGCGTTCCAGGGCGACGGGCTGCTGGCGGTCTTCGGCGCGCCGAGCGACCTGGAGCACCACGCCGACGCCGCCCTGACCGCCGCGATCGAGATCGCGCGCGAGGTCCGTCAACACTTCGGGCAGGACCTGCAGCTGGGCATCGGGATCAACAGTGGTCCCGTGGTCATCGGCACCCTCGGCGGGGGCAGCCGGGCGACCTTCACCGTGATCGGCGACGCGGTGAACACCGCTAGCCGGGTCGAAGCGATCACCCGGCAGACCGGCGACGTGATCCTCTTCACCGAGGAGACGCGGCGGCGGCTGCGGCGCGACCACGGCACGATCTCGGGTCGTCCTCCGGCGCCGGTCCGCGGTAAGCGCACGCCGGTCCGGCTGCACACGCCGCTGCTCGGCGGCCGGGTCGAGGAGGCGCTGAGCGAGCTCGAGCGGGGGCTCGGCGAGCTGATCGACCGCGAGCCGGTCGACCCGCCGACCGGCGACCCGCTCTAGGGCACGGCCGCGCCCGGTCCTCTGCTCCTCCTCCGCCGGAGGGTGGCGAGGCGCTAGAGCGTGCCCTGCGCGGTGGCGATGATCACGCCGCGCAGGATGTCGTGCTCGGAGACCTCGCACTGCTTGACCCCGAAGGTCCGCAGCGCTTCGGCGAGCAGCACGCAGCCGGCGACGATCGTGGGGGAGCGGTTGGGCTGCAGGCCCGGCACGTCGCGGCGCTCCTCGTCGTCCATCTGCGCCAGCCGCGAGAGCAGCGCCTCGATCTCGGCCAGCGGCAGACGGAACCCGTGGACGCGCTCCATGTCGTACTCGTCGAGTCCGAGCAGCATCGACGCGCACGAGGTGGCGGTGCCGGCGACCGCGATCACCGATCCGACGTCGCGCCGGGCGTCGTCGGGAACGGCCTCGCGGAAGATCTCGGCGGCCTCGTCCGACATCGCACGGATCTCGTCCGGCTCCGGCGGGTCGTGGCGCAGGTGACGCTCGCTCTGCCGCACCACGCCCGCCTGGACGGAGACCGAGAAGTCGAAGGTCGAGTCGTGGCCGATCACGAACTCGGTGCTGCCGCCGCCGACGTCGATCACCGCCACCGGGCCTGACTCGAAGGCCCGCCCACCCCCGCCGCTGGTCGCGCCGAGGTAGGTCAGCGCGGCCTCCTGCTGGCCGGGAATCAGCAATGCCTCGATAGCGAACCGCTCGCGGACCGTCTGCATCAGCTCGGGACCGTTCTCGGCGTCGCGGACGGCGCTGGTCATCACGCCGACCGCGCGGCCGACCTGGTGCTCGTCGAGCAGTCCGCGGATCACGGTCAGCTCGTCGGTCAGGCGCTCGATCGCGGCGGGGTCGAGCCGCCCCGTCTCGTCGACCCGATGACCGAGCCGGGTGACGGTCGAGCGGCGGGCGATCTCGGTCAGGTGGCCTTCGGCGTCGAGATCGGCGATCAGCAGGCGCGTGGAGTTGGAGCCCATGTCGACGGCGGCGAAGCGCATCGCCGCAGAATATGCGTTGGCGGCGATCGGAAACGTCCCGCGAAGAATCCGCCCACCTGACCGGGGGGAAGGCGGTTCGCCGCCCCTTCCGCGAAAGGCGACCGCCGGTAGGATGTGCGCTCGCCCACGGCTGTCCGGCGTGCCCTTCGCGCGCCTCTTTCGTCCGCCGGGCGCTCACACGATGTCGATTCCCTCGCGCCCCCCGTCCATCTCCGAGACCGCCGAGTCTGCGCGCAAGGCGGTGGTGAAGGCCACGAAGGCGACCACCAAGGCGACATCGAAGGCCACCAAGGCGGCGACCCGGGGCCGTAAGCCGGCCCGGCCACGCGCCGCCCACCTCGGGCCCGAACGCCGTCGGCCGATGATCCTCGACGCGGCCTTCAGCGTCTTCCTCGAGCGCGGCTACGAGGGTGCGTCGATGGAGGAGATCGCGCGTCGCGCGGGCGTCTCCAAGCCGGTCGTCTACAGCAGCTTCCCGGGCAAGGAGGCGCTGTTCGGCGAGCTGCTGCGCCGCGAGGAGCAGCGGATCCTCGACGCGATCGCGACCGCCGTCCCGGCCGAGCTGGACACGGACGACCTGGAGGGCCTGATCGCGGACACGCTGACGGCGTTCCTGCAGGCCGTAATCGAGGCGCCGGAGTCGTTCCAGGTGGTCTTCCTCGGCGCCGGCGGTGCGGATGCCGCCGTGACCCGCCGTCTGCAGCGCGGCCGCGAGGCGCAGATCGACACGATTGCGTCGCTCGCCGAGGGCTGGCTGAAGGCCCAGGGCGTGGCGGATCCCGAGAAGACCGGCCGCCTGCAGGGCTACCTGTTCGTCGGCCTGGCCGAGAACGCGGCCCGCGCCCTGGTCGCCGAGCCCGACCGTTGGACCCCGCGCGAGATGGCCGAGCAGATCGCCCGCCTGTTCATGCGCGGACGGGGCGGCCTGGCGGCCCCGTCGGTGGGTGGCTCGAGCGCGAGCTGACGGGACGCCGCGGCCGCATCCCGCGGGCGAATGACGACCGGTCGACGTTGGTCGTCCTGGGGGTGTCGAACGACGACCGGTCGGCGTTGAGCACGACCCGGTGCGCGGTCGGCCGACGTTGGACGCGGCCGCATTTTGCGGCTCAGCCAGGCCGCATCGTCTTCACCGGATTGCTACTCTTTCCGAAGCGACGCGGGGTGGAGCAGTCAGGTAGCTCGTCGGGCTCATAACCCGAAGGTCGCAGGTTCGAATCCTGCCCCCGCTACTCTCGAAGGGCCCGCATTGCGGGCCTTTTCGCGTTTTTGGGGCGTTGCTGCTGGCGGGCGATCCGGTGTTTGGCAGTGATGTCGGCGGCGCGTGCGTGGGACGGGCTTCGTTTCGTCCGGTGCCTGGGCCCGCGGCCGCGCGGTCAGCTGCGCGTGCCGGCGGCCCGTTCCACGAGCTGCTCGGTTGCTGACGTCCAGTCCAGAGCGCTCTCGGCCACCGCCTCCGCCAGCTCGTCGACGTGCTCGTCCGGGAGGGCTGAGAGTCGGTCCCGGAACTCGCTCAGGGCGGACGCCACCAGGGCATGGCGCAGCCGGTCCGCCGCCCGCCGTTGGGGCGGCCGCGCGTCGGGCCCCGTCGCGAAGCCATCGATGGCCGCGACGAGATCATCGACGCCGTCTCCGACCGTGGTCGATGTCGAGATCACCGGCGGCACCGGACGGTGGGCGGGACGAAGGGGCAGCATGGCTTCGAGCTGCCGACGCGTGAGGTCGGCCCGCGGCAGGTCGGATTTGTTGACGACGAGGACGTCGGCGAGCTCGAGCATCCCCGCCTTCAACGCCTGGATCTCGTCGCCGAGGCCCGGTGCGGTCAGCACGACCTTCACGTCGGCGATATCGACGACCTCCGACTCTGCCTGCCCGACACCGACCGTCTCCAAGACCACGACCGGCCAGCCGGCAGCGTCCAGCGCGTCGATCATCCGCGGGATGCACAGCGCGAGGCCCCCGACGTGGCCGCCGGAGGCCACCGAGCGAATGAAGATCCCGGGATCGCTCGTCAGCGCGCCCATCCGCACTCGATCGCCGAGCAGCGAGCCGCCCGAGATCGGGCTCGAGGGATCCACGGCCAGCACGGCAGCACGGCGACCGTCGCGGCGTAGCGCGCTCAGGTACGACGCGATCAGCGACGACTTGCCCGCACCGGGCGGGCCGGTGAAGCCGACGACCAGCGACGTCCCGGCGTACGGCCGCAGGCGAGCAGCCAGGAGATCCGCGGCCGCGTCGGCTCGCTGCAGCAGGGACAACGCCCGCGACAGGACCGCCTGGTCACCGGCGAGGAGCTCCTCGAAGGCAGTCGCAGGAGGGGGAGGAGGGGTTGCGCTCATTCTTCCGCCGAGGCTCAGGCGACGACCAGCGGATGACCGAAGCCGAGCTCATCGCGGAGCGCCTCGACGAGCTCGCCGTGGGTCACCCCGACGTACGCCGCCTCGACGACGCGGGCGAACACGTTCTCGTCGCTGCTCTGCGCTGCCCGACGGAGCGCCGTGAGCTGGCGCCGGACCTCGGCGTCGCTTCTCTGCTCCTTGAACGCCCTGAACGCCTCGACATGCGCCCGCATCTGCTCAGGATCCGGGCGATACGGCGGTGGCTGCTCGATGTCGTCGTCGTTCGCCTGGAAGCAGTTGACCCCGATGACCTTCTGCTCACCGCTCTCGATTCGCTGCTGAGCCGCGAGCGCCGACTGCCCGATCATCGTCTGGACCAGGCCTGATCCGACGGCTTCGTACATCCCGCCGGCGTCCTCGACCTTGGCCATCACCGCGAGGATCTCGTCTTCCATCTGGTTCGTCAGCGACTCGACGTAGAAGGACCCGCCGAGCGGGTCGATGACGTCGCACAGATGCGCCTCCTCACGCAGGATGTTCTGCGTCGCGACCGCGATCCGCGCTGTCTCCTCCGTGGGGCAGGTGATGGCCTCGTCGTACGCGTCGGTGTGCATCGACTGCAGGCCGGAGAAGATCCCTGCGATCGCCTGGGCGGTGACCCGCGCGATGTTGTTCAGGGGCTGCTGAGCGGTCAGGTCGACACCCGAGGTCTGACCGTGGAACTTGAACCGGAGAGACCGAGGATCCGTCGCGCCGAGCCGCTCCTTCGCCACGCGCGCCCAGATCCGACGAGCCGCCCGGAACTTGGCGATCTCCTCGAAGAACGAGATCGACACGTCGAAGAAGAAGGTGAACCGGGGAAGGACGGAGTCCGCCGGCATCCCGCGCTGCGCACAGTCATCGGCGTACTGGATCGCCGTGGAGAGGGCGAAACCCATGGTCTCGGCCGGGGTGGCCCCGGCCTGCTGCATGTGCTGGCCGACGACCGAGACCGGGTTCCAGTTGGGGAGATGCTCCGTGCAGAACTCGATGTGATCGACGAGCACGCGACGAGACCCGGGCAGGGACAGCCGGTAGAACATGTGGTTCGCGACGAAGTGCGAGATGTAGTCGGACTGGTTCGACGTTCCCGTGATCCGGTTGAAGGCGATCCCCCGTCGGCGCGCGACGCCGAGGACGAACGCCAGCAGCGTGAAGGGGGAGGGGTCGTTCATCGCCGTCGAGATCTGCTCGATCGGGACGCCGTCGAGGGCCGCCTCCATGTGATCCATCGTGTTGATCACGGTTCCGCAGGTCCCCAGGAGCGGGAGAGGAACCGCGTCGCAGTCCACGCCACGGAAGCCGGAGTTGCACGGCAGCAGGCTGATCGCCGAGGCTCCGAGATCGAGGAGCTTGCGAACCCGTTCGTTGTAGTCGTCGGGCGTGCCGAGCCCGATCAGCTGACGCTGGGTCCACGTCCGGCCACGATGCATGGTCGGGTAGATGCCACGCGTGTGTGGCGCCTGCCCGGGGAACCCGAGGTCCGAGGAGTAGCGCTCCTGGTTCCAGTCCTCGGGGGTGTAGATCGGGTTGATCTCGATACCCGATCGGTTGCGGACGACACGGTCATGGCCGATGTCCCGGTCGTACTCGGAGCGCCACGTGTCCCGGGCGGACTCGAAGCCCGGCAGGCTGAGCTGCTCGGCGCCTCCAGTGCTCGGCGTGCTCACGATGCGAACTCCTCCGGCACGAGACGTGCGTCTCGGGATCGACGACTCAGGTCCTCCACGGTGGCCACGATCTCCTCGCGGGAGGCTCCGGGGCCGAAGATGCTGTCGACGCCTGCATCGATCAGCGCAGGCCGCTCGCTCTCGGGGACGATCCCCCCAACGATCACCCCCACCGCTCCGAGGCCGGCGGCGCGCAGCGCCGCCATCAGGTCGGGCACGATCAG
>JBAZOW010000089.1:0-12225 GCA_041648495.1 Patulibacter sp.
GCGGACCGACGACGAGCGGGCGCGCGCACCGCGGGCCGCCCGTCCGCAGTCCCGTCCCGCGTCCGACGACGACGCCCCCTACACGGTCTACCAGGCCCGACCGGCGCGCTTCGGCCGGCGCCCCGGCCCCGAGGGACCTGCGGACGAGGGCGACCCGCGGTGGGACGACGAGGGCGGCGGACGCGGCCCCGGTGGCTCCCGTGAGCGCGGACGACGTCGGCGGCGCGGCCTCCCGCTGCCGCGGCGACGCTGGGTCTGCCTGGCCGGCAAGCTCGTCGTCGGCTGGGTCGTGCTGTCGGCGGTGCTGTTCGTGGTCTCGGCGACGGTCCACCAGGACCGCGGCGACGCCGACGCCCTGCTCGGTGGAGGCGGCGCGCCCTTCACCCCGACCAACCTGCTGGTGCTCGGCACCGACTCGCGGCCCCCGGGGTCGAAGGAGCCCGGGGCCGAAGGCGGCCAGGGATCGGCCCGCACCGACACGATGATGCTGCTGCGCACGGGCGGGTTCGCCAACGCCAAGCTCTCGATCCCGCGCGACACGCTGGTCGAGATCCCCGGCCACGGCACCCAGAAGATCAACGCCGCCTACGCCTTCGACGGTGTCCGCGGCGCGGTCCAGGCGGTCGAGACGCTGACCGGGATCGACGTCCACCACGTGGCGACGATCGACTTCGAGAACTTCCCGCAGCTGATCGACGCGATGGGCGGCGTGCGGATCAAGGCCGAGAGCTGCCTGACCGCGGACGTCAGCGGCGGTGCCAAGCGCCCCCGCTCCGGGGTGACGATCGGCTACGACAAGTTCAAGGGTGGCACCTCGTTCCGGCTGGAGGAGGGCGAGACCTACAAGATGCCCGGCAGCGCGGCCCTGGCCTACGCCCGTGTGCGGAAGAACCGCTGCGACGCCGGGCAGGACGACCTCAACCGCGCCGAGCGGCAGCAGCAGGTGCTCGGCGCGATGAAGCGCCGGATCCTCTCGCCGACCGGGTTCCTGCGGATGCCGATGATCGCCTGGAAGGCCCCGCAGGCCGTGACCACCGACATGGGCGGCTTCTCGTTGCTGGGCGTCGCCGTCGGTCAGTTCCTGCCCGGCAAGGGCAGCCAGACCGTGCTCAAGCCGTCGGGCGTCGGCAACGACGCGGCCGGCGGCGTCGGCCTGGTCGTCAGCCCCGAAGAGGTCGCGAAGGCGCGCCGGAAGTTCGAGAAGTAGCGGCAGCCGAACCGACTGCTCGTCGACTTTGCGTCGATTATCGGAGCGAACTCGACAAGCCGGCGGGGCGGCTACGGCGCGCTCGGCGGCTTCCGCTTCGGCGCCTCGGCCTTGGCCTTCTCGCGCTCCTTGCGCTGCGCCCGCATCTTGTCGTCGTGCGCGTCGGCTCCGGCCTCCGCCGCACGCTCGAGCTCGCGGTTGCCCTTCACCGAGCCGACGTCGTTGGTGTAGAAGCCGCTGCCCTTGAAGTGGATGGCCGGGGCGTGCAGCACGCGCACGACCGGCTCGCCCGAGTCGGGGTCGTGGGTCAGCGCCTCGTCCGAGAACTTCTGCAGGACCTCGAAGGTGGACCCGTCGGGCCGGCGGTACTCATAGATCGGCATCGCTGGGCTCCTCCCGGGCCGTCGACCGCGCGGCGGACCGCCGCGGTCAGCTCTTGCCGGACGACGGCGCCGGCGTGCTGCTCGTGCTCGAGCCGCCGCCGCTGCCGCCACTGCTCGACGACCCGCCGTCGGACGGGCTGGAGCCGGTGCTGCTCGACGACGACGAATCGCTCGACGAGCTCGTGCTGCCGGCGTCGCTGCCCCCACTCGAACCGCTGCCCTCGGACGACGAGCTGCTCGACGACGCGTCGGAGCCGCCGCCCACGGGGCGCTTCTTGGTCCCGTAGTCCGTGTTGTGGAATCCGGAGCCCTTGAAGTGGATCGCAGGCGCGCTCAGCACGCGCTGCACCGGGACGCCCGTGTCGGGATCGTGCGTCAGGGCATCGTCGGAGAACTTCTGCAGGACATCGAACGTGGTCCCGTCGGGGCGGCGATACTCGTACAGAGGCATGACGTACCAAGCATAGGCCACCCGCCCCCGCCGAGGCCCCTCCTTGGCACTCTCGCTTCGGGAGTGCCAAGCGGCGGTCGCCGATCACCCGCGCGGACCCGTCAGCGCACCGCCGCCGCGGCCCGTCGTGCCGGTGCGACCTCGAGCATTCCCCGCGTCATCCCCACGACCTCGAGCATCGCCTCGCGCGAGCGACGACCGACGCCGAGCGTGTTGGCAAAGCCGTGGATCAGGTCGGGCATCCGCCGCGCGAGCACCGGGACGCCGGCCTCGGCCAGCCGCCGGGCGTAGGCCTCACCCTCGTCGCGCAGCGGATCGAAGCCCGCGGTCACGATCAGCGCCGGCGCGAGCCGGCTGACGTCCGCAGCGCGGATCGGCGACAGCTTGGGGTCGGCGCGGTCGAAGTCCGCGGAGCGCTGCTCGACCGGCGGCAGGTAGTTCTGCTCGACCCAGTCGACCGACCCGGACTCCAGGTAGAAGCCCCGGCCGAACAACTCGCGCGACGGCGCCCGGTCGACGAAGTCGACCGACGGGTAGAGCAGCACCTGGAGCGCCAGCGCCGGCTGCTCCGACGCGGCGTCGGCCTGGGCGACGACCGCCGAGAAGTTGCCGCCGGCACTGTCGCCGCCGACGGCGATCCGGTCGGGGTCGGCCCCCAGCCAGGCCGCGTTGTCGACCGCCCAGCGGAAGGACGCGATCGCGTCGTCGACGCCCGCGGGATACGGGTGCTCGGGTGCCAGCCGGTACGCGACCGAGAGCACCAGGATCCCGGCGTCCCGGCAGAACATCCGGCAGACCGCGTCGTGCGAGTCGAGGTCGCCGAGGATGTAGCCGCCGCCGTGGAAGAAGACCAGCAGCGGCAGCCGCTCGTCCCGGGCCTGCCAGGTGACGGTCGGCCGGTCCGCACGCCCCGGCCGGTAGAGCCGGGCCGGCAGCGAGCCGTCGGCGCCCTCGACCGCGATCTCCTCGACCGCGGCGACCGGGATCGCCGGGCCGGAGGCGAGCAGCGCCTCGCGGCGCATCGTGGCGCGGGCATCGGCGAAGCTCTGCTCGTGCCACGCCGGGTACTTCATCCGCGCGCGCAGCCCGAGCATCGTCTGCGTCGCGGAGTCGAGCGTCTGGCCGTCGAGCCGGACGGACCGACCCATGCGGATCCGGCGGTCGCTGCGGTTGAGGTCGCCGAACCGGCCGATCGCGGCGAGCGCCCGGCGTTCCAACCGCCCCCGCGGATCGAGCCGGGGCGGCGGGGCGGACGACGAGCGCTGACGCGGCATCCGCCGATACTACCTGCGGTCGGAACGACGAGGTGACGGAGGCGTCATCTTCGGCTCGACCGATCGTCTGCAGACGAGACCGAGGTGGCTGCTGACGATTGCGTACGCTCCGCTGATGGCCTCCGATGTCGTGACCATGGACAAGATCGTCGCCCTCTGCAAGCGGCGAGGTTTCGTGTTCCCCGCGTCGGAGATCTACGGCGGCATCGCCAACACCTACGACTACGGCCACTACGGCGTGCTGCTGGTGCAGAACGTCAAGGCCGAGTGGTGGAAGGCGATGCTCCAGGACCGCGACGACATCGTCGCGCTGGACTCGGCGATCATCCAGCACCCCAGCGTCTGGAAGTCCTCTGGCCACCTCGACGGATTCAGCGATCCGCTGGTTCAGTGCCTGGGCAAATGCAAGAAGCGCTTCCGCCTGGACCACCTGCAGGAAGCGGCGGTCGAAGCCGGCGAGGATCCCGCCCTGGTCGTCTGCCCGAACTGCGGCGGCGAGCTGTCGGAGCCGCGCGAGTTCAACCTGATGTTCAAGACCCAGATCGGCACGGTCGAGGACACCGCGTCGACGGTCTACCTGCGCCCCGAGACGGCCCAGGGCATCTTCGTCGACTTCAAGCAGGTCCTGGCGATCTCGCGCAAGAAGCCGCCGTTCGGGATCGCCCAGATCGGCAAGTCGTTCCGCAACGAGATCACCCCGGGTAACTTCATCTTCCGCACGCTCGAGTTCGAGCAGATGGAGATGGAGTTCTTCGTCCCGCCGACCGAGTCGACGGAGTGGTACGAGCACTGGAAGCAGGCCCGCTTCGACTGGTACACCGAGCTGGGCGTCCGGGCGGACCACCTGCGCCTGCGTCCGCACGAGGACGACGAGCTGAGCCACTACAGCTCGCGCACCGCGGACGTGGAGTACCTCTTCCCGATCGGCTGGTCCGAGCTCGAGGGCGTCGCCGACCGCGGCAACTTCGACCTGACCCAGCACGCCGCGGGCGCGAAGACCAAGATCGAGGTCTACGACGAGGCGACCAAGGAGCGGTACGTCCCGCACGTGATCGAGCCGGCCGCCGGCGTCGGTCGCGCGACGCTCGCGTTCCTGGTCGACGCCTACGACGAGGAGGAGGTCGAGGGCGACATCCGCACCGTGCTGCGCCTCCACCCCCGCCTGGCCCCGATCAAGGTCGCGATCTTCCCGCTGGTCAAGAAGGACGGCCAGCCCGAGCTGGCCAAGGAGATCCGCGAGAGCCTACGCCGGGTCGGCCAGACCGAGTACGACGAGTCCGGTGCGATCGGCAAGCGCTACCGCCGCCAGGACGAGATCGGCACGCCGTGGTGCGTGACGGTCGACCACCAGTCGCTGGAGGACCGGACGGTCACCGTGCGCGACCGCGACTCGCTGGAGCAGGTCCGCGTCGCGATCGACGAGCTTCCGGCGCTGTTCGCCGGGCGCCTGGCCCAGCCGTGGGCCTCGCCGAAGCCGCAGGGCTGAGGCGGCCCCGCCCGAGCGGCGGGGCACCCGAAAGTGGTGGGTCGCGCCGCGGACCGAGCGGTCCGCGGCGAGCGACTCACCCGTGAAGCGGGCTCACTCGGAGCCGCACTCCTTGAGCCCGTACGCGACGGCCTTCTTGTTGGCGTCGTCGAACGGGTTCGCGCCGGCGGCACCGGTCAGCGTCGAGGGGTCTTCCTTGCCCGCGTTGATCGCCGTGTCGAGCGCGGCGTAGATCGCGTCGATCTCCTCCTCGTCGTCCTTCGGCTTGTCGAGCGCCTTCAGGTCGCCGACCTGCTTCTCGAGACCCGGGATGATCGTGCTGGTCGCAATCACCTGCAGCTGCTCCGGGGTCGGATCCTCGGTCCCGAGCGCGACGACGGCGTCGGTCGCCGCCTTCTGGCTCTTCTCGCCCTCCGTCTTGCAGATCGCGTCGGCCTTGGCGATGTACTCGGCCTTGGTCGGGCCCTCGTCGTCGCTGCCGCCACAGCCGGCCAGCGCGAGCGCCGCGATCAGGAACGGTGCCGCGAAGTGGTGTGAACGCATGAAGTCTCTTTTCGGATGGGTCGGCTCACGGGCTGCGGGCCGACGGCCAGAATACGCCTGTACGCGTCGGCCGGCGTTGACGGTGTTCACCGTACGAAAAGATCGCCGTCCGGCCCGCGCCGCGGAACGCGGTACGGTCGGGCGGTGTCCACCGTCGATCACCCCTGGTTCTCCCGCGTCTGGACGCTGATGATGCGTCACCAGCCGGAGGACGTCGTCCGCGCGCGGCGCGAGCTGCTCGAAGGTCTGCATGGACGGGTATTGGAGGTCGGGGCCGGCACGGGGAGCAACTTCCCGCTCTATCCGGCGACCGTCACGGAGGTCGTCGCGACCGAGCCCGACCGGGCGCTGCGTCGCGAGGCCGAGCGAACGGCGTCGGCGCTTCACGGGGCGGGACCGACGACCCGGATCCAGGTCCGCGACGCGACCTTCGAGGCGCTTCCCGACGACCTCGAGGGCCCGTTCGACGCCGTCGTCTGCTCGCTGGTGCTCTGCACGGTTCGTGACGTTCCCGGCTCGCTGGCCGCGGCTCATCGCCTGCTGCGGCCCGGCGGCGAACTGCGCTACTACGAGCACGTCGCGACCGACGGGTGGCTCGGCGGACTGCAGCGCGTCGCCGACGCCACGGTCTGGCCGCGCGCGTTCGGTGGCTGCCACACCCACCGCGACACGACAGCCGCGATCACCGCCGCCGGCTTCGAGACCGTCCGACACCGCGAGATCCGCAGCGCGCCCGGGTGGGCGCCGATCCCGGTCTCGCCGATGGTGCTCGGGGTGGCGCGGCGCCCGTAGCGCCGCGACGGCGCTACTCGGCGGCGTCGCCGGCGGACGCGGCCGTCGGCGCGTACCCCTCGGCGTCCCAGAGCAGGCTGCGGGCCGCCACGGCGGCGACCTCGATCGCGGCGGTCATGTCGCGCGAGGGATCCGCCAGCAACCGCAGCGACATCCCGTAGCCCAGGCCCAGGAAGACGTCGGCGATCTTCTCGGCCGGCGCCGCCAGCACGATCTTGCCCTCGGACTCGAGCATCTGCATCCGCGCGGCGAACGCGGTCGTCATGCCCTGCATCACGGTCGCCAGCTCGTCGGCGATCTCGGGAGTCCGCTGGGCGAGCGTGTACAGCTCGAGCAGCAGGACGACGAACTCCGGCTCGTGCTTGACCGTCGCGTGCAGCGACCGGACCCAGTGCGAGACCAGCTCGTCGGCGCTGTTGGCGCGGTTGAGATGCGTCGCCATCAGTGCGAAGCGAACCTCGGCGTCGCGGCGGGCCACCTCGACCAGCAGGCGTTCCTTGGAACCGAAGTAGTAGTGCAGCAGGCCGCGTGAGACGCCCGCTTCGCGGGCCACGTGATCGAACGTCGATCCCGCCACGCCGCGTCGGGCGACGCTCGAGCGCATCGCATCGACGATCCGCATCGCCTTGTCGGTGGCCAGCTGCCGGCCCGAGGTCTCCTTCGCCACGCCCCCAGGTTACCTGGCTGGCTGGCCAGCAGGTGAACGCCGGTCACACAGGGACCGGTCTCGAGCGTCTGAGGCGGCAGGGGCCGCGAAGGAACGGGCAAGAGGCCCTTGGAGCGCGGCGGACGTCCGCCGCGCTCCCTGACCGAGCTAGTTCTTGCTGGCGGAGGACGCCGAGGCGTCCGCGGCGGCCGCCGCGGCGGCCGAGCCGTTCACGCTGGCCGCACCGGCCGGCGCGGAGCTCGAGTAGTCGAGCTCCTCCTCCGGGCCGAAGACGACGTCGAGCGCCTTGGAGCGCAGCGACGGGACGGCGGCGACGGCCACGGCCGCACCGACCGTGCCGAGCAGCAGCAGGCGGAAGAACCCGCCGCGCTTCTTCTTCTTCGGCTTGGCGAAGTGGTGCTTCGCGCCGACGGCCGCGTCGGACGCGGCACGCAGGTCGCTGTGGACCTTCTTGTCCTGCAGCAGCGCCTGGGGGCCGTTGCTGGCGACCCGGGCGTAGGCGTGCTTCGCCGCGTCGGCGAGCTGCTTGAGGTCCTCGTGGAGATCCTGGTTCTCCAGCAGGTTGCGGACCGTATCCTCACGCGCAGCAACCTGCTTGCGTGCGTTCTTGGCCTGCTTCCGCAGCTGCTTCTTGGACTGGGTCTTGAGCGCCATGATCCTCCGTCTCGGGGTCGTACGACCGAACTTCAACGAGCCTACCGTTTGGCTCCCGCTACCCCACCGCTCACCGCATGAAACCTTCGAGCGCGCGCGGCAGCACCTCGTCGACGCGATCGACCCAGACGAACTCGATCTTCGAGCGCAGCGGCTCCGGGATGTCCTCGGCGTCGCGCTCGTTCTCGCGCGGGGCGATCACCGTGGTGATCCCCAACCGCTGCGCCGCGAGCGCCTTCTCCTTGAGGCCGCCGATCGGCAGGACCTCGCCGGTCAGGGTGATCTCGCCGGTCATCGCCACGTCGGAGCGCACCGGGCAGCCCGAGAGCAGCGACGCGATCGCGGTCGCGATGGTGATCCCGGCCGACGGACCGTCCTTCGGCGTGGCGCCGGCCGGTACGTGGACGTGCAGGTCGTGGGCCGAGAACCAGCCGTCCTCGGCGAGCTCCGGGGCGACGAGGTCCAGGTTGCCGCGGACCCAGGTGACCGCGGCGCGGACCGACTCGGTCATCACGTCGCCGAGCTGGCCGGTGGTGGTCAGCGTCGGCGCGCCCCCGACCTTCGGCATCGCGGCGGCCTCGACGAACAGCACGTCGCCGCCGACCGGGGTCCAGGCGAGGCCGGTGGCCACGCCGGGCCGCCCGGTCCGCTTGCGCACCTCGCGGTGGAACGGCGGGCGCCCGAGCAGCTCGACCACGCGCTTGTTCGAGACGGTCAGCCGCTTCGGCTTCGCGCCGTTCTCGCTCTCGTCGTGCTGCTCGGCCTCGACCACCTGCCGGGCGATCTTGCGGATCACGCGACCGATCTCGCGCTCCAGGTTGCGGACGCCCGACTCGCGCGTGTAGTCCTCGATCAGCCGCTTCAACGCCGACTCGCCGAAGCCGACCATCGAGCGCCGGAATCCGTGGCGGTCGAGCTGGCGCGGCACCAGGTAGCGCTTGGCGATCTCGAGCTTCTCCTGCTCGGTGTAGCCGGCCAGCCGGATGATCTCCATCCGGTCGCGCAACGGGCCCGGGATCGTGTCGAGCGTGTTCGCCGTGGTGATGAACATGACGTGCGAGAGGTCGAACGGCACGTCCAGGTAGTGGTCGCGGAAGGTCCCGTTCTGCTCGGGGTCGAGCACCTCGAGCATCGCCGACTCGACGCCTCCGCCGCCGCGGAAGTCCGTCCCCATCTTGTCGATCTCGTCGATCATCAGCAGCGGGTTGTTGGACCCCGAGTCGCGCAGCGCGCGGACGATCGTGCCCGGCATCGCGCCGATGTAGGTCCGACGATGGCCCCGGATCTCGGCCTCGTCGCGCACGCCGCCGGCGGAGATCCGCTCGAAGTTGCGGCCCATCGCGCGCGCGATCGAGCGCCCCAGCGACGTCTTGCCGACGCCGGGCGGCCCGACGAAGCAGAGGATCGAGCCGCGCGCGTCCGGCTTGAGCTGGCGGACGGCGAGGAACTCGAGGATCCGGTCCTTGACGTCGTCGAGGCCGTGGTGGTCCTCGTCGAGCACGCCGCGGGCGTGGACCAGGTCCAGGTCGTCACGGGTCCGGTCGTGCCACGGCAGCGAGACGATCCACTCCAGGTAGGTGCGGATCACCCCGTGCTCGGCCGACGCCTGCGGGATCATCTCCAGCCGCCGCAGCTCGCGCTGGGCCTGCTTGTCGACCATCTCCGGCAGCCCGACGGCCTCGATCTGCTCCCGTAGGTCGCTCAGCTCGGCCTCGAGCGGATCGGTCTCCCCCAGCTCGTCCTGGATCGCCTTCAGCTGCTGGCGCAGCACGTACTCGCGCTGGCCCTTGTCGAGCTCGGACTGGACCTGCGTCTGGATCTCCGAGCCGATCGAGATCACGTCGAGCTCGCGGGCGAGGATCGCGGTCAGCCGGCGCAACCGGGCCTTGACGTCGACGACCTCCAGCAGCTCCTGCTTCTCGTCCATCTTCAGCCGCAGCGAGCCGGTGATCAGATGGCTCAGGGCGACCGGATCGTCGATGTTGGAGACCGCCAGCTGCAGCTCCTCCGGCAGGTACGGCACCGCTTCGACGATCTTCGCGAAGGTGTCCTGGACGCTGCGCTGGAGCGCGGTCAGCTCGACCGACGGCCGCCCGTCCTCGCCCTCGCCGTCGACGACGTCGGGCAGCTCCTCGATCCCGGCGACCAGGTACGGCTCGGTCGACTCGTACTCGGTCAGCCGCACGCGGTTGTTGCCCTGGACGAGCAGCCGCAGGGTCCCGTCGGGGACCTTCAGCATCCGCACGATCTGGCCGACGACCCCGACGTCGTGGACCTGGTCGGGTCCCGGGACCTCGACGTCCGGCTCGCGCGAGGCGACCATCACCAGACGGCGGGCCCCCGCCAGCACGTCGTCGACGAGCTTGACCGAGCGCTCCTGGCCGATCGCCAGCGGGATCATCGTGTCGGGGATCGGCACGACCTCGCGCAGCGGCAGCACCGGCAGCGTGCTCGGCACGCTGCTCGTGCCGGCGCCGTTGACGTCGACCTCGCGTGGGTCGGTGGATTCGGAGACGATGTCGATCACGAGCGGTCCTCGTCCTCGGTCACGACGATCGTCACGCTCGGCGGCTCGACGACCGGGGCCGCCAGCGGCAGCTCCACCCGCAGGATCCCGTCGTGGTAGGTCGCCTTGGCCTGGTCGACCAGCACCTCGGCCCCGAGCGGCACCACCCGCCGGAACGGCCCGGTGCCGATCTCGACCTGCTGGTAGGCGCGGCCCTCGGCGTCCCCGGCCGGGCGGCTGCCCGCCAGCACCAGCTCGCGGCCGCGGATCTCCAGGCCGACCTGGCCGATGTCGATCCCGGCGAGGTCCGCCTGCACGACGACCCGTGGTTCTCCGCCCTCGGGCGTCTCGTAGAAGACGTCGACCGCGGGCTCGAACCCGACGCGGCGCACGCGACCGCCCAGGCCACGGTCCAGGACGCCCCCGAAGAGCTCGTCCATCTCCCGTCGCATCCGTTCGAAGTTGGCGAAGAGATCGCCTTCGCGGGAACGCATACGGGGAATCTACTCCCAGGGCGACTCCGACTCACGACGCCCGGACGAGCGTCGTGTACGGCGACGCGCGGCGAGGGGCGGTTACAGCTCGTAGACCGCGTCGGTGGTGGCGATCTCGACCGGCACGGCGCCGGCGGTCTCGGTGGCGGCCCGCAACGCGACGTCGCGGTCCTCCTCGTCCGAGATGTGGGTCAGCACCGCGCGGCCGACGCCGGCCCGCCGCGCGTGATCGCCCGCCTCGGCGGCGGTCAGGTGGCCGCGCGGACCGGTCCGCTCGGGACGCGGCAGGGTCGCCTCGATCAGCAGCAGGTCGGCGTCGGTGGCGAACTCGACCAGGTCGTCGTTCGGCGCGCAGTCGGACCCGTAGACCAGCCGGCGGCCGGTCGCGGTCGAGGTGACCTCGATCGCGTACGCGGGCAGGAAGTGCGGCACGGCGCGGAAGCGGATCGCGAACGGCCCGACCTCGAGCACCGCGTCCGGGTCGTACTCGTCGGCCGCGAAGGCCCGCTCGACCAGGTCCGGCATCCCCCACGCGGTCATGATCGTCCGCATCACCTTGATCCCGCCGGGCGGCAGGTGCAGGTCGGGCCGGGCCGGGTGGTCGGTGCCGGGCCACGGCGGGACCGGGACCGGCTGCTGCCGCGGCGCGAACGCCAGCGCGTAGCTGTACGGCACCAGGTCGAGCGTGTGGTCCGCGTGGCAGTGCGAGATCACGCAGGCGTTCAGATCGGTGTAGTCGATCTGCTTGCGCAGCTTGCCGAAGACCCCGTTGCCGCATTCGAGCAGCAGGCGGAACTCGCCTTCCTCGACGAGGTACCCGCTGCAGGCGCCGTCGACGTCCTGCCAGGCCGGGGACTTCCCCAGGACTCTTACGCGCACGCGGAGGGCCTCGTCACGATCGGCACAGTGTAGGGGCTCGTCTCGAAATCAGGGGTTGGCTGGTGACGCGGGCTCGCGCGTCCGCCGAAAGCAAAAACGCGGGTGACCCCGACCGCAACGCGATCGAGGCCACCCGCGGAGTACATCGGGAGCCGCTTACGCGGCGGCCGGAACCTCGTCGGCGTACAGCTCGCCGGCCTCGGCCTTGGCGACCAGCGACGCCGGCGGGTCGAAGCGCTCGCCGTACTGCTCGGCGAGCTCGCGGGCCCGGGCGACGAAGCCGGCCGGGCCGAGGGTCTTCTTCTCGGGGTCGGTCGGATCGACGTAGCCGTTGATGTACTGCAGCACGCCACCGGTCCAGGCCGGGAAGCCGATCCCGAAGATCGAGCCGATGTTGGCATCCGACACCGTCTCCAGCACGCCCTCGTCGACGCACTTGACGGTCTCGATCGCCTCGCGGAACAGCATCCGCTCCTGCAGGTCGATCAGCGAGATCGTCGCCGGGTCGGTCGTCGACGGCACCGACTGGCTGCCGAACGTCTCGGCCAGGCCGGACCAGAGGCCCGTGCGCTTGCCGTCGGCGTAGTCGTAGAAGCCCGCACCGGCGGCCTTGCTCGGACGGTCCAGCTCGACCATCTTGTCGATCACCGCGAACGACGGATCCTCGGGGAACGTGCCGCCCTCGGCCTCGATGGCCTCCTTCGAGGCCTTGCGGATCTTCTGCATCAGCGTCAGCGTCAGCTCGTCGGCGAGCTGCAGCACCGGAGCCGGGTAGCCGGCCTGGCTCGACGCCTGCTCGATCGACGGGGCGGGAACGCCCTCGGCGACGAACGACAGGCCCTCGTTGATGAACGTGCCGATCACGCGGCTGGTGAAGAAGCCACGCGAG
>JBAZOW010000090.1:0-12192 GCA_041648495.1 Patulibacter sp.
GGCCCGTCTGGACACCCTGGACGCCGGACTCGCCGCGCTCGGGGTCGACGGGCAGGCGGCCCGCGACCTGATCGCCGAGCTGCAGACGACGCTGACGACCGTCGCGGCGGTCGCCGACACCGCGAAGGCGACCGCGGACGGCGTGGTCGGAACGGTCGGTGGCCTGCAGACCACGGTCGGCACGCTCAACACCACCGTCGGCACGCTCGGCGCGACGCTCAACGACAGCACCACCGGGCTCGGAGCGCTCAACGTCCTGGTCGCCGGGCACACCGCGACGTTGACGACGCTCAACGGCTCGGTCAACGGCGTGATCGCCGACGTCGGCGCGCTCACGACCACGGTCGGCGGGCTGCAGACCACCGTCGGCAACGCCTCGAGCGGACTGGTCAAGAGCGTCACCGACCTCAACACGACCGTCGGCGACGCGACCGGCGGCCTGGTCAAGCGGGTCACCGGGCTCTGCGGCCTGACCATCCTGGGGATCCCGCTCGCGACGGCCTGCTGAGGCGGGAGCCCTTCGGGGCCGCCCCGACCGTGAGGTACGGTCGGGGCATGCCTCGCGCCGTGCGGTTTTCCAGCTTCGGAGGACCCGAGGTCCTCGAGGTCGTCGACGTCCCGGAGCTGCACGCCGGCCCCGGACAGGTGCGGATCGCGGTACGGGCCGCGGGCGTCAACCCGTTCGACGCGAAGGTTCGCCGGGGCTCCATGGCCGGCGGGGCCGCGGCGCCGGACGGGCCGCAGGGGCTCGGCAGCGACGCGGCCGGCGTGATCGACGAGGTCGGCGCGGACGTCACGGCGTTCGCGGTCGGCGACGAGGTGCTCGGTGGGGGAGCGACCCCGACCTACGCCGAGCAGGTGCTGGCCGCGCCCGACGCGCTGGTCGCCCGCCCGGCGAACGTGCCGTGGACCGTCGCCGGCGGCATCACGGGGACCGGGCGCACCGCCTACCGGACGTTGCGGCAGCTGCGGGTGACGGCGGGCGAGACCGTGCTCGTGCACGGCGCGGCCGGGGGCGTCGGGTTCGTCGCGGTCCAGCTGGCGACGGCGTGGGGCGCGCGGGTGGTCGGGACGGCGAGCGAGCGCAACCACGAGCGGCTGCGCGCGGTCGGGGTGATCCCCGTGACGTACGGCGAGGGCCTCGAGGACCGCGTCCGGGCCGCGGTGCCTGCGGGGATCGACGCGGTGCTCGACACCAGTGGACACGGGGTCCTGGAGCTGTCGGTGCGCCTGGCGGGTGGTCCCGAGCGGGTGATCACGATCGCGGACGGCGATGCGGCGGACCATGGGGTCCGGTTCTCGTCGGGGGACGAGGGCGTCGAGATGGCCGGGGCGCTGGCCGAGATCGTGGCGATGGTCGCGGAGGGGCGGCTCGACGTGCCGATCGCCGGGACCTTTCCGTTGACGGCGGTCGCCGACGCGCACCGCGAGAGCGAGTCCGGGCACGCGGGCGGCAAGCTCGTGCTGCTGCCCTGACCGTCGGCGCCGTTACTTCTTCGTCTTCGCGGACGTCGACTTCGTGCTCTTGCTGCCCGATCGCTTGGCCTGCGCCTTGGACTTCGCCGTCGCGCCGCACGCCTCGTAGATCCGCGTGACGTCGATCGTCCGCTTGCTCGACACGCGCACCCGGGTCCGCACCGTGTAGCGCCCGGCGGGAACGCGTCGCAGGTCGAGCGTGACCCGCGACTTGGTGTGCCGCAGCTTCAGCGCCTTGAACCTCTTCGGCCCGGTCAGGCGGGCCGACGTGATCCGCGACTTCGCGGCGCTGTGCTTGCCGATCAGCAGGCCGTTGCCCTTGCTGCCGCGCTGCAGCGGGACGGTGAACCGCCGCGGCGACGTGCACGTCGGCGCCGGCTCGTCCTCGTCCCGGTCGTCGCCCGGTGGGCTGGCCGGCGCCACGACGGTGACGTTGCTGTGCGCCACGTTGTTGCCGCCGTCGGGGTCGCCGGTGCGGTGCGCGATGCTCGCGGCCTGGGCGACCGTGCCGACGGCGGTGGCGTGGAGCGTGAGCGAGACCGTCTTCGTCGCACCCGCGGGCAACGTCCCGAAGTCGCAATGCACGACGTAGCCGGGGGCGGTCTCCGGGGCGGCGCACGAGGCATCGCCCGACAGGCCGACCAGCGTGGCTCCGGTCGGCAGCGGATACGCGGCCGAGACCTCGCCGGCGTCGCTCGGGCCGGCGTTGACGGCGGCGAGGGTGGTGGTGAACCGGGCGCCTCGGGTGACCGTGGTCGGCGTGCTCGCCAGGCCCACGGCCAGGTCGGTGTCCGCGGTCTGGAGCGACACGTCGTCGACGTTGATCGCGGGGTGCTGCAACAGCGTCACGACCCCCGTGTACTCGAAGGACAGCGTCTGGGGTCCACCGGTGACGGCCGCCCCGCCGATCGGGACGACCACCTGGGCGTACCCCGGCTTGTACCGCGCATCGTCGCCGCGAACGGACGCGAGCAACGTCTCGCCGAGCGAGACGTTGAGCACCGACGAGGCATCCGCGCGGCCGAGCCAGAGCCAGAACGAGAGGGTGGCCGGGGTCCCGGCGGTCATCTGGATGGTCTGGCGGAGGCTGGCGGTGTGCGGCGTCGGGTCCAGCAGGCCGAGCACCGAGTCGAAGAAGTTGTAGCCGCCGAACCACGCCCACCAGCTGCCGCTGCGCGGCGCCACGCGGTCCGGGTGCGCGTAGGCGTCTTCGCAGTACTCGGGCGCCGGCGGGGTTCCGGGCGGACTCTTCGTCGCCGAGCAGAGCGGCGTCCCCGTCGGCAGGAGCTTGCCACCCCCGAATCGATCCGCTTGCACCCACGGCGACGGGCGGAAGCCGCCCTCGAAGCCGCCGTCCTGCACCAGCTCCACGGCCGACGACGTCGCCGGCATCCCCATCAGCCCAGCGATCACCGCAGCGAGAGCGAGAGTGGGGGACCAACGCATGACGGGGGAGTCTATTTCGGGGGGATGGGCCGCGAGCCGGTTCGAACCGGCGCACGTTCGCTCACGACGCAAGAGGCAGGCCGAGCACCTTCGGGCGCGGTCTGTCACGCTTGAGGGCGGACTCGGAAGCCTCCGGTCCGTGAGCGGAGGGCCCAGAATAGCGCCCTCCGTCGACCATCAGGGCCGGATCACGGCGAAATCTGCACGCGAGTCGACGGATCGACTTGGTCGGGCGGTAGCGCGGAGAACGAGGGCCCTGTCCGACGAGGGACCATCATCTTGAGCGACACCGCTCCTTCCGACGCCGCCGAAGGCGTCGACGAGAACACCACGACGTTCGCCGACCTCGAGCTGCGGCCCGAGCTGGTCAGCGCACTGGCCGGCCTGGGGTACGAGGAACCGACCCCGATCCAGCGCGAGGCGATCGGCCCGTTGCTGGCCGGACACGACCTGCTGGGCCAGGCGGCCACCGGCACCGGCAAGACGGCGGCGTTCGCGCTGCCGCTGCTCAACCGCGTGGGCGTCGACCGCAAGGACAAGCACCCGCTGGGCCTGGTGCTCGTGCCGACGCGCGAGCTGGCGATGCAGGTCTCCGAGGCCATGCACAGCTACGGCCGCGAGCTCGGCGTCCGCGTGCTGCCGGTCTACGGCGGCACCCCGATCGTGCGGCAGCTGAAGACGCTGCACCGCGGGGTCGACGTGGTCGTCGCCACGCCGGGCCGCGCGATGGACCTGATCTCGCGCAAGGCGCTGGAGCTCGGCGCGCTCGAGGTGCTCGTCCTCGACGAGGCCGACGAGATGTTCGACATGGGGTTCCAGGAGGACATCGAGTCGATCCTCACGAGCACCCCGGAGACGCGCCAGACGGTGCTGTTCTCCGCCACGATGCCGAGCCGGATCGACAAGCTCGCGCGGCGGCACCAGAAGAACGCCGTGCGGATCCAGCTCGCCCGCGAGCAGGCGGCGTTCGGCGAGACCCCGAAGGTCCGCCAGAGCGCCTACGTCGTCGCGCGGGCGCACAAGTCCGCCGCGCTGACCCGCGTGCTGGACCAGGAGGATCCGACCGCCGCGATCGTCTTCTGCCGGACCCGCGCCGAGGTCGACGAGGTGACCGCCACGCTAAACGGCCGCGGCTACCAGGCCGAGGCGCTGCACGGTGGGATGAACCAGGAGCAGCGCAGCCGCGTGATCACCCGGCTGAAGGCCGGCACGACCGAGCTGCTCGTCGCCACCGACGTCGCGGCCCGTGGGCTGGACATCGACACGCTGACCCACGTCATCAACTACGACGTGCCTTCGGCCCCGGAGGCCTACGTCCACCGGATCGGCCGCGTCGGCCGGGCGGGCCGCGAGGGCATCGCGATCACGTTCGCGCAGCCGCGTGAGCACCGCATGCTCAAGAACATCGAGCGGCTGACCAAGCAGGAGATCGCGATCGAGCGGGTCCCGACGGTCGCCGACCTGCGCGCCCGCCGCCTGGAGCTGACCCGCGCCACGCTGCGCGAGAGCCTGCTGCAGGACGACTTCTCGAGCCTGCGGACCGTCGTCGAGCAGCTCGCCGACGAGTTCGACGTGATGGACGTCGCCGCCGCTGCGGTCAAGCTGGCCCACGAGGCGAGCGGCACGTTCAACGACGACGAGCAGGACATTCCCGAGGCGAGCGACCCGCGGGGCCGCGACCGCGACCGCGGGGACCGCCGTGACCGGGGCGACCGTCATGGCGGCGGCAAGCGGCCCGGGGGCGGCGGTCGTGGTCCGAGCGGCCCGACCACGCGGCTGTTCATCGGGGCCGGCCGGGCCGCGCGGATCCGTCCGCAGGACCTGGTCGGCGCGATCACCGGCGAGTCGTCGCTGAGCGGTCGCGAGATCGGCTCGATCCAGATCAACGAGAAGTTCTCGCTGGTCGAGGTGCCCGAGGCGTCCGCCGACGACGTGGTCAAGGCGCTGCTGCGCACCACGCTCAAGGGCAAGAAGCCGAAGATCCGTCGCGAGACCGGCGGCGCCGGCCCGCGCTGAGCGGAGGCCGGAACGACGACGGCCCGGGGAGCTCCCCGGGCCGTCATCGTCTTGCGGATGCGCCTGCGTCCGCAGCAGGAGAGCGGGCCCCCGGATCACCGGGGGCCCGCCGTCGTTCCGGGGCCTAGCCGGTCACGCCACCCGGCCGCGCGGCGAGCGCCGGGGTCACCCGGACGGTCGCCGAGGCACTGCGGCGGGACACGTTGCGACCGGACAGCACGGCCCGGTTGCGGACCGTGCGGGTCTCGTCCGAGCGCTCGGTCCGGGCGACGATCCGGAACCGCTTGGTCTGGTTGGCGCGCATGAACGGCACCGTCCAGCAGGCCTGGCCGCGGCTGAACCGCGCGCCGGTCGCCCGGACGAACGTCAGGCCGCGCGGCAGGCGGTCGCAGATCCGCACGTCGCTGCCGGCGTGCTTGCCCATCTTCGCGGTGATCGTGAACGTCACGCGCTCGCCACCGCGGACCTCGCGCTTCGACGCGGTCTTGCGGATCGTCGCGGCGGACCGCCGGACGTTCACCCGCACGCCGGCGACCGCCGTGTTGTCGAGCACCCGCTGCTCGCCCTGGCCGGCGGCCTGGACGCTGACCGTGTTGCGCAGGTCGCCGGGCGACTCCGGCGTGACCCGCACGTCGACGGTGACGGTCTGACCCGGAGCGATCGCCCCGAGCCGGCAGCTCGCGCTGCTGCCGTCGATCGTGCACTCGCCCTGCTGCGGCGTGATCCGCGTGATCCGGGCGGCGCGGTTCATCGTGTCGGTCATCCGCGCGTCGGTGGCGGTTACGCCCCCGACGTTGGTGACCTGGATCCGGTACGTCAGCGGCTGGCCGAGCATCGGCTGCGTGGTGCTGGCGGTCTTCGTCACCCGCAGGTCGGGGCTCGTCGGCGGCGCGGGGGAGACCACGACATCGGCGGTGGCGACGTTGTTGCCCTTGTCCGGGTCCGGCGTCGGGCTCGCCACGGTGGCCACGTTGCGCAGCGTCTGCTCGCCCGCGTTGGCCGCGACGTCGGCTGCGACCGTGATCTGCGCGCTGGCGCCGGGCGCCAGGGTGCCGAGATCGCAGAGCACCTCGCGACCGCCGCCCCGGCAGCTGCCGACGCTGGGCTGCGCGGCGTGGAAGGCCGTGCCCACCGGCAGGTCGTCACGGACGACGACCGCCTCGGCGGCCGTCGGCCCGTTGTTGACCACGGTCAGGATCCACGACGCCTGGCCCCCGGCGACGGCCGCGACGGCCGTCTTGGTGATCGCCAGGTCGGCGACGTCGCCGACCGTGGTCTCGACCTGCGAGCTGTCGTTGTCGGGGTTCAGGTCGACCTCGTTGACGGTGACCGACGCGACGTTCGTCAGCGTCTGGCCGCCGAGCTCGTTCGGCACGAAGACGACGATCTCGTGCGCGACCGTGTCACCCGTGGCCAGGTCGCCGATCACGCAGGTCACGGTCCGCTCGACCAGGGCGCACCCGGCGTCCGCCGAGCGGAACTCGACCCCCGGGGGCAGCTGGTCGGTGACCGTCACGCCGGTGGCGTCGGACGGACCGTGGTTGGTCGTCGTCAGCCGGTAGGTCAGCTCCGCGTTCCCGTCGACCTGCGTCGGGGCGCTCTTGACGACCCCGACGTCGCTGGCGGCGAGGATCGTCACGTCCGCCGTGTCCTCGTTGTCGTCCTCGTCGACCTCCGGGGTCTCGCTGGACGCCGTCGCCGTGTTCGTCGTCGTGCCCGGCAGATCACCGCGCGCGGTGATCGTGACGGTCGCGCTGGCGTCCTTCGCGAGGTCGCCGAAGTCGCACTCGACCCGGTTCGGGGCGTCCTCGACCCGGCAGGTGCCGACGTCGCTGGAAGCCTCGAGCGCGGTGATGCCGGTCGGCATCTCGTCGAGCAGCGTCGCGTCGACCGCGGTCGACGGACCCTGGTTCTCGACCGTGACCTGGTATTCGAACGGCACGCTCTGGGGGACCGGGAGCGCCGGAGCGCTCTTGGTGGTCTTCAGGTTGGCGGCCGGTCCGACCTCGGTGACGGCCGTCGAGTCGTCGTTGTCCGGGTTGCGGTCGAGCTCCTCGGCGGCGACCTTCGCGGTGTTGCTGAGGGACGCGTCGGCCGACGTCCACGGCACGTGGACCGTGATCGTCAGCTCGACGGCCGGGTCGTCCTCGGTGGTCACCGGCAACGACGCCAGCGCGCAGCGGACGACGCCCTCGGCGTGCTCGCAGCCCTCCGAAGCGGACACGAAGCTCACGCCATCGGGCAGCTCGTCCTCGACGACCACGTTGGTCGCCGGCGACGGCCCGTTGTTGCTGACCTTCAGGGTGTACGTCAGGTCGCTGTTGGCGGCGACCGTCTCCAGCGCGGTCTTCTCGATCCCGACGTCCGCGACCGGGGCGACGGTCACGTCGACGTCGTCCTCGTTGTTGGTGAGGTCGGACTCGCTGGTCGTGGTGGCCGCGGTCGCGACGTTGTTGAACGTCCCGACGTCGACCGCCCGCGCGGTGATCGTCACCGTCGCGGTCTCACCGGGCTCGAGGGTGCCGAGCGCACAGTTCACCGTGTTGGTGGCCGCGGTCGGGGTGCAGGTGCCGTTGGTGGTGGCCGGCGCGGTGTCCGCCAGGACCACGCCGTCCGGCAGCTCGTCTTCCAGCGTGACGTTCACCGCGTCGGACGGACCGTCGTTGCGGACCTTGACCTCGTAGGTGAACTCGTCACCCTGGTGAACGTCCGCGTCCGAGACGGTCTTGGTGACGTCCAGGTCGGCGGCGGGCGAGAGCGACCGGCTGGCCGTGCTCGTGTTGTTCGTGGCGTTCCCGTCCGGGCTCGTGCTCGACACCGTGGCGGTGTTCGAGAGCGTCCCGGTCGCGTCGGCGTTGATCGTGGCCGTCACCGTGAACGTCTCCGACGCTCCGACCTCCAGCGTGCCGACGTCGCAGGTCAGGACCTGGCGGATGACGGCGCAGCCGGGCGCGGAGACGAGGGTGAGGGTGTCGGGAATCTCGTCTTCGACCTTCACGTCGGTCGCGACCGACGGACCGTGGTTGGTCGTCTCGATCTCGTAGGTCACGCTCTGACCGGGAACCAGGTTGCCGGTCGGCGCGCTGATCGTCTTCTCGACCCCGACGTCGGTCGAGACCGTGGTGGTCAGCGAGCCGTCGTCGGTCACCGGATCGGTGATCTCCCGCGAGACGACGCTGACACCGTTGCGCACGACCGTGTCGGCGGCCAGGTGGTCGGCGATCCGCACCGGAACGGTGATCGTCACGCTGCCGCCGGCCGGGATCGACGCGATCCGCCAGCCGATCGTCGTGGTGTCGTCGTCGGCGTCGTCCTCGTCACCCTCGTCGACGACGGGGGCGACCTCGCTGAACCCGGTCGCCGGGGACGCCGTGGCGGTCCCGGCGGTGTAGGTCTGGTGGGCCTGCAGCACGTCGGTCACCACGACGTCACGCGCCGGGGCGTTGGTGCTGGTGTTGCGGATGACCACCGAGTAGTTGGCGGTCGTGCCGGCCGTCGCGTTCGCGCCGTCCGGCGTCTTGGCGACGGTCAGCGTCGGCAGGCGCAGGGTGGCGTCGGCCGTGTCGTCGTCGGCGTAGGGGCCGTCGGCGCTCTCGGTCGCGCCGCTCTCGTCCGCGGCCGCGACGGCGGCCAGGTTGCGCTGCGGGTTCGGGCGGGGCTTGGACCCCAGGGTGGGCGTGGCGGTGAAGGTCAGGACGACCTGGCCGCCGGGAGCGATGTCGCCGACGTTCGCCCAGGTCAGGGCGTCACCGGTGGCCAACGCCGTGATCTCCGGCTCGGAGTCGAAATCGGTGACCGAGGGAGCCGGCGCGAACGCGGCCGAGTCCTCGTCGTAGCTCCAGCCCGCGGGCAGGACGTCGCTGACCTTGACGTCCTTCGCCGTCGAGGACGGCGACGGGTTGGTGATCACGACGCGCCAGGGGAGCGACTCGCCGATCTCGGCGGGCGCGGATTCGAGGAAGCCACCCGCCCCGTTGCTCACGCCCGTGGTCTTCTGGACCGTGACGTTGGGCAGGCGGACGTCGAGCGTGACCGTGTCGGTCGGCGGGTTGGTCGTGTACTCGCGGAACCCGTCGTCGGGGTCCGCGGTGCGCTCGGCCTCGCTCGCGTTCCAGTAGGACGGGACCGTGGCGGTGTTGACCACCGTCTCGTTCGCGCTCAGCTCGGACGAGGCGACCAGGTCGGCGGTGTAGGTCAGCGTGACCGAGGCGCCGGGGGCCAGGGGACCCGGAATGGTCCAGGCCAGGCTGCCGTCATCGCCGTCGCCGTCGACGACGGTCGCGCTGCCGGCGGGGGAGACCCCCGCGGCGGTCGCGACCACGTTGGTCAGCTTCGCGCTCGGCGTGTCGGTCACGTCGACGTCGTAGGCCGGCGACGTGCCGGTGTTGGTCACCGTCAGCGTGTAGGTGTAGTCGTCGCCCGGGACGGTGGTGCGCCGATCGATGTCGTTGCCGACCGGGATCCCGCTGACGTGCTTGTTCAGCGTGATCCGCGGCTCGGTGACGATCACCGACGCGGGGACCTGCGTGGAGCGCTGGTCGTAGGTGACGAGGTTCGGGAACCCGGTCAGCGGGGCCGTCTGCTTGTTGGTCGCGTTGTAGAGGACCTGGACGTTGTTGGTCAGCACGTCCCCGGCCTCGACCGCGCCGGAGACGGCGAGGAAGTAGTCCTGGGTGATCCGACCCTGGTAGGTCAGGCGGATCGTGCGGGCCTCGGGGGCCGCCGCGATGTCGTCGAGGAAGAACCCGTGCTGCGCCTGACCGGAGACGATGCTCCGACCGGGCATCGCGATCGCGTTCGGCGCGGCCGCGGTGCCCGTGAACGCGCAGTCCGGCAGGCAGGCCGACTGGACGCTGCCCGGGACGTACTCGACGCCGTCGGGCAGGTAGTCGTTGAACAGCAGGTCGTAGAAGACGACGTTCGCCGGCAGCGTGTACTCGACGGTGTAGTCGATCAGGTCACCGACGGTCGCCCGCGGCGAGACCGCGGTCTTGGTCAGCGTGCCGCCCTGCACGGTCAGCGGCCACGTCGACGTCGACGTGTAGCCGGTGCTGTACGTCGAGTCGGGGGTTCGCTCGTTCGCGTCGGTGCCGTTGAGGCTCGTGCCCGTGGCGGTCACGCTGTTCGTGTAGACGGCCCCGGCCGGAGCGGGGGTGTCGACGTCGGCGTCGTAGATCAGGAACGTGAAGTCGGCGGGGGCGAGCGTGCCGATCGTCGACCAGGTGATCGTGCGGCTGCCCGCGTTCCAGGTGCCGACCGGGAATCCGGAGACCCCGACCTGGTCGCCCGTCGCCGTCACCGGGGTGCCGTCGGTCTTGCGTGGCGTGATGCCGACGGGGACGGTGTCGACGGCCAGGGTCTGGTGGCTCGGCGCGACGCTCGCGGCCGACTGGTTGCGGACCTCGATCGTGTAGCGGACCCCGTCACCGGCCGAGACGGTGCTGGTCGGCTCGATGAGCGGACTGGCCACCGGGCTGGCGACCTTCGTGGTCGTCAGGTTCGGCTCGACGATCGTGACGTTGGGGGCGGTCGCGACCTTCGTGGTGTTGGCGATGTCACCGCTGTTCAACCGCCACGCGAGCGAGGCCGAGTTCGGCAGCGTCTGGCCGCGGCGGTTGGCGTTGGCCGGCGTCGTGACGTCGCGCACCCGCACGCGGAACGTGAGGTCGAAGACCGCGTCGGTGGTCCCCGAGTTGACGTACGGGCCGCCGAAGCTCGCGGTCAGCGTGTTGGCGCTCGCGCCCGTCACGGGGGCCGGTGATGCCGCGCTGCCGCCGCTCTGACTGACGCCGGGGGCCGGGCTGGTGAGCAGCTCCATCCGCGCGTTGACCGCGTCGGTCAGCGTCGGGGTGCCGAACAGCGTCGTGCCGGCCGGAACCGTCAGCCGGACGCGGTAGTCGATCGTCTCGCCGATCGTCGCCTGGGACGCGGCGTTGTTGCCGGCCTCGTTGACGCTGGTCGTGATGACCGACTTCGCGAGGGTGACGTCCCGCAGCGTGACCGACGCGGGATCGTCGGCGCGCGGGGCGTTGGTGGTCGTCCGCGTCGGGTCGATGTTGCTGGCCGGGACGAACGGCTGCGACCCGCCGCTGTTGGTGTCGCGGGCGTACTCGACGACGCCGGCGGTGTTGGTCAGCGTCGCCGCGGGGCGCTGGCCCTGCGGCACGACGACCTGGTAGGTCAGGTCCGTGGTCCCGTCGACCGGGACGGTCACGCCGGGGCTCCAGGTGATCCGGGAGTTGGTGGTCAGCGGGATCTGCGCGCAGGTGCCGCCGTTGGAGATCGAGAGCGCGACCACGTCGGCGCAGGTGACGCCGGCCGGGAGGTTGTCCCAGACCACGGTCCGGACCGCCGGGCTGTCGCCACGGTTGGACAGCCGCACGCGGTAGTTGACCGTGGCGCCGACGCCGACGTTGGTGGCGTTGCCGCCCGAGATCGTCGCGGTGCCGACCGGGCTCACGGCCGTCACGTCCTTGACCAGGCCGACGACCGGCTTGACGATCTCGGCCTCGACGCGGTCGCGCAGCGAGAAGGTCTCGCCGCCGGTGTTCCGGTAGGCCAGCTTCATCAGGTTGCCGGTGACCGACTGCTCCGCGTTGACCGGCACCGCGCCGGCGGTGGCCGTGGTCGCGAAGGTCCACTCGAAGACCTGGTTCGCGGTGTCGACGTCGGTCAGGGCCCAGGCCAGCACGCGGTCGCTGACCGCGGCGCTGTCGTCGACCGTCAGGCCGCCGATCGTGTTGCGGCTGGTCGGCTGCGCGGAGCCGGTCTCGTAGACGAGGCCGGCCGGGAGGAAGTCGCGGATCTCCGGCTCGCCGGTGTCGACGGTCGAGGAGAAGTCGACGCGCAAACGCCAGCAGATCCGGTCGCCGACGCCGTAGGTCGGGACCGCCGGAGCGTCGACGTAGGCGTTGGGGTTGGCGGTCTGCGCGGCCGAGCAGCTGACCGGCGTCGGGACGCCGGCGGGGTTGAGCACGGTCTTGTCGATCGAGATCCCGCCCGACGTCTGGGACGCCGAGGAGGTGTCGACCACGGTCCGCGAGTCGGGGCCGTCGCCGTCGATCCGCGGCTCCGGGCCGTCGTTGCACTCGAGGTTCCCGTTGACGCAGATCCGCTGGTCGTCACCGGTCACGTCGACCCGGTTGGTCCAGCTGTCGCCGGCGCGCACGGGGTTGGCGGCGTCGTTGGCGAAGTTCTGCTGGTAGAAGCGGCGGGTCCGGGTCGGGAAGGTCACCGTGTACTCGTCCGACGGCG
>JBAZOW010000091.1:0-12188 GCA_041648495.1 Patulibacter sp.
GCGTGCCGGGAAGACTGGTCGGCGACACTCGTTGTCGACCCCGAAAGCTCCCGTGACCACCAACGCGCCCGACCCCGGCCCCCCGGCCTCGTCCCAACGATCGCTGCTCGCCTTCCTCCGCACCGAGGTCGGCGGCGCCAGCCTGCTGCTGGTCGCCACCGTCGTCGCCCTGGTCTGGGCGAACTCGCCGTGGGCGTCGTCGTACGTCGACCTGTGGTCGACCGAGCTGAAGCTGGGGATCGGCGACCTGGCGATCGACCACGACCTCGGCCACTGGGTCAACGACGGCCTGATGGTGCTGTTCTTCTTCGTGGTCGGGCTGGAGGTCCGCCGCGAGCTGGCCTTCGGCGACCTCAGCAACCCACGAGTCGCGGCGATCCCCGCGATCGCCGCGCTGGCCGGGATGGTCGTGCCCGCGCTGCTCTACGTCGCGATCAACGCGGGCGGTCCCGGAGCCCACGGCTGGGGGATCGTGATGGCGACCGACATCGCCTTCGTGCTCGGCGCCATGGCGCTGCTCGGGTCGCGCGTCTCGGCCGGCACCCGCCTCTTCCTGTTGACCCTGGCGATCGTCGACGACATCGGCGCGATCGTGGTGATCGCGATCTTCTACGCCGGCGCGGTCAACCTGGTCTGGCTGGGCGCCGCGGTGGCGATCGTGGTCGTGACCGTGCTGCTGGTGCGGTTCGGCGAGGCACGTCGGCCGGGGGGCTGGGGCTGGCCGTTCTACCTGGTCGCGGGCCTGGCGCTGTGGATCGCGACCACGCAGTCGGGGATCCATCCGACGATCGCCGGCGTGGTGATGGGGCTGATCGTGGTCGTCCGTCCTCGCGCCGACGGGGCGGGCGGGGCCGATGCGCTGACCCCGAACGAGCGGTTCCAGATGGCGATCCACCCGTGGTCGAGCTTCGTCGTGATCCCGCTGTTCGCGCTGGCCAACGCGGGCGTGGCGTTCGGCGACGGGGTCTTCGAGCGGGCCCTGACGTCCCCGGTCACGATCGGCGTGATCGTCGGACTCGTCGTCGGCAAGCTGCTCGGGATCTCCCTGAGCACGACGCTGGCGGTGCGGTTCGGCGGGCGGCTGCCCGGGGCGATGCGCGAACGCCACGCGCTCGGCGCGGGCGGCCTGGCCGGGATCGGGTTCACCGTCTCGCTGTTCGTGGCCGACCTCGCGTTCGACGACGCGATGCTGCGCGACGAGGCGAAGATCGGCGTGCTGGTGGCGTCGGTGATCGCGGTGACGCTCGGCAGCCTGCTGTTCTCGCACGCGGCGCGAGAGCGGCCGGGGAAGGACGGCGAGCCGCGAGAGGTCGGGAGCGAGCCGCGGGAGCACGGCGAATCTTCCGCGACCTAGGCCGCCGAGGAGCAGACGCACAGCGGTCGACGGTGGTCCGGCGCTACCGTTCGCCGGCTGATGTCCCCCGTCGATCGCACGACCTCGCTGGTCGCCCGACTGCCTTCCGCGCGCACGATCCGCGTGGAGCTGCTGGCCGGCCTGGTCGTCGCGCTCTCGTTGATCCCCGAGGTCGTCTCGTTCTCGATCCTCGCGGGGGTCGACCCGAAGGTCGGGCTGTTCGCGTCGGTGACGATGGCGATCAGCATCGCGATCGTCGGCGGCCGCCCCGCGATGGTCTCCGCGGCGGCGGGCGCGATGGCGCTGGTCGTCGTCTCGCTGGTCCGCGACCACGGCCAGGAGTACCTGTTCGCGGCCGCGATCCTCGCCGGGGCGATCCAGGTGACGCTCGGCCTGGTCGGCGCCCAGCGGCTGATGCGGTTCGTCTCGCCCGCAGTGATGACGGGCTTTGTCAACGGCCTGGCGATCCTGATCTTCGCGGCGCAGATCCCGCACATCACCGGTGGGGGAACGGCCGGCTGGCTGGTCGTCGCCGCGGTGCTGGCGATCATCGTCGTGCTGCCGCGGATCGTCTCCGCGGTCCCCGCGCCGCTGGTCGCGATCGGCGTGCTGACCGTGGTGGTCGTCGTCTTCGGCGTCGACATCCCGAACGTCGGCGACGAGGGCGAGATGCCCTCCGCGCTGCCGGTGCTGGGGATCCCGTCGGTCCCGCTGACCTGGGAGACGCTGGGGATCATCGCGCCGTACGCGTTCACGCTGGCGCTGGTCGGGCTGCTCGAGTCGCTCCTGACGGCGCGGCTGGTCGACCAGATGACCGCGACGACGACCGACGAGGCGCGCGAGACCCGTGGTCAGGGGATCGCCAACGTGATCACCGGGTTCTTCGGCGGGATGCCGGGCTGCGCGATGATCGGGCAGACGGTGATCAACGTCCGCAGCGGCGGGCGCACGCGACTCTCGACGTTCACCGCCGGCGCGTTCCTGCTGCTGCTGGTGATGGTCTTCGGCGACGAGGTCGCGGCGATCCCGATGGCGGCGCTCGGCGCGGTGATGGTCTCGATCGCCTTCGTCACGTTCGCCTGGCGCGAGGTCGACCCGCGCAACCTGCGGATGGCGCCCCGCGGCGAGGTGCTCGCGATGATCGTGACCACGGGGACGACGGTCGCGACCCACAACCTGGCGATCGGCGTCGGGGCCGGCGTGGCGGTCTCGCTGGCCACGGGCTGGTGGCGGCGGAGGTCGCGGACGTCGAGCACGGTCGCCGGCGACGGGGCCTCGCGGGGCGCGTCGTCGTCGGTGCTGATCACCGTGGCCGGCGACCACGAGCCCGCGTCGAGCACCGACGGGGCCTGATCGCGTTCGGGGCGGCGGCTCCGAGGGCTGGCGGGCCCTGACCGCGCCCGAGGCGGCGGTCGGGGGCCGATGGGGGAGTCCGTACCCCGTTCCGCGCTGATACAAACCCGAGGGTGCCCGTTGTTCCCCCCAACCGCCGGGTCTCCGATGTCGTTCACGACCGACTGCGGGCCTCGATCCTCGAAGGAACGCTGGCGCCGGGGGACGCCGTGCCGTCCGAGCGGGTGCTCGCGGTCGACCTCAAGGTCAACCGCCACGCGGTCCGCGAGGCGCTCAAGCGGCTGGAGCAGGCCGGACTGATCCGGATCACCCACGGCGGACCGACCCGCGTGCAGGACTGGCGCGACCACGGCGGGATGGACCTGTTGCTGGACCTGGTCAGCGGTGGCACGGTGGTGCCGGCCGAGGTGGTGCGGTCGGTGCTGGAGGTCCGTCAGCTGATCGGCGTCGACGCGGCGCGGCGCTGCGTGGCGGCGGTCGGGCCGGACGAGCGCGAGCGGATCGCCGGGCTGGCCGAGGACGTCGCCGCCGTGGTCGGCAAGCCCGTCGATCTGGTGACCGAGCGCTACGAGAAGCTCTGGCACGCGGTCGTCGCCGGATCGGGCAACCTGGCCTACCGGCTGATGCTCAACTCGCTGGTCGACGCGGTCGCGGCGTTCCCGGGGGTCCGCGAGGCGGTCGTGCCCGCGGACGCCGACCGGCTGCGCGAGCTGGCGGCCGCGGTGCGCGAGGGCGACGCGGAGACGGTCGCGGCAATCGTCGACGCCCAGCTCGGGCGCGACGTCGACGCCCTGGGTTAGGGCCGGTCTGGCCCGACCGGGTCGGACGCTGCACGGTTCGGCGCTCGGCGTGGCCGTGCAGTCTCCGGCTCGCTATGCGGGTCGTGCGCTGCACGGTGCCGTATCTGGCGTGGCCGTGCAGTCTCCGGCTCGCTATGCGGGTCGTGCGCTGCACGGTGCCGTATCTGGCGTGGCCGTGCAGTCTCCGGCTCGCTATGCGGGTCGTGCGCTGCACGGTGCCGTCGGAGGGGTGACCTTGCAGAGCCGGGCCCGCTTGACGCCGTCCGCGACCAACTGGTACAACCAGTTGCAACTGGTCCAACCAGGACCGGTCGACCGCGGAGCCCGTCGTGGACCAGCTGATCATCGCCGCCATCCCCTTCTTCCTGCTCTTCCTGGCGATCGAGATCGTCGTGCTGCGCCACGCCGCGCACGAGCACGCGGCCGACCCGGACGCGCCGGTCGGCTACGCGCCGAAGGACACCGCGACCAGCCTCTCGATGGGGATCGGCAGCCTCGGCTTCAAGGCGCTGGTCAAGATCGTCGCGCTGGTCGTCTTCGTCGCGGTCTACGAGCTCTCGCCGCTGAAGATGCCGATGGACACCTGGTGGGCCTGGGTCCTGCTGTTCTTCGCCGAGGACCTCTCGTTCTACGCGTACCACCGCGGGCACCACCGGGTGCGGATGCTCTGGGCGACCCACGTCGTCCACCACTCGTCGCAGCACTACAACCTGTCGACGGCGCTGCGCCAGGACTGGTCGCCGTTCACCGCGCCGATCTTCTGGCTCTGGCTGGCGGTGATCGGGTTCCCGCCGTGGGCGATCCTGCTGGCCCAGAGCTGGAACCTGCTCTACCAGTTCCTGCTCCACACGGAGGCCGTGCGCACGCTGCCACGGCCGATCGAGCTGATCTTCAACACGCCCAGCCACCACCGGGTCCACCACGGCGTCCAGGACAAGTACCTGGACAGGAACTACGGCGGGATCCTGATCATCTGGGACCGGATGTTCGGGACCTTCCAGGCCGAGCAGGAGCGGGTCGTCTACGGCCTGACGACGAACATCGAGACGTACAACCCGGTGAAGGTCGGCTACCACGAGTGGGTCGCGATGTTCCGCGACGTCCGCCGCGCTCGCCGTTGGCGGGACCGGTTCGGATTCATGCTGCGCGGGCCGGGCTGGCAGCCGGCGACGGACGCGGTACGCACGACGTCGCCCGCCGATGGACCCGGGCCGGCACAGGTGAGAGGCTCCGACGATGGCGCGCGAGGAGACGACGATCGAGGTCGCGGGTCGCGAGATGCGGCTCTCCAGCCCGAGCAAGGTGTACTTTCCGGCGGCGGCTGACCGCGACGACGGTCTCGGCCCCGAGCGGGCGATCACCAAACTGGACCTGGCCGAGTACTACGTGGCCGTCGCCGACGCGGCCGTGCTGCACCTGCGCGAGCGGCCCGGGTCGCTCAAGCGGTTCGTCGACGGGATCACCAAGAAGCCGTTCTTCCAGAAGCGCGTGCCCGACACCGCGCCCGACTGGCTGCAGACCGCAACGGTCAAGTTCCCCAGCGGCCGCGAGGCGCGCGAGCTGGTGATCAACGACGGCGCGCACCTGATCTGGGCGGTTCAGCTGGGCGTGATCGACTTCAACCCGTGGCCGGTCCGTCGCGCCGATCTCGATCATCCCGACGAGCTGCGCGTCGACCTCGACCCCCAGCCCGACGTGCCGTGGGACGACGTTCGCACGGTCGCGATGGTGGTCAAGGACGTGCTCGACGACCACGGGCTGGTCGGCTTCCCCAAGACCTCGGGGTCGCGCGGGATCCACGTCAACGTGCGGATCCATCCGGAGTGGGACTTCACCGGCGTCCGCCGCGCCGCGCTGGCGCTGGCCCGCGAGGTCGAGCGGCGCGTGCCGGACCTGGCGACCTCGAAGTGGTGGAAGGAGGAGCGCCACGGCGTCTTCCTCGACTACAACCAGAACGCCCGCGACCGCACCGTCGCGTCGGCCTGGTCGGTGCGCCCGACCCCGGACGCGCGGGTCTCGATGCCGCTGACCTGGGACCAGGTCCCCGACGCCGAGCTGGGCGACTTCCGGCTGGACACCGTGCCGGCGCTGCTGGCCGAGCACGGCGACCCGCACGCCACGATCGACGAGCACGCCGGCTCGCTCGACCAGCTGCTCGACCTCTCGCGTCGCGACGAGGAGGGCGGCCTGGGCGACGCGCCGTGGCCGCCGAACTTCGCCAAACAGGAGGGCGAGCCGAAGCGGGTCCAGCCGAGTCGGGCGAAGAAACCCAAGGAGTAGCGCAACCGCCATCATCCCTGGGCATGGGGTTCACGCGCGCCGAGCTGGAGCAGTTCCGGGACGTCGAGGTGCCGGACCTGATCGGTCCCGGCCTGAAGTTGCTGTTCGTCGGGATCAACCCGGGGCTGTGGACCGCCGCGGTCCAGACCCACTTCGCCCACCCGGGCAACCGCTTCTACCCGGCGCTCGCCAAGGCCGGAATCACCGGCTACGAGATCGACCGGTCCGCCGGGATGACCGACGCCGACCGCGCGCACATGGTCGAACGGGGGATCGGGATCACCAACCTGGTCCGGCGCGCCACGGTGCGGGCGTCGGAGCTCTCGCGCGAGGAGCTGCGCGAGGGCGGCGAACGGCTGACCCGGTTCGTCGCCGAGCACCGGCCGAAGGTCGTCGCGGTCGCCGGGATCACCGCCTACCGCGACGCCTTCAACGAGCGCAAGGCCGTCCCCGGCCGCCAGCCCGACTCGCTCGACCTGGCCGGGCGGTTCGGCGGCGCGGCGCTCTGGGTCGTGCCCAACCCGAGCGGGCTGAACGCCCACGAGACCGTCGACACGCTGGCCGCGGCCTACCGCGAAGCGGCGGTCGAGGCGGGGGTGGTGCCTTCTACCGCGTAGATCGGAATACGGCACCGCGGCCCGGATTGGGGGACCGGCGGTCTCGTCGAGCGCGGTGCCTTCTGCCGCCCGGGCTGGCACAAGTCGACGCGGACCCGGGCCTCGCTCCCGCCTTAGAGCCCCTCGACCTGGTCGATCGTGCACTCGGCCGGCGGCTTGTCGTCGCGCCAGCGCAGCAGCTTGGCGCCGTGGCGGATCCGGCCGCCCGAGACCTGGTCGAAGCTGACCTCGACCACCAGCTCGGGCCGAAGTCCGGTCCACTCCAGGTCCTTGCCGGACTTCCAGCGGCTCGGCTCGGCGGTGCCGGTCTCGCCGCTGGCGTAGGGGGCCAACGTCTCGATCAGCCCACGCTTCTCGGCGGCCTTCAGGCCCGACGTGTGGCCGACCACGCGCAGCTCGCCGTCGGGGGTGTAGAGCCCGAGGATCAGCGAGCCGACGGTCTGCTCCTCCTTGCCGGGACGCCAGCCGACGACGACCGCGTCGCAGGTCCGCATCCGCTTGACCTTCGCCATGCCCTTGCGGGCGCCGGGCAGGTACGGCGCGTCGCGCTCCTTCGCGACCACGCCCTCGGTCTCGCGCAGCCACGGCTCGGCCTCGGCGACGCTCAGCACCGACGGGGTCAGGTCGACGACCGACCCGGAGAAGTCGACCCCGCCGTCGCCGGCCAGCCAGGCCTCGAGCGCGGTCCGCCGCTCGGCGTACGGCTGGTCGAGCAGGGACTCGTCGTCGCGGGCGAGCAGGTCGAAGGCGACGTAGCGGGCCGGGATCTCCTGCGACAGCCGCTCGATCCGCGACGCCGCGGGGTGGATCCGCTGCGACAGCGCGTTGAAGTTCTGCGGGTCCTCGGCGGCGCCCTCCGGCATCGTCCCGCCGCCGCGCTCGACGGACAGGGCATCGATCACGATCTCGCCGTCGAGCACGTAGCGCCCCGGCGGGAAGGTCAGCTCGGGGAAGTACCGGACCAGGTCCTTACCGCCGCGCGACAGCAGCACGAGCGCGTCGCCGTCGACGAAGGCGATCGCGCGGAAGCCGTCCCACTTCGGCTCGTAGGCCCAGTTGTCGCCCTCGGGCAGGGCGGTTCGGGTCTTCGCGAGCTGCGGGGCGAACGGCGGCGACAGGGGAAGCGACACGGTGACGAGCAGCCTAGTCGGCGGGTCGGGCGGCGTGGACGCGGAGGGCGACGGTGGCTGCGGCCCGGTGAGCGACGACCGGTCGTCGCTCGACCTCCGCTGGACGGACGACGTCAACCGGTCGGCGTCGTCCATCCGCCGGGTGAGGGGGGCGGTAGCTCGACCCTCGACACGCCCTGCGTGCTCCACCCCGACCGGTCGTCCCTCGGCGTGTCTGGTTGACACCCGTGCACCTTCGTGGATAGGGTCGTTTCCATATGCGCAGCGGGGACCGACTAGCGACGCCGATCGGCGGCGTCGCGTACCAAGACACGAACACGAGGAACCCGAAATGCGCATCTCGATCACCCGCACGCTCGGCACCCTGGCGGCGACCGCCGTCTGCCTGACGGCCGGAGCCACCGCGGCGTCGGCCGCCGGTCCGGCGACCGACAGCTTCGCGGCCGCCTTCTCCTATTCGCTGCTCGTCCCGAACGCCGACACGCCGGGAGCGAACGACTGGTCGTGCCGGCCGAGCAGCGCGCGGCCGCGTCCGGTCGTGCTGGTCCACGGCACCTGGGAGAACCGGTATGACAACTGGGCGTCGCTCTCGCCACGGTTGAAAGCCGCCGGGTACTGCGTCTACGCGCTGAACTACGGTGACGACGCCAACAGCGCGCTCGGCCTGCTGCCGTCGCTCAAGGGGACGAGCGACATCGGCCAGTCGGCGAAGGAGCTCGCGACGTTCGTCGACGCCGTACGGACGTCGACGGGGGTCGCCAAGGTCGACATCGTCGGGCACTCGCAGGGCGGCTTGATGGCTCGCCAGTACCTGAAGTTCGAGGGCGGGGCGAGCAAGGTGCGCAAGCTGGTCACGCTCGGCGCGACGCACCACGGGACGACGCTCAGCGGGATCGGCAGCCTCGGCAACACGCTCAACCTGCTCGGCGTCGCGCAGCCGTTCCTCGGACAGGCCGCGATCCAGCAGGTCGTCGGATCGAGCTTCCTGACGACGCTGAACGCCGGTGGCGACACGGTGCCGGGGATCGACTACACGGTGATCGCGACGAAGTACGACGAGGTCACGACGCCCTACGCGTCGACCTTCCTGACGGCCGGCCCGGGCGCGACGGTCCAGAACATCACGGTCCAGGACGGCTGCCCGATCGACTTCGGCGACCACCTGTCGATGAGCTTCGGGCCGCGGATCTCGGCGATCGTGCGTCGGGCGCTGACGCCCGGCAGCGTGGCGCTCGTGCCGTGCCTGCCGAAGCCGCCGGTGCTCTGATCGTCTGAGGCGAGGGGCGGCGGCTCGCCCGCGCGGCTGAGCCGGACGCCCCTCACCGACGGGCCGGGACGTTCGGACGCCGTCGAGGTTGAGCACGCAGAACGTGCTCAACCTCTACGGCGATCCGCCCGCACGCCGTCCCGCGGCCGCCTGCCGCCGCCCACCCTTCGTCCGTTCCCAGGAAGCTCCCAGGTTCGGCGGTGATACTCCCCGTATGAACGGTCAGGAGGATTCCGCCGGACCCCGCGTCCTGGTGGTCGACGACGAGCCGAACATCGTCGACGTCGTCACGATGGCGCTGCGGTTCCAGGGCTTCACCGTGGCGACGGCCGCGACCGGCGGCGAGGCGCTGGAGCAGGTCGAGGCCTTCCGCCCGCAGATCATGGTGCTCGACGTGATGCTGCCGGACATGACGGGGTTCGACGTCGCCGAGCGGTTGGGCGCCCAGCGCGGCCACGTGCCGATCGTCTTCCTGACCGCCCGCGACGCGACCGAGGACAAGCTGCGCGGACTGACCAGCGGCGGCGACGACTACGTGACCAAGCCGTTCTCGCTCGAGGAGCTGGTCGCGCGGATCCGGGTGATCCTGCGCCGCACCGGCCAGACCGAGGAGGAATCCTCGCCGGTGCTGCGATTCGAGGACCTCGCGCTCGACGAGGACACCCGCGAGGTGCTGCGGGCCGACGTCCCGATCGAGCTGACCGACACCGAGTACCGGCTGCTGCGCTTCCTGCTGCGCAACCCGCGCCGCGTCCTGACCCGGGCGCAGATCCTCGACCACGTCTGGGACTACGACTTCGGCGGCGACGCGCGGGTGCTGGAGACCTACGTCAGCTACCTGCGCAAGAAGCTCGACGTCGAGCCGGATGGCGTGCCGCTGATCCACACGGTGCGCGGCGTCGGCTACGCGCTGCGCGCCCCGAGGACCGCCGGATGACCCTGCGCACCCGGCTGATCGCGACGCTGTTCGTGCTCACGGCGGTGGCGATGGTCGCGCTCGCCGCGGTCACCTACACGAGTCAGCGATCCGCGCTGCTCGACCAGGTCGACGCGCAGCTGGAGTCGTCGATCGGCGGGGTGGCCCGCCAGCTGGAGATCGTCAACGACGGGGGACCGGTCGGTCCGTTGGGGGCCCCCGGAGTGGTGCCGCGTCCGCCCGGCGACCGCGACGTCCGCGGCGACCGCGGGGGCGGTCCGCGATCCGGAGGCCCCGGACGACCCGCGCCGAACCTGCCGCCGGGCACCTACGGCGAGCTGCGCGGCGCCGACGGACGCCTGCTCGGGACCCCGCTGACGCCGATCCGCGAGTACGGGGGCGAGAGCTCGGCGGTGCCGGATCTGCCGGACGTGCTGCAACCCGGGCCGCCGTTCACCGTCGACGCCGCGGGCGACGACGACCTGCGCTACCGCGTGCTGGTCCGCTCGCCGCCCGGAGCGAGCGGAGCGCTGGTCGCGGCGGTGCCGCTGAGCGACGTCGACGACACCCTGACGAGCCTGCTGCGCACCGAGGCCCTGGTGATCGCCGGGGCGCTGCTGCTGCTGACGGGGCTGGCCTGGGCGCTGGTCCGGATCGGCCTGCGGCCGCTGGACCGGATGGCCGACACCGCCGCCGCGATCGCGGCGGGCGACCTGGGCCGCCGGGTCGAGGACGACGATCCGCGGACCGAGGTCGGCCGGCTCGGCGGGGCGCTCAACGGCATGCTCGGCCGTCTGGAGCGGGCGTTCGCCGAGCGCGAGGCGAGCGAGGGGCGGCTGCGGCAGTTCCTCTCGGACGCGTCGCACGAGCTGCGCACCCCGCTGGTCTCGATCCGCGGCTACGCCGAGCTGTTCCGCGTCGGGGCGGTCAAGGAACCCGACGACCTGGCCCGCGCGATGGGCCGGATCGAGGACGAGGCCACGCGGATGGGGCGGCTGGTCGAGGACCTGCTGACGCTCGCCCGACTCGACGAGGCGCCCGACGCGCCGAAGGCCGAGGTCGACGTCGCGACCCTGGTCGACGACGCGGTCCGCGACGCCGCGGCGACCGATCCGGCCCGGCCGATCAGCGCGGTCACCGACGGGCCCGCGGTGGTCTGGGGCGACGAGGCCGGGCTGCGCCAGGTGCTGGCCAACCTGACCCGCAACGCCCTGGTTCACACCCCGCCGGGGACACCGGTCACGGTGGCTGCCGAGCACGACGGCGACCACGTGCGGCTGGTGGTCCGCGACGGCGGCGACGGCCTGCCGACCGAGGATCCGGAGGTGCTCTTCGGCCGCTTCTGGCGGGCCGAGGCCGGCCGGACCCGGGGTCGGGACGGCGCTGGACTGGGCCTGGCGATCGTCGCCGCGGTGGTCGCGGCCCACGGCGGCACCGTGACCGCGCGCAACCTCGCCGGCGGTCGGGACGGCGGCGGAGCCGAGTTCACGGTCCGGCTGCCGCTGGCGTCGGCCGACTGACCTGCCGCGGGTGGCGCAGCTCAGACGACGCGGTTCGCACTCGATGCTCGCCATCCGGCGTGTGCGCAGCCCGTTCGCCTGAGGGTCGATTTCTGCGCACGCGCTCCCGACCGCGAAGCGCGTGCGCAAGGGCGCTACCGCGAGTAGGCTGCGCGCATGAGTCAACGGATCCTGATCAGCGGCTCGGCGTCCGGGCTCGGCCTGGCGCTGGCGCGGCGCTACGCCGACGCCGGGTGGCGGGTCTTCCTGACCGACGTCGACGCCGCCGCGCTGGAGCAGGCGGTGACCGCGCTGAACGCCGGCGACCGCGTGCTCAGCCAGGTCCTCGACGTGCGCTCGGCCGACGACTGGAACACGGCGCGCGAGCGGTGCGTCGCGGCCTGGGGCGGACTCGACGTGCTGGTCAACAACGCCGGGGTCGCGACCGGGGGCAGCTTCGCCCGGACGCCGATCGAGGACTGGGACTGGATCATCGACATCAACCTCAAGGGCGTGATCCGCGGGGCGGCGACCTTCGTCCCGCTGTTCACCGAGCAGGGGCACGGGCACGTGGTCAACGTCGCCTCGCTCGCGGGCCTGGTCAACCCGCCGCTGATGGCGTCGTACAACGTGGTCAAGGCGGCGGTCGTGTCGCTGTCGGAGACCCTGCGGTTCGAGCTCGAGCCGGCCGGGATCACGACCTCGGTGGTCTGCCCGAGCTTCTTCCGCACCGGGCTGGCGACGACGTTCCGGACGCCCGATCCCGCGGTCCAGCAGCTGATGGAGCGGCTGGTCACGGCGTCCGACATCCCGGCCGAGCGGATCGCCGCGACGATCCAGGCCCAGGTCGCCGCCAAGCGGTTCCTGATCCTCACCGATCGCGACGGCCGCGTCGCCTACACGGTCAAGCGGTTCCTGCCGCCGCTGTTCAACACGATGATCCGGCGGCGCGGCAAGCGGCTGCTCGACCGG
>JBAZOW010000092.1:0-12090 GCA_041648495.1 Patulibacter sp.
ACCGCGCCCGTGAGGACGACGCGGCGCTGCGCGAGGTCGCCGCCGGACTGCTGCACGCGGGGGACGAGCGAACGTCCGGCGCCGCCTGGGTGCCGCGGGCCGCGACCGCGGCGGTGCCGCGCGCCGTCGCCCGGCGGGCGATCCGGTTGCTGGCCGAGGCCGCGACCGACCGCGAGTGCGGACGGGTCGAGGGTCGGATCGACGACGTGCTGGCCCTGACGCCGGCCGCGGGGCGCCCCGCGGCGCTCGACCTCGGCGACGGGGTGCGGGTGCTGGTCTCCGGCGGCGTCGACGGACGGATCTGGTGCACCGCATCGCCACCGCGCGGGGAGCCCGCGACGACGTCCGAGTAGACTGCCGCCCCGTGCGTGATCCGAACATCGGCGAGATCCTGATCCAGGCGGACGAGCTGCGAGCGCGGATCGCGGACCTCGGCGAGCAGATCAGTGCGGACTACGAGGGCCGCGAGATCCAGCTCGTCTGCGTGCTCAAGGGCGCGGTGCTGTTCGTCTCGGACCTGATGCGGCAGCTGACCGTGCCGTGCCGGGTCGACTTCATGGCCGTCTCGTCCTACGGCTCGGCGACGAGCTCGAGCGGCGTGGTCCGGATCCTCAAGGACCTCGACCACTCGATCGAGGGTCAGCACGTGCTGATCGTCGAGGACATCATCGACTCCGGCCTGACCCTCCAGTACCTGCTGCGCAACCTGCGCTCGCGCAAGCCGGCGTCGCTGGAGGTCTGCTCGCTGCTGACCAAGCCGAGCCGGCGCGAGGTCGAGCTGCCGATCAAGTACACGGGATTCCGGTTGCCCGATCGTTATGCCGTCGGCTACGGCCTGGACCTCGACCAGCGCTACCGCAACCTGCCCTACGTTGCGGCTCTGACCGACGATGCGGTCCGCGCCGCCGGCGGGGAACGTCCCGACCCGGCCGCCGAGCCGACTGGTTGACCGGACACATAACCCCCGATTCCACGTGTTGGTCGGGGGATCCGACGTGCCCGGGGGATCGCCGTTGCTACGCTAGACGCCCGGCTTCGCAGCTCGCCGTTCGGCGACGGCGATGTCGGCTACCCATATGAGCCGGTTCTTCAAGAGCGCACTGTTCCCCATCCTGATCGTGTTGCTGCTGGCGTTCTTCGCCATGCAGCTGTTCGAGAAGGACTCGGCGGAGAATTACACCTACGGCGAGTTCATCACGCAGGTCGAGAACGGCCAGGTGAAGAGCGCGACGATGAAGACGAAGGACAACGCGATCGACGTTGTCCTGAAGAACGACAAGAAGTACGAGGTCGGGTACGACCGTGACAACGGTGGTCCGCTGACCAACTTCTTGGAGGAGCAGCACAAGGGCAAGAACCTGCCGACGTTCGACATCAAGTCGTCGAAGACGTCCGGGATCTGGCAGGCGATGATCTACATCGTCCCGTTCATCCTGTTCCTCGGCATCTGGTTCCTGATCATGAACAACGTTCAGGGCGGCGGGTCGAAGGTCATGCAGTTCGGCAAGTCCAAGGCCAAGCGGATGTCGCCCGACACCCCGAAGCTGACCTTCCGGGACGTGGCCGGCGCCGACGAGGCCGTCGAGGAGCTGCACGAGATCAAGGAGTTCCTCGAGAACCCCAAGAAGTTCCAGGCGCTCGGCGCCCGGATTCCCAAGGGCGTGCTGCTGTTCGGTCCTCCGGGCACGGGCAAGACGCTGCTCGCCCGCGCGGTCGCCGGCGAGGCCGGCGTGCCGTTCTTCTCGATCTCCGGCTCGGACTTCGTCGAGATGTTCGTCGGCGTCGGCGCCAGCCGCGTCCGCGACCTCTTCGAGCAGGCCAAGCAGAGCTCGCCCTGCATCATCTTCATGGACGAGATCGACGCGGTCGGTCGTCACCGCGGCGCCGGCATGGGCGGCGGTCACGACGAGCGTGAGCAGACCCTGAACCAGCTCCTGGTCGAGATGGACGGGTTCACGATGACCGACAACATCATCCTGATCGCCGCGACCAACCGGCCGGACATCCTCGACCCGGCGCTGCTGCGCCCGGGCCGCTTCGACCGCCAGATCGTCGTCGACCGCCCGGACCGCAAGGGCCGCGCGCGGATCCTCGACGTGCACACGCGGGGCAAGCCGCTGGCCGCCGACATCGAGACCGAGGCGCTCGCGGGGCAGACCCCGGGCTTCACCGGTGCCGATCTGGCCAACCTGGTCAACGAGGCGGCGCTGCTGGCCGCCCGCTCGGGCAAGAAGCAGATCACCCAGCACGAGCTCGAAGAGGGCATCATGCGGGTGATCGCGGGGCCCGAGAAGAAGACCCGCGTGATGACCGAGAAGGAGCGCGAGATCACGGCGTACCACGAGATGGGGCACGCCTTCGTCGGACACTTCCTCGAGCACTCCGACCCGGTCCACAAGATCTCGGTCGTCGGTCGTGGCCAGGCGCTTGGGTACACGATCTCGATGCCCACCGAGGACACCTTCCTGGTGACCCGCCAGCAGCTGCTCGACCAGATGGCGATGACGCTCGGTGGCCGGGCCGCCGAGGAGATCGTCTTCTCCGAGATCACCACCGGCGCGTCGAACGACCTCGAGAAGGTCACCGCCACCGCCAAGCAGATGGTGATGCGGTTCGGCATGAGCGAGCGGCTCGGGCCGCGGGTCTTCGGGCACGACTCGGGCCAGCCGTTCCTCGGGCGGGACATGGGCTCGGAGCCGGACTACTCGGACGAGATCGCCCGCGAGATCGACGACGAGATCCGGCGGATCGTGGAGGACGCGCACCAGCGCGCCACCGACCTGCTGAACGAGCACCGCGCGTTGCTCAACACGATCTCCGAGATCCTGATCCGCCGCGAGACGATCGAGCGCGACGAGTTCCTGGCGCTGCTCGACGGTCGTCCCGAGGAGGACGTCTTCGACGACGAGCCGCCGGCCCCGAGCACGCCGGCGACGGCCGAGGACGACAGCCGAGCCGAGGAGCGCACCGCTCCGCGTCCGCTGCCGCGCCCGGGCCTCGGCACCGCGATGGTCGCCGAGGACACGCGCGACTGGGGCTGGCCCCGCCGGTCCTGACCCGCGGCGCGCACGCGCCACACGTAGTCCTCGACGGCGGCCCACGGGCCGCCGTCGGTCGTTCGGGGGCCGAGCACCGGTCCCGGAACCGTGCCGCGGTCCCGCCCGTGCGTCGACCGGGACCACGAGTCGACACCGGGAGCCCGGGTGGGCCGGGGTCGGTGGGTAGCCTGTGACGGGTGCCTGTCGCCTTCGACGTCATGGGGATCGTCAACGTCACGCCGGATTCGTTCAGCGACGGCGGTGAGTGGTTCCAGGCCGACGCGGCGATCCGCCACGGGCTGGAGCTGGCGGCCGCCGGGGCGACGATCCTCGACGTCGGCGGCGAGTCGACGCGGCCGGGGGCGGCGCCGGTCGAGGCCGACGAGGAGCTGCGCCGGGTCGTTCCCGTGATCGAGCGGCTGGCGAAGGCGCTGCCCGACGTCGTGCTCTCGGTCGACACCACCAAGGCGGCCGTCGCCGCGGCGGCGCTCGACGCGGGAGCGACCTACGTCAACGACGTCTCGGCGCTGCGTCACGACCCCGAGATGCTGCCGCTGGTCGCCGAGCGCGGCGCCCGCTGCTGCCTGATGCACATGCGCGGCGAGCCGCGGACGATGCAGCAGGCCCCGGTCTACGCCGACGTGGTCGACGAGGTCCGCCGCCACCTCGAGCAGCGGATCGCCGTCGCGATCGACGCGGGGATTCCGCTGGAGCGGATCGACGTCGATCCCGGGATCGGCTTCGGCAAGGCGCTGGACCACAACGTGGCGCTGCTGCACCGGCTGGACGAGATCGTGGCGATCGGGCCGCGGGTGGTGGTGGGGACGTCGCGCAAGAGCTTCCTCGGTCGGCTGACGGGCCGCGACGACCCGCGCCAGCGGCTCGCCGGCACGATCGCCACCAACGTGCTGGCGCTGGCCGCCGGAGCGCGCGTGTTCCGCGTGCACGACGTCGGGGCGATCCACGATGCGCTGGCCGTCGCGGCGCACGTGGTCGGCGGGAAGTAGCGCCCCGCGCGCCGTCCCCCGGCGGAGGCGTCATCGGTCACGGTGGGGACCGTCCGCGGTTGCTAGCGTGGCTCGCCATGGATGACGATCGCGACGAGCGCCCGGCCGACGACCAGGACGGGCAGAACGAGGATCGCGATACCCCGCAGCCGCCCCGTTCGGGGGACGACGCGGACGCGCTGCGGGACCTCGGGATCAACCTCGACGAGGACGACGACGAGGACGACGACCTGGAGGATCTCGACGGCGACGATCGCGACGAGGTCACCGTCGAGATCCGCGGGCTCTCGCTCTACACCCACCACGGCGTCACCCCGGCCGAGCGCGAGATCGGCCAGCGGCTGATCGTCGACCTGCGGATGGCGGTCTCGGACTGCGACGCCACGGTCACCGACCGGGTCGAGGACACGATCGACTACGGCGAGGTCTGCCAGCTCGTGGCGCTGGTCGCCCAGCAGCGCTCCTACAAGACCCTGGAGCGGCTCTGCGCGGCGATCGCCGACCGGATCGTCGCCGACTACGGCGCCGAGGAGGTCTGGGTCAAGTGCATCAAGCCCGAGCCGCCGATCCCGCTGCCGGTCGAAGAGGTCGCGGTCGAGCTCTGGCGCGCCGGCGACGTCGGCTGAGCGCCGCGTCCAAGCGCTTTTCTACTAGCGGTAGTATTTCCTCATGACGGACAGCTCCACCCTGGCCACGACCGCCTTCGAGCGGGCGACGGCCGTCACCCGCGACGGGGACCGCTACGTCGCCGACGTCGACCTCGACTGGGCGGCGCCGACGGGGCCGAACGGGGGCTACCTGGCGGCGATCGTCGTCCGCGCTGTCGAGGCCGAGGCCGACCCCGAGCAGCAGCGGCAGCTGCGGTCGCTCAGCCTGCAGTACCTGCGCTCGGCCGGCGAGGGGCCGCTCGAGCTGGAGGTCCGCACCGTCCGCTCCGGACGCCGGCTGGCCTCGGTCGCGGTCACGGCGCGCCAGCAGGGCCGTGAGGTCCTGACCGGCTTCGCCAGCCTGGCCACCCGCGGGCTCGACCAGGTCGGCGCCTGGAGCCCGCCGCTGCCCGCGGTCGCGGGTCCGCCCGCCCCGGACGCCGAGGCGGCACCGATCGACCGCTTCGACCGCTCCGGCGGCCACTGGCTCGACCTGCCGCCCGGGCTGCCGCCGATCGTCGGTCAGCTGCGGATCGCCCCGCGGATCGGGACGGGGCCCTACACCGGGCGCACCGTCGCGCCCGGCGAGCCGATCGAGACCGGTGGCTGGATGGGCTCGCCCGAGCCCCAGCGGATCGACGCGGCCTACCTTGCGCAGCTGACCGACTTCTGGTGGCCGCCCGCGCTCGAGGTGATGACCGCTCCGGCGATCGCCCCGACGATCGACCTGACGATCCACGTCCAGGCCGACCTGCCCGTCGGCGGCCTCGATCCGGCCGCGGTGCTCGGAGCGTTCCGGACCTCGGTCGCGGCCAACGGGCTGGCCGAGGAGGACGGCACGCTGTTCCTGCCCGACGGCACCCTGCTCGCGCGCTCCCGTCAGCTGGCGCTGCTCGCGCCGCTCTCGGCATGACCGACGACGTCCTGCGGCCCGGCGAGACGCTCGGCTACCTGGGGCTGGGGTCCAACCTCGGCGACCGGCGGGCCCAGCTCCAGGGCGCCGTCGACGGCCTGGGCCGCCACGGGGTGCGGGTGCTGGCCTCGTCGGCGCTCTACGACACCGATCCGGTGGGCGAGATCCTCGATCAGCCGTCGTTCCTCAACGCCTGCCTGCGGATCGCCACCGCGCTGGACCCCGAGGGCCTGCTGGCAGCCTGCAAGGCGGTCGAGCGCGACCAGGGCCGCGTCACCGACCCCGCGTCACCGCAGTACGTCCGGCACGGCCCGCGGCCGGTCGACGTCGACCTGCTGCTGCTCGGGGACGCGCCGTACCGCTCCGAGCGCCTGACGCTGCCGCACCGCGAGGTCGCCGCGCGGCGATTCGTGTTGATCCCGCTGCTCGACCTGGACTTCACGCTGGCGCTGCCCGACGGCACCCGCCTGGCGGACAGCCTGGCGGCGCTGCCGCTCGACGAGGGCGTGCGGCGGGTCGGGGATCCGCTGCGGGTCCCCGCCTGAAGCGGGAGCAGTTCGCTGGGGAGGAGCCGGTCAACTGCTCCCGCACCCCTCCAACGCGCGCTCAGCCCCGCAGCGGCTCCAGCCAGGCCGCGGGGATCGTCCCGGCGGGCACGGTCCCGCCCCACTCGGGGAACAGTCGCTGCGCCCACTGACCGGCCGGACGCTCCAGGAACGGCCCGCGCAGGTCCTCGATCGTCATCAACAAGCGCAGGCTCGGGGCGATCTGCAGGTCGGCGACGTGCTCGCGCGAGCCGCCGAGCGTGCCGTCCGCCAGCCATCCGTCGATCCGGTCGAGGTGCCCCGGCAGGTCCCGCAGGTCGGCGTGGGTGCTCTCGTCGCTGACTCGGTTGAGACGCCGCTGGATCGGCACGATCGCCGGCGCCACGAAGGCCGTCAACAGCGGCGGCATCGCCAGCTTCGATCCCGCCTGGTAGCTGGGGATCGCGGACGGACGGCGGCTCAGCGACCACCAGACCAGCCGCCGCGGGATCGGCTGCAGGACCTCGTCGCCCCAGCGCTCGGCGTCGTGGACGCGCTCGGCGAGCGCGGGGTCGGCGGGGACCAGCGGCGGCTCGGGGAAGCGCTGCTCGAGCCGCTCGAGGATCGCCACCGAGCCCTGGACCTTCTCGCCGTCGTCGAAGCGGATCCCCGGGACCGTGCGCTTCCCGAAGAGCAGCCGCTGGGCGGGCGCGTGCGTCGGCGGGAGCCACTCGGTCACCTCGTACGGGTGGCCCTTGAGCTGCAGCGCCCGTTCGACGGTGACGCACGGGTGGGACCCGCGCACGATGTACAGCTTCGTCGGCATGGCGGCAGACTACGGCCTGCCGCGGCCGCTGCGCGGACCGCGTAGGGACCGGGATGACCCTTTGCGGGGTGGCGCGCGATACTCCCGGGAATGCTCCTCGTCGTCGACGTCGGCAACACCCAGACCCACTTCGGCGCCTTTCGCGGGACCGAGCTGATCGAGCACTGGCGATTCGCCACAGTGCGCGAGTCGACGTCCGACGAGCTCGGGGCCAAGCTCCGCAACCTGCTGGAGCTGCGCGGCCTGCACGCCGAGGAGATGGAGGCGTCGATCGTCTCGTCGACGGTGCCGCAGCTGGCCGAGGAGTGGCGGCGGATGTCGATCCGCTACCTGCGCCACGAGATGCTCGTGGTCCGTCCCGGGATCCGCACGGGGATGGCCCTCCGCTACGACAACCCGCGCGAGATCGGCGCCGACCGGCTGGTCAACGCGGTCGCCGCCTACGAGCGCTTCCAGGGGGCCTGCGTGGTGGTCGACTTCGGCACCGCGATCACCTACGACCCGGTCTCGGCCGACGGCGAGTACCTCGGCGGGATCATCAGCCCGGGCGTCGAGATCTCGCTCGACGCGCTGACCTCGCGGGCCGCGGCGTTGCCGCGGATCGAGCTGATCGCCCCGCGTCAGCTGATCGGCAAGTCGACGGTCGAGGGGATACGCAGCGGCGTGATCTACGGCTTCGCCGGCGGCGTCGACGCGATCCTCAACCGGCTGATGGACGAGCTCGGGCAGGACATCCACCGGATCGCGACCGGGGGCCTGGCGCGGCGGATCGTGCCGCACTGCCAGACGATCGACGAGGTCGACGACCTGCTGACGCTGACCGGCCTGCGGCTGCTGCACCAGCACAACTCCTGAGGGCTTCGCAGGGTTAGGGCACGGGCGGGAGCAGTTGACCGGCTCCTGCCCGGTGAACTGCTTCCGCCGGGCGTGCGCCCCGATCGCACACGCCGGAGTCGTCCCGGTCTCGTACCCTGGAGGGATGTCCGGTCGTTCCCTCACCGAGTCCTGGACGCTCGGCGGCCTCGAGATCCCCAACCGGGTCACGCTCGCGCCGCTGGCCGGGATCGGCAACTGGGTCGTGCGGCTGCAGGCCAAGCGCTACGGCGCGGGCTACGCGGTCAGCGAGATGGTCTCGTCGTTCGCGATCCACTACCGCAACGAGAAGACCCTCCGCGACCTGCTGACCTTCAAGCCGGAGGAGCGCGACGGCGGACCGGTCGCGATCCAGCTGTTCGGGCAGGACCCCGAGGTGATGAAGTCGGCCGCCGCCTACGTCGCCGAGCACGTCGCGGTCGACGTGATCGACCTCAACATGGGCTGCCCGGTGCCGAAGGTCTGCAAGACCGGCGCGGGCGCGGCGATGCTCAAGGACCCCGACACCGCCGTCGCGGTGGCGAAGGCGGCGAAGGAGGGCTCCGGCCTGCCGGTGACCGTCAAGCTGCGCTCGTCGACGAAGAAGGACGGCGAGCACGACGGCTACGCGCTGGCGGCCCGGCTGGTCGAGGAGGCCGGCGTCGACGCGATCGGCTTCCACCCGCGCAGCGCCCAGGTCCACCACAAGGGCACGCCCGACTACGCGCTGGCGGCCAAGCTGGTCGACGAGCTGCCGGTGCCGGTGGTGCTGTCCGGCGGCCTGCACGACGCCGCGCAGACGCTCGCCGCCTACGAGCAGGTGCGCCCGGCCGCGGTGATGATCGCCCGCGGAGGGCTCGGCAACCCGTGGCTGCTCTCCACGCTGCTGGGGCAGCGCGAGGACGTGGCGCCGACCGCCGACGAGGTCGCCGCCGAGTTCGACTGGCTGCTGGACCGGACGGTCGAGCACCTGGGGGCGGAGCGGGCCGGGCGCTACCTCCGCAAGCACTACCCGTGGTACGTCGAGCGGCTCGCGGGCCTCGGCTTCCCCGACGCCGCCCGCACGCCGGACAAGCTGCTCCAGGCCGCGCTCCAGCAGAGCGACGAGATCGAGGTCGCGCGGGAGCGGCTGCGCGCCGCCGTCGCCACGTCGGTCGCGGTCTAGTCCGGCTCGATCGGGTCGCGGAACCCGGTTCTCCGGGACCCTCCGACCCGTGTGACGCGAGACCCGACCACCCGCACCGGAAGAATTCGCCGGGATGGCTATACTGCCCGCTCCGTTCGACGGACGGGTCGGATCGTCCGTCACCCCAGAACTGCTCGATCGGCGTCGCGGCTTCCGGCTCGGACGCGGTCGGCGAAAGGTCTCACCTTGTCCAAGGACGTCATCCTCACCCACGAGGGTCTCGAGAAGCTCAAGCAGGAACTCGAGCACCTGACGACGGTCAAACGTCGTGAGGTCGCCGAGCGGATCAAGGACGCACGGGACTTCGGCGACATCTCGGAGAACTCCGAGTACGACGACGCCAAGAACGAGCAGGCGATGATCGAGGGCCGGATCCTCGACATCGAGGAGCAGCTCCGCTCGGCCTCGGTGATCGACGAGGCCTCGCTGACCACCGACGCGGTCCAGGTCGGCACGCGCGTGACGGTCAAGGACGAGAAGGGCAAGCAGCAGGAGTACGCGCTCGTCGGGTCGGCCGAGGCCAACCCCGCCGAGAACAAGCTGTCCAACGAGTCGCCGGTCGGCAAGGCCCTGCTCGGCAAGCCCGAGGGCGCCAGCGTCAAGGTCAACCTGCCCAACGGCAAGACCCGCACGCTCGAGATCGTCAGCATCTCGCGCTGACCGCGCGTGCTCCGCTAGGACCCCCGCGATGACCGAAGACACGGCGGCGGATCCCGGCGACGGGACCGACCTCCTCGCCGTCCGCCGCGCCAAGCTCGACCGGCTGCGCGCGGCCGACGTCGACCCCTATCCGCACGACTTCGACGGCGTCGAGCCGATCGCCGCGGTCCGCGAGCGCCACGCCGGCCTCGAGGACGGCGCCGAGACCGACGTCGAGCACCGGATCGCCGGCCGCCTGGTCGCGCGTCGCGGTCAGGGCAAGATGGCGTTCCTCGACCTCGTCGATCGCTCGGGCCGGATCCAGCTCCAGGCCAAGCTCGACGTGCTCGGCGACGAGCGGATGCCGCGACTGCTCGACGACATCGACCTCGGCGACCTGATCGGCGTCGACGGCACCGCGTTCATGTCGCGCCGCGGCGAGCTGAGCCTGCGGATCACCGACTACACGGTGCTCGCCAAGTCGCTGCGCCCGCCGCCCGACAAGCACCACGGGCTGCAGGACACCGAGCTGCGTCAGCGTCGGCGCGAGCTGGACCTGATCGGCAACGAGGAGACCCGGGACGCGTTCATCACGCGCTCGCGGATCGTCTCGGAGATCCGCCGGTTCCTCGACGCGGACGGCTTCCTCGAGGTCGAGACGCCGGTCCTCCAGCCGCTCTACGGCGGCGCGCTCGCCCGGCCGTTCACGACCCACCACAACGCGCTGGGCCGCGACCTCTACCTGCGGATCGCCACCGAGCTGTACCTCAAGCGGTTGATCGTCGGCGGGCTCGAGCGGGTCTACGAGCTCGGCAAGAACTTCCGCAACGAGGGGATCAGCCACAAGCACAACCCCGAGTTCACGATGCTCGAGTGGTACGAGGCCTACGCGGACGTCGAGGACGCCGCGGACCGCCTCGAGGCGTGCGTGCAGCACGTCGCCCGCGCCATCGACTACCAGGGCGAGATCCGCTGGACCGAGCCGTGGAAGCGTCAGACGCTGGCCGGCGCGATCGAGGAGCAGACCGGGATCGACGTGCTGGCGCACCGCAGCAGCGAGGCGCTGTCGACCGTGATCCGCGCCACCGACGGCGTCGACCTGGACCCCGACGGCCGGACCTGGCCGCAGCTCGTCGACGACCTGCTGTCGAAGTACGTCGAGCCGAAGCTGATCCAGCCGACGATGCTCTTCGACTACCCGGTCGAGCTGTCGCCGTTCGCCAAGCGCAAGCGGACCGAGAGCGGCGAGGACACCGGCCTGGTCGAGCGCTTCGAGGCGTTCGCGCTGGGGATGGAGATCGCCAACGCGTTCTCCGAGCTCAACGACCCCGACGAGCAGCGTCGCCGCTTCGAGGAGCAGGCGCGTTTGGAGCTCGAGGGCGACGACGAGGCCCAGCAGTACGACGAGTCGTTCGTCGAGGCGCTGGAGCAGGGGATGCCCCCGACGGGCGGCCTCGGGCTCGGCGTCGACCGGCTCGTGATCTGCATGACCGGGCGCAACACGATCCGCGAGGTCGTGCTGTTCCCGACCATGCGCGACTGACCGCGACGGTCCCTCCGCCGGGTCCGGACGCGGCGTCGCACGAGCGGTGGACCGCTCGGGTCCGGGAGACCGGTCGGGCCCGGGGTTCCGCGCTGGTAGGATCAAACGTGATCCACGGAAGGACCCGAGATGTTCGAGCGATTCACAGAACGAGCCAGGCAGGTTGTCGTTCTCGCCCAGGAAGAGGCGCGGACGCTCAAGCACAACTACATCGGCACCGAGCACATCTTGCTCGGGCTGCTGCGTGAGGAAGAAGGGCTCGCCGCGCGCGTGCTCGAGTCGCTCGACATCACCGTCGAGCGGGTTCGAGCGCAGGTCGTGCGGATCGTCGGTTCCGGAGAGGAAGTCACCTCCGGCCAGATCCCCTTCACCCCTCGCGCCAAGAAGGTCCTGGAGCTTGCGCTGCGCGAAGCGTTGAGCCTGGGCCACAACTACATCGGCACCGAGCACATCCTGCTCGGCCTCGTTCGCGAGAACGAGGGCGTCGCCGCACGAATCCTGCTGGACTTCGACGCGGACAGCGAGAAGATCCGCAACGAGGTCATCCGGATGCTCTCCGGGCCCGGTGGGCGCCGTCAGACGGCGGGCTCCCCGGCGGGCGGCAGCGGCACGACCGAGGCCGGCGGCCCGCAGAAGCGGTCGTCGAAGGTGCTCGACCAGTTCGGTCGCGACCTGACCAAGCTCGCCGCCGACGGCAAGCTCGACCCCGTCGTCGGGCGCTCGAACGAGATCGAGCGGATCATGCAGATCCTCTCGCGGCGGACCAAGAACAACCCGGTCCTGATCGGCGAGCCGGGCGTCGGCAAGACGGCCGTCGTCGAAGGCCTCGCCCAGCAGATCTCCTCGGGCGAGGTGCCCGAGCTGCTGCGTGACAAGCAGATCTACACGCTCGACCTGGCGGCCCTGGTCGCCGGC
>JBAZOW010000093.1:0-12052 GCA_041648495.1 Patulibacter sp.
CTTGACCAGCGGCGGGCCGCCGAGGAAGACCTTCGCCCGGTCCCGCACGAAGACCGTGTAGTCGCACATCGCGGGGACGTAGGCGCCGCCCGCGGTCGAGTTGCCGAAGACGATCGCGATCGTCGGCAAGCCCGCCGCCGAGGCCCGCGTCAGGTCGCGGAACATCTGCCCGCCGGGGATGAACAGGTCCAGCTGGGTCGGCAGGTCGGCCCCGCCGGACTCGACGAGCTGGATCTGCGGCAGCCGGTTCTCGCGCGCGATCTCGCTCGCCCGCAGGACCTTGCGCAGCGTGAACGGGTTCGACGCGCCGCCGCGGACGGTCGGGTCGTTGGCCACGATCATGCACTCGACGCCTTCGACGACCCCGATCCCGGTGACGACGCTGCCGCCGGGGTGGAAGTCGCTGCCCCAGCCGATGTACGGCTGCAGCTCGAGGAACGGGGCGTCGCGGTCGAGCAGCAGGTCGATCCGCTCGCGGGCCAGCAGCTTGCCGCGCTTGCGGTGCCGCGCGACCTTGCCCTCTCCCCCGCCGCCCCGGACCTGGTCGAGGATCCCGTCGAGCTCGTCGAGCCGTTCCTGCATCGCGGCGGCGTTGCGTTGGAACTCCGGCGCCTGCGGGTCGACGGTGGTGGTGATGCTCACCCGCCGGAGCCTATGGGGACCGGCGCGGTGAAACCTGTGGATCTTCCACAGTCGAATCAGCGACGCGCGGGAAGATCACCATCCGCCCGTCACGGGCGCGGCGGCCGGGTCCTCGAACAGCTCGGGCCGCCGGCGCTTGATCACCGCGCCCACGGCCACGCACGTTCCGCCCAAGACGAAGGCGCCCGCCACGTTCCCCGCGATGTCCGCACCCAAGGAGGCTCCGAACCAGCCGTCCGAGACCAGGTACCACACGCCTGCCACCACGAGGGCCGCGCGCTCCGCGCCGTTGCCGATCCACCGCAGCGCCTCGTCCTTGGGGTCGGGTTCCGCCCAGCGCAGTGCGAGAACCTCGGGATCGAGCTCGACCTCGTCCCCCCGCGGTCCGTCGATGTCGGGGTGCTGCTGCTGCACGGTGTACAACATTACCGCGGTCGACTCACCCGATGTCGACCTCGAGCAGGAACCGTGGCCGCTCGCGCTTGCGCCGCAGCCTGGCGCGGCGTACGCCATCGAGGACCGGCACCGTCCCCCACGTCGGCAGGCTCGGCGCCGTCATCCGGTCCCCACCAATCCGTCCCGCAGAGCCAGCGCCGCGTGCAGCGGGCCGCGGCGAACCGCGAGCGGGCGACCGATCGCGGCCTCGCACTGGCGCAGCCGGTTGGTCACCGTGTTGACGTGGATCCCCTGTTGGGCGGCGGTCCGCCCGACGTGCTCGCCCTCGCGGAGGAAGACCGCCAGGGTCTGGCGCAATCGCACCGTCGCCGGGTCGTCGCCGTGCAGCTCGCCGAGCTCGCGGCGGGCGAACTCGCGGGCCAGCTCCTGGTCGGCGGACAGCAGCCCGAGCACCGCCACGTCGGTCCAGGCCGTGACCGTGGTCGCCTGCGCCGCCTGCTGCGCGACCCGTCGGGCGGCCAACGCCTGGCGGTGGGTGGTGCGGAAGCCCTCGATCCCGCTGCCCGGCTCCCCGAGCGCGACCCGCACGCCGTCGTGGGTCGGGCGCTCGCGGTCGACCACCGACGCTCCGCCGCGCCCCCCGCCGCACCAGCCCCAGAGCACCCGGTAGCCGACCGGCACCAGCAGCGGCCGGGCGTCGCCGCGATCGGCGGCGAACTCCTGCGCCGTCCGCTGGAGCCGTGCCGGGGCGCCCGTGGAGTCGTGCTCGGGCGCCTGCCAGACCACGAAGCCCAGGTGCTGACCGCGCAGTTCACGGCCGAGGATCCGGCTGGCGGCGTCGATCTCGGTCGGCTGCCCGTCGAGCAGGTCGCGGACGGTCTCGAGCCGGCGCGAGGCCGCGCTCTGCGACCACCGCTCGCGCTCCGCGTGGTACTCCTCGACGACCCGGCCGGCCACCGTGTCGATGAACCGGAAGAACGCCGGACCGGTCGCGTCGCGGACCGCCAGGCGGGTCTCGGCGTCGGCGACGTGGACGTCGAGCACCCGGACCCAGACGTCCCACATCACGGCGTGGCCGACCCGGTACGTGCGGACCAGCGCCGACAGATCGACGCCGCGGCGGACGAACATCCGCCCGTGCTCCAGCGCCTGCTCGGGAACGATCAGGTCCTCGGTCGGATCGGCCCGCAGCAGCGAGCGGGCGAAGACCGCGATCAGCTCGCGGACCGCGGCGGTCGACTGGCTGGTCACCGAGAACGCCGTCGGCAGCTCGGGCATCCCCTGTTGAATCCGCGTGGCGGCCTCGGCCGCGAGCGATCCGGCGTCGCGCTCGAGCGCCAATGCGGCGGTGCGGATGATCTCGTCGTGGCGACGGAGCTGCGCGGAAGCCATGCCCGATCCTACGCATACGCCGGGCATCCACCACAAGCCGATGGGGTCACACTGTGGATCTTCACCACCCCTCGGGGCGTACGGACGCCTAGGGTTCGGGGCGATGAGCACCGACCACCCCGTGATCCTGACCTGCTCGATCTCGGGGTCGCTCGCCGACCGCGAGCAGTGCCCGGCGATCCCCTACACCCCGGCCGAGTACGCCGCCGAGGCTCGCCGGATCGTCGACGAGGGCGGGGTCCATATCCACATCCACGCGCGCTCCGAGGACGGCCGGCCGAGCTACGAGGTCGAGGACTTCGCCGCGATCCAGCAGGCGATCCGCGACGAGGTCGGCAACGCCGTGATCATCAACTTCTCGACCGGCACGATCGGCGTCTCGGTCGAGAAGCGGATCGCGTACCTGGAGGCGTGCCGGCCCGAGGTCGCCGCGCTGAACATGGGCTCGATGAACTACGCCAAGTACTCGGCGCGGCGCAAGCAGTTCGTCTTCTCGACGGTCTTCCCCAACCCGTTCGACGAGATCGTCGCGTTCCTGGAGGCGATGAAGCGGCTGGGGATCAAGCCCGAGCACGAGTGCTTCGACGTCGGACACGTCGGCAACCTGGCGCCGCTGATCGACATGGGGCTGCTCGACGGCCCGTTGCACGCCGACTTCGTGATGGGCGTGACCGGCGGGATCCCGCCGACCGCCCGCAACCTGGCGAGCATGGCCGACAACCTGACCGAGATCGGCCGCGCGCTGCCGGTCCCGAACGCCGCCGACGGCACCCCGCGCGAGCACCACTGGGGCGTGATCGGGATCTCCCGCGTGCAGTGGCCGCTGCTCGGGGCCGCGCTGGCGCTCGGCGGCTCGATCCGGGTCGGCCTCGAGGACAACTTCTACCTGCCGGACGGCGAGATGGCCCGGTCCAACGGCGACCTGATCGCCGAGGCGCACCGGATGATCGTCGCGTCCGGCCGGCGGCCGGCGACGGTCGCCGAGGCGCGCAAGCTGCTCGGCGTCCCGCCGCGCTGAGGCGGCGCCCTCCTCCCAACGGCGACCGGTCGTCGTTCGACATCCCCAGGATGTAGAAGGCCGACCGGTCGTCGTTCGGCAGACGCTCCGGCGAACCGGCCGCCGATCGACGGCGTCCACGGCGCGCGGTAGCGTGCCGCTCGATGCAGCCCAGCGCGTTCACCCTGCTCCGCGGCCTGTCGGCGGCCGACCGCGACGAGCTGCTCGACCGCGCGCGCCGGCGGACGTTCTCCCCCGGCGAGGTCGTCTTCCACGCCGGCGACCCCGCCGATGCGCTGCACCTGGTGCGCAGCGGGCGCTTCGGGATCCGCCTGCAGACGCCGTTCGGCGACGTCGCGACGATCAACGTCGTCGGCCCCGGCGACGCGTTCGGCGAGCTGGCGCTGCTGACCCCCGACGCCCCGCGCAGCGCCACGGTCGCCGCCCTCGACGCGGCCGAGACCTGGTGCGTCCACGAGGTCGACTTCCGGCGGATGCGCGCGCAGCGGCCCCAGGTCGACGCGCTGCTGGTCGAGCTGCTCAGCGCGCGGGTCCGCGACCTGTCGGGCCAGCTGCTCGACGCGCTCCACCTGCCCGCCGACCTGCGGGTCCGGCGACGGCTGCTCGACGTGCTCGCGCTCTACGGCGCCGAGAGCGGTCCGGTCACGGTGCCGCTGACCCAGGAGGACCTGGCCAGCCTGGCCGGGACGTCACGAGCGACGGTCAACCGCGTGCTGCGCGAGGAGCAGGCGCACGGGGCGGTCGAGCTGCAGCGCGGCCGCACCGTGGTGCTCGACGGCGACGCGATCCGGCGACGCGCCCACCCGTTCTCGACGACCTAACGATGTCGCGCCGGAGCCAGGTACTGCCGTCCGGCCCGCACCAGCGTCCGCCGCTTGAGCACGAACGCGTCGACCGCGACCCGACCCTCGCGGACGATCGTCAGCGTGCCCGGCCGGGGATCGCGCGGGCAGCGGTCGATCATCGTCCAGCGGGTACCGCGGACCGTCGCGGCACCGTACTGACCGCGGGTCTTGATCTTGCCGCGCGCGTCCACGCTGATCCGGCGGCCGCGCTTGCGCTTGGCGGGGCGCTTGGCAGCGCGCGGCCCCGCCTGCCGCCCCTGCGCGGTCGTCGTACGCCCGGTCGAGCCGTTGGAGCTCGGGCAGTGCCGCAGCGGTCCCGAGAGCACGAGCACGCCGGGGTACTGGCCCCCGTCGAGCGCGCCGGACTGGCGGAGCACGAACCGGCCCTCCGAGACCACGGCGATCGCCTCGCGTCCCCCGCGGGTGGTGCGGAAGCGGACCTCGACCGCGCCGTCGGTGGCGTCGATCTCGGTGCCCATCGGCAGCGCTAGAGCCGACCCCGTCGGCGCGAAGCGCCGGGCCCCCGGGACCCGTACGCGGATCCGACCCCGGAGCGGGGTCGCGACGGCGGCACGACGCAGCTCCGGGACCGGAGGCGCGGGCGGCGTCGGAACGACCGGCGGGCCGGGCGGCGTCGCGACCGGCGGCGAGAGCACGACCTCGCGCACGCGGTGGTTGCCCGTGTCCAGCAGCAGCGGCCCGCGCGGGCCGATCGCCACGCCCCGCAGCGCCGAGAGCTCGGCCAGCCGCGGGTCCCCACCGTCGCCGAGCCCGCCGACCGTGCCGTCACCGGCGAGCGTCGTGATCAGGCCGTCGGCGCCCACGGAGCGCACCAGGGCGTGGCCGGTGTCGGCGATCAGCACCGATCCCCCGTCGCCGGCAGCCACGCCCTCGGGAGACGCCAGCGCCGCCCCGGTCGCCGGCCCACCGTCCCCGAGCAGCGGACCGGTGACGCCGCTGCCCGCCACGGTAGAGATGGTCCCGCTGCCGTCCACCGCGCGGATCCGGTGGTTGCCGGTGTCGGCGATCAGCACCGTCCCGTCCGCCGCGACGGCGAGCCCCGTCGGCCCGTTGAGCTGGGCCGCGGTCGCCGCGATCCCGTCGCCGTTGTAGCCCGGACCGAAGGTCGGCGTCAGGCCCGCGACGCGGCTCACGACCGTCGTGCCGGGAGCGATCCGCAGCACCTGGTCGTTGCCGGTGTCGGCGACGAGGATCGCCCCGTCGGCCGCGACGGCGACGCCCGACGGCCGGTCGAGCAGGCTCGTCGCTGCCGGGCCGCCGCCCGTGCTGTACCCGGCGGTTCCGGCGGCGGCACCCGCGACCCGCACGATCAGCCCGGCCGGCGTGATCGCCCGCAGCTGGTGGTTCTCGGTGTCGGCGATCAGGATCCGGCCGTCGGGGTGGACGGCCACCGCCCGCGGGCCGTTCAGGCGGACCGCCGGATCGGTGGCGGCGAGGCCGTCTCCGGCCAGGGCGCCGGCCGCCCCGCAGCAGGGTCCGCTGCCGGCGACCGTCGTGATCGTGCCGTCCGGGGCAATCCGGCGGATCCGGTGGTTGCCGGTGTCGGCGATCAGCACTCCGCCGTCGGGCTGCGGCGCCGCGCCCGACGGTGCCGTCAACGTCGCCTGGAGCGCGGGACCGCCGTCGCCCGAGAAGCTCGCCACGCCGCTGCCCGCGACGCCCTGGATCAGCTCAGCGGACGCACCGCCGGCCCCGATCCCGAGCGCGAGGGCCGTCCCGAGCGCGACCGCGACGACGCGGCGACGTGCCGCTCCGGTCCTGCTCGTACGCGGTGGCTGGACGGTCATCGGCGACACGATGATTGCAGGTGTACACAGCGTTGCGACAGACTGCGCGGCGTGACCCGAGGACGAGGCTTCCGCATGGCGCGCGCCGTGGCGATCGGCGTGATCGTCGGCCTGCTCGCGGCCGGACTCGGTGCGACCGTGCTGGCCGGGCCCGAGCGGGACCTGGCCGACGTCCGCTTCCGCGTCGTCGGCGGGATGCCGCCGGCGAGCGACGTCGCGGTCGTGGCGATCGACCAGGACGCGTACGAGCACCTGGGGTTCCCCTTTCGCCGGCGCCTGCACGCGGACGTGATCCGGGCGCTGCTCGACGCCGGCGCACGGCGGGTCGTCTACGACGTGCAGTTCGGCGAGCCGTCCTCGTCCCCCGCCGACGACCGCGCGCTGCTGCGGGCCGCCGCCGACCGCCGGGTGATCCTCGGCGCCAGCGAGACGTTCACCGACGGCGAGCCGGACGTGCTCGGCGGCGCGAACCGGCTGCGCCGCTCGGGCGGCGCGGTCGGCCAGGTGCTGTTCCCGCTCGACGACGACGGCGTCTGGCGGCGGTTCGATGGTCGGGTCTTCGGGGTCCCCCACGTCGCGGTGCTCGCCGCCGGGGGCTCGCCGGACGTGCGCGAACGCTGGATCGCCTTCGCCGGTCCGCCCGGCACCGTGCCGGAGCTGCCGTTCCTCGACGTGCTCGACGGCCGCTTCGACCGCGCCGCGGTCCGCGACCGGATCGTCGTCGTCGGGGTGACCGCTCCCGCCGGACAGGACCTGCACCCGACCAGCATCGGTGGCGGCCAGATGTCCGGTCCCGAGATCGTCGCCCACAGCGTGCAGACCGTGCTCGCCGACTACCCGCTGCGGGACGGATCCCCGCTGCTGCGCTGGGCGCTGCTGCTGCTCGCCGGTCTGGTCGCGCCGCTGGCGAGCGCGCTGGTCCGTCCCGCGCGGCGGCTGACCGTCGCGATCGTCGCCGGGGCGATCGCCGCGACGTTGCTGGTCGCCGGCTCGTTCCTGCTCTTCCGGTCGGGGGTCATGACGCCGCTGGCCGCCCCGCTGGTCGCCGCCGGGCTCGGCAGCGCCACGGCCGCCGCGCTGGCCTACCGCCACGAGGTCCGTGGCCGTCGACGGCTGCGCCGGACCTTCGAGCGGTTCGTGGCGCCGGACGTGGCCGGGGAGCTGCTGCGCGATCAGGAGGGCGACGATGTCGCACTGCCCAGCCGCACCCTGCCCGCGACGATGGTCTTCTGCGACCTGCGGGGCTTCACCTCGCTGGCCGACACCGCCGATCCGGAGCGCGTGGTGGTGCTGCTCAACCGCTACCTGGCGATGGTCTCCGACGCGGTGCTCGAGCACGGCGGCACCGTGGTCTCGTTCCAGGGCGACGGCGTCCTGGCGGCGTTCGGGGTGCCGGTGCCGAGCGACGACCACGCCACCCGCGCCTGGCGTGCGGTCCGGGCGATCGTCGACCGCGGGCTTCGCGAGCTGAACCGGTGGGCCGCGCAGCACGGTCACGTCGGGGCCGAGGGCCTGCGGGTCGGGATCGGCATGCATACGGGGCTCGTGGTCTCGGGGTTGGTCGGCTCGGAGCGGCGCGTCGAGTACGCCGCGGTCGGCGCCACCACCAACGTGGCGGCGCGGCTGCAGGCGCTCGGCCGGGAGCACCCCGGTCGGGTCTTCCTGTCACGCGAGACGGCGGCAGCGATCACCGATCCGCTGCCGCCGTTGCGCACGCTCGGCCCCGTCACGCTGCGGGGCCGAGCGGTACCGATCGAGGTCCTGGTGGAGGACGGGACGCCTTCGGTCCCCGTCGCCGAGGGGGACGCGAAGCTCGAGAAGCCGGATCAGGACTTCGGCGTGCAGATCACGTAGGCGCGGAGGATGCGGCTCGTTCCCGAGAAGTTCCGGCCCGTCACCCGCCATCCGGTGACCTCGCCGCTTCCGGGCGCCGTCTCCACGGGCATCGTGCCGGTGATCGGCAGGTCGAGCGCCGAGGGCGTGTTGTTGTCCTGGAAGTTCGGGATGATCCACGCACCGCCGCCCGAGATTGCCCGCTCGCCCGGCCCGCACGAGGCGGTGACGTCCTCGGGGTTGCCACCGTCGCTGCCGACCACGGGGGCCGAGTCCGCCCGGACGATCCGGGTCTGACTGGACAGGAACTTCGTATGGTCGCGGCCGTTGAGCGTCTGGGCGTCGGTCGCCTTGTCGGCCGTCGTCGCCTTGTCCGCCGACACTGCCTTGTCGGCCGTCGTGGCCTTATCGGCGACCGATGCCTTGTCGGCGGTCGTCGCCCGCGTGGCGGCGTCGGCCGCTGTCGCGCGTGGCACCGTCCCCAGCGTCGACTCCTTGATCTGCTTGCCCGTGAGGCCGTCGTTCTTGATCTGCGTGCCGGTCAGCGTCCGCGTCTTGATCTTCGTCGCGGCGACCGATCGGTTCTTCAGGTCCTTGCCGTCCATCGTGACGGCGGCGTAGCTGGTGCCGCCGAGGGCGACGAAGAGGGCGGTGCAGGAGATGACGGTCGAGACGGTCGGGCGGCGGTTGATGATGGAGCGCATGAGGGTGAGTCCTTCGAGTCGTTCGGTGGCGCCTTGTGCTCCACCGGGTTGGTGGAATCACTTTCTCGCCGAACGACGGCCCCGTCTGTCCATCGCGTGACCCTGGAACTGTCGCGTTGCCGACACAACGATCGCGGCACCGAGAGCGGCGGCCCGCTCGCCCGCTCGCCCGCTCGCGGATGGGTCCCGGAACGTGAACGGCCCTCCGCAGGGGGCTGCGGAGGGCCGTTCGTGCTGGGACGTCTGTATGGCCCGCGCAGGGGCCAAGCTCTAGTTCAGGATCGCGTCCATCCGGCGCTGGAGGATCTCTCCGAGCGCCTCACGGACGGGGCCCTCTTCGAACCGGGTGACCAGCTCCGCGAGGAAGCCCTCGATCACCATCCGCCGGGCCATGTTCAGGTTCAGCCCGCGCGAGCGCAGGTAGAACAGCTGGTCCGGGTCGATCTGGGCGATCGCCGCGGCGTGGGTGCAGCGCACGTCGTTGGCCGCGATCTCCAGACCGGGGATCGCGTCGGCGTGGGCCTTGCGCCCGAGCAGCAGGTTGCGCGACTCCTGGAACGCGTCGGTCTGCTGGCCGGCCTCGTCGACCTTGATCATCCCGCGCCAGACCGTCGACGACTTCTCGGCGACGACGCCGCGGAACGCCAGGTCCGACGTGGTGTTCGGCGCCATGTGCGTCTGGAGGGTGTCGAAGTCCAGATGCTGCTTGCCGTGGGTGGCGTAGCCGCCGGTCACGCGCCCGTGGGCACCGGGACCGTCGAGGCTGGTCTCCTGGAAGACCTTGCCCTTGGCCGACCCGAGGCCGAGCGTGATCCAGTCGATCCAGCCGTCGCGCTCGATCGTCGCGCGCTGGGCGCCGAAGATCCAGGTCTTTTCGGAGAGGTCCTGGACGTCGACGAACCGCAGCCGGGAGTTCTGGCCGACGTGGATCTCGACGACGCCGTTGACCAGCGCGTCGAGCTCCGGGGACGACGAGACGGTCTGGGACCAGACCTCGGCCTCGGCCCCGTCCTCGAGCACGATCAGCGTGCGCGGCGAGACGGTCCTGCCGGCCTGGTCCTGGATCAGGGTCAGCAGCACCGGCGCCTCGAGCCGCACGCCGCGCGGGACGTGGACGAAGAAGCCGCCGGTCCAGTCGCGGTCGTTGCGAGCCGTGAACGGTGTGCGGGCGGTCTCGATCCGACCGAGGAACGGCTCGACCAGCTCGGGGTGCTGCGCCGCGGCGACCTCGAGCGGCAGGACGGTGGCCTGCTTGGCCCCGTCACCGGACGGGACGACGGCCGTGGCGTCGGCGATCGCCTGATCGACCTGCGTCAGGCGGATCGTGCCCTCCGGCAGGTGATCGAAGACCAGCGACGCCGACTCGGCCACCGCGACGTCACCCGTCGCGGCCTGCGGGTAGACGTCGAGATCGAGCTCGGGGATCTCGGTGAACTCCCAACCGGGGGTCCCCCGGAAGGTCGGCAGCGAGAGGTTGGGCAGCTCCTCGGCGGCGCCGCTGCGCAACGCAGCGAGCCAGACGGGAGCGGGTGCGGCGGAGAGGGTGGTCACCCGATCGACCCCTCCATCTGCAGCTCGATGAGCCGGTTCATCTCGACCGCGTACTCCATCGGCAGCTCCTTGACGATCGGCTCGATGAAGCCGTTGACGATCAGCTTGGCCGCCTCGTCCTCCGGGATCCCGTGGGACTGGAGGTAGAACAGCTGCTCGTCGCCGACCTTCGAGACGGTCGCCTCGTGGCCGATGTCGACCTGGTCCTCGTCGATCCGGATCGTCGGCCAGGTGTCGGTCCGCGAGCGGTCGTCGAGCAGCAGGGCGTCGCAGACGACCTTCGACTTCGACCCGACCGCGCCCTTGCCGACCTCGAGCAGACCGCGGTAGCTGGAGCGCCCGCCGTCCTTGGAGATCGACTTGGCGAAGATGTTCGACGTCGTGTTCGGCGCGGCGTGGACGATCTTCGCGCCGGCGTCCTGGTGCTGGCCGTTGCCCGCGAAGGCGATCGACAGGACCTCGCCGTGCGCGCCCTCGCCCATCAGGTAGACGGCGGGGTACTTCATCGTCAGCTTCGAGCCGAGGTTGCAGTCGACCCACTCGACGGTCGCGTTCTCTTCCGCCACGGCACGCTTGGTGACGAGGTTGAAGACGTTGTTCGACCAGTTCTGGACCGTCGTGTACCGGATCCGCGCGCCGGGCTTGGCGATCAGCTCGACGACCGCGGAGTGCAGCGAGGAGCTGGAGTACGTCGGGGCGGTGCAGCCCTCGACGTAGTGCACGTAGGAGCCCTCGTCGGCGAAGATGATCGTCCGCTCGAACTGGCCCATGTTCTCGGTGTTGATCCGGAAGTAGGCCTGCAGCGGCATCTCGACGTGGACGCCCGGCGGGACGTAGACGAACGAGCCACCGGACCAGACGGCGCTGTTGAGCGCGGCCAGCTTGTTGTCGTTCGGCGGGATCACCGTGGCGAAGTACTTGCGGACCAGGTCCTCGTGCTCGCGGAGCGCGGTGTCCATGTCCGTGAAGATCACGCCCTGCTTCTCGAGCTCCTCGTTCACCTGGTGGTAGACGACCTCGGACTCGTACTGCGCGCCGACGCCGGCGAGGAACTTGCGCTCCGCCTCCGGGATGCCGAGGCGATCGAAGGTGTTCTTGACGTCCTCGGGCACGTCGTCCCAGGAGCGCTCGGAGCGCTCGGAGGCCCGGACGAAGTAGTGGATGTCGTCGTAGTCGACCTCGGCCAGCATCGGGCTGCCCCAGGTCGGCTGCTCACGGGCGAAGAAGTAGTCCAGCGCCTTCAGGCGGAAGTCCCGCATCCACTGCGGTTCCTGCTTGAACTCGGAGATCTTCTCGACGATCTCGCGGTTGATCCCCTTCGGCGCCTTGAACAGGTAGTTCTCGGCGTCGTGGAACCCGTACTTCTCGGTGTAGTCCGCGTTCAGGTCGACGAGCGAGGATTCCTCCTCGTTCAGCAGGGTGCCGCTCGGCTCGGGGGGCGTGGGCATCTCAGTCCACCTCCAGCTTGATGGTGTCCCCGTCGATCACGACGGGAAAGGTGTCGACCGGCTGGTACGCCGGAAGGGTCATCGGACGACCGGAACGCAGGTCGAAGATCGCGCCGTGGCGCGGGCACTCGATGGTGCACTCCTTGACGTCGAGCTCCCCTTCGGACAGATCGCCGTCGTCGTGACTGCAACGGTCCTCCATCGCGAGGATCGTGCCGTTGCAGTTGACGACCATGATCTCCTGGTCGTCGTGCTCCACGGTCAACCGCTTCCCGACGGGAAGGGCGGAGAGGGGGCAGACGTCGAGCAGGGGCACGGGGAGCACGTCGACTCGGGTCCGAACGACGGTCGAGAGCGCTTCTGCTCCGGCCGTTCGCGCATGTCCGATGCCGACAGACGGAATTGTATCGCGACT
>JBAZOW010000094.1:0-11972 GCA_041648495.1 Patulibacter sp.
TAGGTTCCCCCAACTAGGACCGTCAGATGACCGACACCCTGACCGGGCGCACGGGCAGGCTCCTGCTTGCCGGCGCCGCCCTCGCGACCCTCGCCCTCGCACCAGCCACCGCGGGAGCCGCCGACGGCTCCACCACCATCCGCTTCGGCGGCACGGCCGCGCGCAGCCTGGACGGCCAGAAGGTCGTCGTGTCCGCGCTCCGCCCGGCGAAGGCCACGCGGACGAAGAAGGCGTCCACCACGCGGCTCACCCTTCCGGTATCCGGCGGCTCGGTCGAGGCCGACGCCGCGTTGCTCCGCCACGACGGCCGGGTCGGCCTGCGGACCGGCCGTCGCAGCGTCACGCTGTCGCGGATCCAGGTCCGCCTGGGCGACAAGAACCCGCGGGTCACGGCGCGCCTGGGTCGCAACACGGTGACGTTGCTGACACTGAAGGCGGCCAAGAACCGCGCCGTCGCGCTGGACGCCGGCCAGGGCACCGCGCGGGTCGTCAACGCGACGGGCTCGATCCCCAAGGCGACCGCGGCCCGGCTGCGCAGCGCCCTCGGCGTCAAGCGCCTGAAGGCCGGCCGTCTGGCGACGGTCACGGTTCGAGCCGACCTGGCCCCGGCCGCGAAGGCCCCGGCGCCTTCGAAGCCGGCGCCCACCCCCGCGCCCGTTCCGGCGCCGCTGGCGACCCCCGACGTGCCGGTGCCGCCGGTCCTGCCGCCGGTCGATCCGCCGGTGCCGCCGACGCCGCTGGTCTGCGCACCGCTCGGTTCCGAGGCGCTCGTCAGCGGTGTTCAGTGGACGTTCAAGGACAGCTTCCTCAACTACGTCCAGGGTCCGATCGCCAAGGGCTCGGTCGGCTGCACCGACGGCGCGACCGGTCAGCAGGCCGCGGGCAAGGTCGGCTTCTTCCGGCTCGGGGCCGCGACCGACGTCGACTATCACCCGGGCAAGGAACTGCCGCCCTACCAGCGCGGGATCACACTGGACGCGGCCTTCGCGGGCTCGATCGGCTTCCGTGGTCACGACTACGGCAAGGGCGCCCTGCTGGACATGACGATGAGCAACCTGCGGGTCGAGCTCGACGGCCATGGTGGCGGCAAGCTCTACGCCGACCTCGAGAGCCGCCCCTTCGCGGGGATGGACCCGAGTGCGCCGGTCGCGCCGGTCGAGTCCTACCCGGACGTCCACCTGGCGGACCTCGACGTCGACGGGATCGCCCCGGTCGAGGCCGACGGCACGCGCACCTGGGCGAACGTCCCGGTGACGCTCTCCGCGGAGGGTGCCACCGCGTTCGGCGAGTTCTACGCGGCCGGTGAGGCGCTGGCCCCGATCACCTTCGCCGTCCCGGTGACCGCGCCGTGCCCGCTGCTGGCCGACACCACGTTCACCGGCGGGGCCGCCTGGGGCGTGCGGGCGTCGTTCCGCAACTACCTGCAGGGTCCGATCGCGCACGGCTGGATCGGCTGCGGCGCGGGTGCGAGCGGCTTCCTGAACTCGGCCGCGCAGCCGCGGTTCGAGCTGTTCCGCTTCGACGACGCGAAGAACCCGCAGTACAACGCGACCACGGGTGCGCTCGACGCGACCTACGGTGGCCGGATCCGCTTCCGCGGTCACGACTACGGCAACGGGCCGCAGCTGGACCTGGAGTTCCGCAACCCGCGGGTCGTGCTCGACGGCGCCGGGAACGGCAAGCTCTACGTCGACGCGGTGAATCGGCCGTTCGGGGGCATGGACACCACCGCTCCCGCTCCGCCGCGCCAGTCACATCCGGGCGTCCACATCGCTGACCTGGACCTGAGCGGCGTGACGCCGGTCGATCAGGACGGCCGGGTCACCTGGACCAACGTGCCGGCGATCCTCTCGGAGGATGGGGCCAAGATCGCCTTCGCCGAGTTCTACGGCCCCGGTGACCAGCTCGACCCGCTCACCTTCTCGGTGCCGTCGGCGGGCTGAGGTCCTGGCCGCGCGGCCTAGTGTCGCGCGGCCTTCATCTTCTTCTTGGGGATCTTGCCGGCGGGCTCGTACGTGCGCTTGTTGATCCGCACCGCCAGGCCCTCGGACTCGAGCCGCTTCCACACCACGGGACAGCGCTTGCAACGAGGCCCGCTCTTGCAGCACTTCTTCTTCGTGGTGACGCTGACGGGATCACCCATCTGCAGTCAGCGTAGCGGGCTGGGGATGCGGGGCTTTGGGCTCCCCAAGGAGATTCCGCCCGGGGGTCCCTCGGTAGAGTTCGCACCATGTCCTCCCCCGCCTTCGTCGACGCGCTCAACGAGCAGATCGCCCACGAGTTCGCCGCGAGTCAGCAGTACGTCGCCGTGGCCGTCTACTACGACGGAGAGACGCTGCCGCGGTTGGCGCAGTTCTTCTACCAGCAGGCGCTCGAGGAGCGGGGTCACGCGCTCAAGATGGTCCAGTACCTGATGGATCAGGACGCGGACGTCACGATTCCGGCGGTCGCGGCGCCGAAGAACGGGTTCCAGGACATCGTCGAGCCCGTCCAGGTCTCGCTCGACCAGGAGAAGAAGGTCACCGAGCAGATCGCCAACCTGGCGCGGATCGCTCGTGAGACAGGCGACTACCAGTCCGAGCAGTTCATGCAGTGGTTCCTCAAGGAGCAGGTGGAGGAGGTCTCCTCGATGTCCGACCTGCTGACCACCGTCAAGCGCTCCCAGGCGAACCCGCTGTGGGTCGAGGAGTTCCTCGCGCGCGAGAGCATCGGCGGCGGCGCCGAAGCCGAGGTCGGCGCACCGCCGACCGCTGGTGGGGACGTCTAGCCACGCACACGCGGGGCGCGGCTCGGTCGAACCGAGCGACCGACATCGGAGTTCGGAATGAGGGGCGTCCACTAGGGCGCCCCTCGTCGCTTGGGCGGCCTGCTCGGATCAAGTCGGGATTGGCCCGACCTAAAGCCGACCCCGACCCTCCCGATACGCCTCGTCTCTGGACAAGGCCCCGGCAGATGGTCCGTACGTACGGTAGGAACGCCGCCAGGCGGAACGCTCGAAGGACCATCGGTATGGCGCGATCTCCCTGTGGCACGACGATCCGCAGGTTCTAGACACAAAAAAGCGCGAGCGCTTGACCGGTCTGTTCCTGACGGTGTACGTTCATCACACGAGCCTCGGGGAGGGGCTCAAGAACGGTAAGGACGCGGTAGCGGAGGATTTCGCGACAGCGCACCGACCGAGCGCGCTTTCATGGCTGCGTTCAGGTGTCGTCTCGAGTGAGCCCGCTACGTCGGCCTTCTCGGCCTCGCTGCTCACGCGGCGTCGCAACGCAGTAACCGGGACGCCCACGGTTCAAAGGAAGGCGCCCCGGTACCACAACTGCCCAGCATAGCTGGGCGCAATCAAGGAGAAGTCGAATGTTTGGAACGATCAAGAAGGCGATGGTCGCAGCGGCCGTCGTCGGTATCACCGCTGTCGCCCCGGCTGTTGCGTCGGCGGACCAGTGGACGGTTGGCGGCGCTCCGTTCGCCGGCACGGCACGGGCTCACGGTACGTTGACGCTTACTGCTGCCGGAACGCAGACGACGTGCACCGTTACTGCGACGCTGAGCTTGAATAACGGGGGCACGGCTCCCAACCAGGCCCGTGGCTCAGTCACGAGCTTCCTCCTCGGCGCGCCGGCGGGTGGAACGTGCACGACGACGGTCCCGAACTGCACGGTCACGGCCGTGGCCACGTCGCTGCCGTGGAACATCGCCACGACCGGTACTAACGTGACGATTGGCCCGGTTTCCTTCACGAACACGTACTCGGGCGTCGGTTGCTCGCTCGCCGGTGTTCCGGTCAGCGCGACGGGCTCGATCACGGGCGCGGCTGCGGCCAACGTTCTCACGTTCACGAACGCCGGCCCGCTGACGACGACGCTTGGTTCGGCGACGGTCGACGGTTCCGTGACGGTCACGAACACTAGCGGTGCCGCGGTTTCGCTGTCCTAAGCGATACCAGGAGACTCGACCCTCAAAGTGAGTTTGGGGCGAGTTGAACGACGGGCGCGGGGGGTCGCATTGCTTCTTCCCGCGCCCGACGTAGTACAGCCACCGTCCATGGCTACACACGAATTCAGATGACACGGAGTGCACTTGCGTGACCCAGGAAATATCGAACCATCTCCAACGTGCTCCGGTAGTCAATTCGAGCGGCTCGCGAGGAAAAGCGACAGCTCACCCGCGGCTGACCGATTGGTTGGCGTATTTGCAGCCCGGCTGTCCCTCGCCGGAAATTCGTCCCAGTGCCTCGTCCCAAAGGAAGATGTCGATGCGTAGGTTCCTTCTTCTCGCTGCCGCGGTCCTGACCGCGGCATTTACCGTCTCTGTCTCCGCGGCGTCCGCAGGAGTGCTTTCCGTCAGCCTCGACGGCAGCGGCGCCGGCGCGGTCACCAGCAGCCCCGCGGGCATTGACTGTTCGAATGTTCCCGGGTCCACGCAGACCACCTGCAGCCACGATTACGGCTTCTTGTTCAGTGCCGGGACGCTGACGGCCACGCCTGCAGAGGGATCGGCGTTCCTAGCATGGTCGGGTACGGCGGGCGGAACGTGCACCGGAGCCACGAACCCATGCGTTACGGGCCTCCTCCTCTTCGACATGGCAGCGACGGCCACCTTCGCGCCGAAGCCCGATGCGCCGGCGACGACGACGGGGACAGTTAGCGACGTCTCCTTTCCGTCAGCAACGGTCAACGGCGCGGTCAATCCCGGTAGCAATGATTTCCCTGTCTCAGACTGCTACTTCGAGTTTGGGTTGACGACCGACTACGGAGAAAGGTCAGCTTGTCGTCCGGGTTCGATCGGGACGGGCACGAGTCCGGTGGCGGTTAGCGCATCGATCGGGGTCCTGGATCCAGGGAAGACGTACCACTATCGGTTGGTTGCCACGAACGGTGGGGGAACGGCACGGGGGGACGACCAGACGTTCACCAGTGGTGAGGCTCCGGCCGACGACTGCCCGAACGCCGAGGTTCGTGCCAAGCAGGGCGCGCTGGCGCAACGTTTGCCGAACTGCGGTGCGTACGAGTTGGTGACGCCGGCGTTCACCGGCGGTCAAGGTGCGAGCTTGTCGGTAGGTACGGCAGACGGTGAACGGGCGATGCTCTACTCGGTTGGGGGATTCGCTGACACGGAGAACCTCCCGGCCCTCGGCGTGCATTACGCCACCCAGCGGACCGCATCGGGGTGGAAGACGACGGCGATCGCGCCGCCCGCCTCGGTTTTTCCGTACATCGGCCAGTACTCCGCTCTTGACTGGACGCGGGACGGTAGTCGCAGCCTCTGGTTCGTGAATCTCAAGGCCGACGAAGGGACCCGACGGTTCACGCCTGTGGTCCGTGATCCGGACGGATCGTTCCACGTTGCCGGGCCGACGCAGAACGATCAGACCATCCCGGGTGCCTCCTCGGAGGACCTCCTCACGGTCGTGCAGCGAACCGCGACGCGGCTGACGGTGACGGACGGAACCACCGATGATCGGAGTTCGGGGCTTCGTAGTCTGTATGCGTCAACCCGTGGAGAGAACGGGCAGCTGACGACCCGACAGGTGGCGTATCGCGCTGGGGCCACGATGTTCCCCGACTGCAGCGCAGAACTCGGCGGGGTCATCGGAGACCTGAGCCTGTACGGACGTAACGCAGTCTCGCAGGACGGCCAGCGAGTCTTCTTTACAGCCGCAGGCGCAGGTCAGTGCGAGGTACCCGCGGTTCGCCGAGTGTGGGCCAAGGTCGGTAGCAGTGACCCGATCGATTTGTCCGCGTCCCAGTGCGAACTCACCTGCGGCGCAGAGGAGACGGCGAACTTCCGAGGCGCATCTCGCGACGGCTCCCGCGTGTACTTCGCGACCGAGCAGCAACTCGTGCCAGAAGATCAGGATACGTCAGACAGGAACGACCTGTACGAGTACGATTTCAACGCTTCCGGACAAAAGCTGAGGCTGGTCACGGGCAGCGCCGAGCCTGAAGGCGCGGGTGTCAGCGCTGCCGGTCTGTTCCGGGTTTCGGATGATGGGGCGTACGTCTACTTCGTGGCGAGCGGCCGGCCGTTGGCGGGCCCGAACGATCGCGGTGCGGCCCCGCAGCCCGGCGACAGCAACCTGTACGTCTACCGTCGGGCTGACGGTCAAGCGAACGGTTCCACGACCTTCATCGGCGCGCTGGCGTCGGTCGAGGAGCAGGCGGCGCAGATGTCGGCGACCGGGCGGTACTTCTTGTTCGAGTCCGCGGCAGATCTCGTCGGCGAAAGGGTGGCAGGCGACGCGCAGAAGGACGCGTACCTATTCGACGCTCAAGAAGACGCGCTGCGTCGGGTGTGGACGAACGACCCCGCCCACAATGGATCGGGTCGCGTCGACGGTGCGACGGTCGGCTCGGGGAGTAGCTCGGTCGGTGGTGTTCCCAGCGCCGCAAGCTCGAGGGTGAGTACCGGCGGCTGGAACTCCGGGTTGCAAGTGTCCGCGGATGGGTCCCTAGTCGGCTTCACGACCAGGGAAGCGCTGAGCCAAGACGATCGCAATGACGTAACCGACGCGTACCTGTGGGAAGCTGTCTCGGGCCGGTTGACGATGGTGACCGACGGCACCACAAGGGTCGCCAATAGGTTCATCGGATCCGGCTTCATCGGCATGACGCCGTCAGGTGATTCGCTGTTCGTGAGTTCGGCGTCGCCGCTCCTACGCGAGCACACCAGCGGCCAGAACGCGGCGTACGTCATTCGTCGGAGCGGTGGCTTCCCTGAGGCGGCGGCACCGCGAGAGCCCTGCGAAGGGGACGATTGCCAGCCGAAGATCCCGACGCCTCCGGGTCCGGGTGGTCCGGCCGGCTCGTCTACATTCGGGGGACCTGGCAACGTGCTTCAGGGTTCGTCCTCGTCATCTGCCTCTGTCAGGATCGGCAAAGTCAAGTCGGTGCGCGGCTCGTCGACCCGCATCTCCGTGCGGGTGTCGGGGAAGGGCAAGATCCAGGTGTCCGGCGCGAATCTCGCACGGACCTCCGTGGCAGTGGGCAAGGCTGGGAGCCATCGCGTATCGGTGAAGCTTTCCGCGCAGGGTCGGCGAACGCTTCAGCGCAAGCAGCGGCTGAAGGTTCGGGTCAGCGTTCGGTTCACCCCGGCGAAGGGTAAGTCGGTGATCTCACGCGTATCAGTGACGTTCAGCGTGAAGACAAAGGCTCGGAAGGCGAAAGCCTCTTCTCGGGGGACACGAGAACTGAGCGTCCTGACCTCTGACCTCCAGAAGGGCCGTTGAACGTATGTTTGCCGTAAGCAGAGGGACAACGATTTCCGCGGTTCGCATGGTTGCGGTAGCGATCGCCGCCGTCGGTGGCGGGATTCTGGGCGCGGTCCCCGCAGGTGCGGTGGGACCCCCGCCGGGTGCGGAGTTCGAAATCACCTCGTTTGCGACCGAGGTCAAGGACCGCACGGGCGCAGACGAGACACGTGCGGGGGCGCATCCGTTCTCGGCCCGCGCGGTATTCGAGTTGAGCACCTACGACTCGGAGATCGGAGCCGTAGGAGAGCGGGGCCGAATCCGACCTGTTGAGGACCCGAAGACGATCGTCACGAAGCTGCCGCCGGGGTTCAGCGGTGACCCGATGACGCGGACGCGTTGCCCGTTGGTGCTCGTGCCGCGAGCGTCGTTCAGTCCCATGTTGTGTCCCGAGGACTCCGTGGTGGGGTACGTGTATCTCCGCGGGGAGACCAGTGTTTCCGCTCCGATCGTGAACGTGGTGCCCGAAGACGGCTATCCGGCCGAGTTCGCCTTCAGTGAGGCGGGCCTGACCTACGCGCTCTACCCCGAGTTGCGCTCGGACAGCGACTACGGCCTGAACATCGGCGTACCCGCTGCGAACAACGATTGGATCACCCGGGTAGACGTGACGTTCTGCAGCTACGGGGTTGAATCGAACTTCGCGTTCGAGCCCGGCGACTCGACGTTCCGTTGCCTCCAACCGGACGAGCCGCGGGCGTTCGCCGAGCCGTTCTTGACGAACCCCGCGACGGAATGCCCGGACGTAGCGCCCTTCACCGATCTCGAGATCGACAGCTGGCAAAACCCAGGCGTGTTCACGTCGGCACGCGCTGTCTCCCCGCTCATCACCTCCTGCGACACCCTGGAGTTCGATCCCGCGGTTGATGTCGCTCCGACGTCATCTCTGCCTGACGCTCCCACCGGATTGAACGTCGACATGACGTTCCCGCAGGAGGACAACGATCAGGGTCAGGCACCGCCGGCGTTGAAGAAGGCCGTGGTGACGCTGCCCGAGGGCATGACCATCAACCCGTCCGGTGCCGGCGGCCTCGCCGCCTGCGCCGATGGCGAGCTGCTGCTCAAGACCAAGGATCCGATGAGCTGCCCGGACGCGTCGAAGGTCGGTGAGGTCACGGCGATCTCGCCGCTGCTCGACGAGCCGATCACGGGCGGGGTGTACATCCGGTCGCAGAACTCGACCGACCCCGAGTCGGGAGAGATGTTCCGCTTGGCCCTGGTCCTGCAGAACAAGAAGCGCGGGATCGACGTTCGCTTGCCCGGCCAGATCAAGGCCAACCGGCAGACCGGCCGTCTTGAGACGACGTTCGACAACAACCCCGAGCTGCCGGTCTCGAGCCTGCAGTTGCAGTTCAAGGATGGCCCGCGGGCTCCGCTCGCGACGCCGCCGACCTGCGGTCCGAAGACGACCGACACGGTCCTGACGTCCTGGGGCGGGCAGACGGTGACGGTGCAATCGGCCTACGACGTCGATTGCGTGCCGAACCTCGGTGGCTTCGCCCTGGGCTTCCAGGCCGGAACGAAGGCCCCGATTGCCGGGGCGAGCTCGCCGTTCAACCTGCTGCTGGCGCGGCCCGACGGGCAGGACGTGATCAACGGCCTGCACATCAACATGCCGGAAGGCCTGTTGGCCAACCTCAAGGGCAACGTCGGCACCCAGGTCGGCACCGTCCAGGCGGACGCCGGTCCGGGGTCGCAGCCGTACCGCTTCCCCGGCAAGGTCTACCTGGAGGGTCAGTACGACGACGCACCGTTCTCGCTGCGGGTCGTGATTCCGGCGAAGGCCGGACCGTTCGACCTCGGCGAGGTCGTGGTTCGACAGAAGATCTACGTCGATCCGATCACCGCGCAGGTCACGGTGAAGTCCGATCCGATTCCGACGATCGTCGAGGGCGTGCCGGTGCGACTGCGCAACATGAGCGTGGACATCGACAAGCCCGGGTTCATGATCAACCCGACCTCGTGCGCTGAGAAGACGATCTCGGCGGCCGCGTTCTCCAAGGGCGGGCACGTCCGCCAGCTGGCAACGCGGTTCCAGGTCGGCGGCTGCGAGAAGCTCGCGGTCAAGCCGAAGCTCGGCATCGACGTCGTGGGGGTCAAGCAGCTCAGCTACCACAAGCACCCGGGGATCAACGCGAAGGTGACCCAGGTCGCCGGCGAGGCGGGCCTGAAGAAGGTCGCGGTCACGATGCCGCTGTCGCTCGCGCTCGACACGAAGAACGCCAAGGCCCTCTGCAAGCCGGCGGAGGCGCAGGCCAAGGCCTGCCCGGCGGGCTCGATCGTCGGCAACGCCACGGCGATCTCGCCGGTGCTCAACCGGCCGCTCAAGGGCAACGTCTACTTCGTCGAAGGCACCCGCGTCACGAGCACGGGACGCGTTACGTCGACGTTGCCCAAGCTCTGGGTGGCGCTGCGCGGCGAGGTTGCGCTCGATGTCTGGGCCGACAGTAATGTCGATTCGAAGCAGCGTCTGGTCACGACCTTCGCGAAGGTCCCCGATGCGCCGATCAGCTCGTTCGAGCTGAACATCAACGGTGGCAACAACGGGATCCTGCAGGTCACGGGCCAGAAGGGCGCGAACATGTGCAACCAGCCCAGCGTGGCGGATGCGCAGTTCGACGGCCAGAACGGCAAGCGACTGAGCACCAAGACGCACATGAAGGTGCCGTGCTCGTTCCGGGCGGTGTCGTCGACGCTCGAGGCGCGGGATGCACGGGTGCGCCTGACCGGCCTTGGGGCCGGACGGCTGACGGTGTCGGGCTCGGGAGTCCGGACCACGCGTCGGACGCTCAAGCAGGCGCCGCTCGCCACGGTTCGGGCCCGCCTGAACGCCTCGGGTCAGCGCGCTCGTCGCGCCGGCAAGAGCGTGCGCGTCAAGGTTGCGTTCCGGCCGGCCCGTGGGGGGAAGACGAAGACGATCACGGTCGTCGTCAAGCCCGCCAAGAAGAAAGCCAGCACGCGAGGGGTCAGCCTCCGCTGAGCTTGCGTGCCCTGCGGGCCGGTGACCTCACCGGCCCGCAGGAATTCGCCTCCCGACCGCCATGTCCGTCCACCGTCAAACAACATCACGTGGCGCACAGCGGCTCGATCGGCGGACCGAACTGGCCCGCGCCACCCTGCGCGTGACCGCGGCGATCGGCTATGAGGCGGCAACCGTCGCTGAGATCGCCGAAGAGGCGGGCGTCAGTCGCCGCGCCTTCAACCGCCACTTCCACGACAAGGACGCGGCGTTCGAAGTCGGCTACCGCGAGATCACGAGGGATCTGCGGCGCACCGTGCAGGCCGCGTACGACGCGGCCGACACGCCGATCCGCCGGACCTGGTCCTGTCTCGAGGCGCTTGCCGACTTCTTGGCTTCGGATCCGCGTCGGGCCGAGCTGCTCGTGATCCACGGCCACGCGGCCGGCCAGGGAACGGCCCAGGTCCACTGCGAGACCATGAGCCGCCTCGTCGACCTGATCCTGGCCAACACGGCCGAGCTCCCGCAACCGACTGGTGATGCCCGGTTGGTCGCCGAGACGGTGGCCGGCGGGATCTACGAGATCGTCTTCGCGCGGGTACTCCGTGGTCAGGTGCGATCGCTCCCCGGCCTCGTGCCGGACTGGGCGCGGGTCGTGATGGCGCCGTACGTGGCGATCGCGACGGCGGACGAGGCCTGAGGACAACCGCCCCCGCAGAGGCGGGGCAGAGAGAAGAGCCGATGAGCGGGGCGACCAGAAGGGCGATGGCTATTGCCATCGTCACAACATTCTGCATGATGACGCCTGCCGCAGCGGCTGCTGATCGGTGGCTGGTCGGTGGCGTGCCGTACGCCGGGACCGCTCGAATCATGGGCACGTTGACGCAGACATCGTCAAGCGGCTGGACGATGACCTGCAGCGTCATCGCCACGGCGAGCCTTAACAACCCGAGCGGTGTAGCAGCGGGATCGATCGGTTCGTACCTACTCGGCACCGCGGCAGGGGGCACGTGTACGACGAATATTCCCAACTGCGCGGTGGCACCGGTGGCGTGGATACCTCCTGCATGGCCGATCTCGACGAGCGGCACTAGCGTCTCGATCTCGGGGGTGCTCTTGAGCTACGTCTACACGGGGACCGGTTGCGCGCTCAACGGAGTCGCCTCCAGTTCGACCGGCTCGATGACGGGAACCATCTCGGGCGCCACGATTACCTTCGCGAACTCGCCCGGAATAACAACGCCATTCGGGCCCGCAACGATCTCCGGGTCGCTTTCCGTCGCAACGTCGTTGTCGGGCGGATCGCCGGTCGTCCTGGGCTAACCGGCGCGACGCTCGCGGCGCGCTCGAGGAAGTTCCGACGGACCGTGATCATCCTCCGACCGGGCGGAGGAAATCCCCCTGGCCGCACCTGCCATGACCCCGGGGGCGCAGCGACCGTCGCCGCGCCCCCGGACCAACCTTCCCTACCTACCGCGTCTTCAACGAGGCCGTGCGCGACTTCGCGCCGACCTTGACCGTCACCGTCTGCGACGCGCGGCCGACGCGGGCGTTGACCACGATCCGCGAGGACGTGCTCAGGCGCTTGCCGGCGTCGTGCTCGACCGTCACGCGGCTGATGCCCGTTCGGACACTCACCCGCTTGCTGCCCACCAGGCGGACCGACGCGCGGACCTTGCTCGACGCCGACTTCTTCGTCGAGGACCTCTTCGCCTTCGCGCTCGACCCGGAGCGCTCGCGCACCGTGCACGAGACCGACCGACG
>JBAZOW010000095.1:0-11867 GCA_041648495.1 Patulibacter sp.
CCTGACGAGCTGAACGTCCCGCGACGATCGGTCCGCAGTCCTCCCGGGCTCGAACCCCGGAACGATGTGCGATTCGCACACCGCCCTGCACCGGATGCCCACGGTCTTCGGCCGTACGCGGGCGTAGGTTGGCGTCGTACCGCACACCGAGGAGCATCTGCGATGTCCGTCACCGCGCCGTCACCCGTCACCGTCCGCCGCATCCCGAACCCCGCCGAGCCGGTCCCGGCCGTGGCGGTTCCGACCTTGACGCTGCTCGTCGTCGCGCTGATCGGCTGGATCGGGGCGACCGTGCTCTACGTCGCCGCGGGCCTGCCGTGGTGGGCGACGGTCGTGGTCAACGCGGTTACCGGCTACCTGCTCTTCACCGTGGCCCACGACGCCGCGCACAGCTCGGCGTCCAACCGGCGGGGCCTGAACAACGCGATGGGTCGCGTCGCGGCGCCGTTCTTCGCGCTGCACGCGGCGTTCCCGGTCTGGCGCTTCATCCACATGCAGCACCACCGGTTCACCAACCACGACGACGGCGACGATCCCGATCACTACACGATGCGCGGGCCCGCCTGGCAGCGGCCGTTCCGGTGGGTCACGATCGACTACCACTACGTGCTCTTCTACCTGCGGCACTTCCGTTCGCGGCCGCGGCCGGAGCGGATCGAGGGCGGGCTCTTCCTGACGCTGGGCGTGCTCGTGCCGGTCGCGCTGATCGCCACCGGGAACGTGATGACCTGGCTGGTCGTGCTCTTCGTGCCGTCGCGCCTGGCGATCATCTGGCTCGCCTACGCGTTCGACTACCTCCCGCACCACGGCCTGCACCACCGGCCGAATGAGGACCGGATGAAGACGACCCGCAACCGGATCGGTGGCGAGCGCTGGGTCTCGCCGCTGATGCTCTACCAGAACTACCACCTGGTCCATCACCTGCACCCGACGGTGCCGTTCTACCGCTACATCCAGGTCTGGCGCCGCAACGAGGCCGCCTACCTCGATAAGGACCCCGCGCTCTCGACGCTCCGCGGACGCGAGATCACGCCCGACGAGTACCGCCGGATGCGCGACCTCGTGGAGGACCACCACTAGGGGCGGACGGTCAACCGGGGTGCCCTCCGGGTACCCCTGCGTATCGTCATAGAGATGTGCGGAATCGTGGCGCAGCATGGAGGCGACGACGTCGTCGAGCTCGAACGGATGCTGGAGCGCCTCCACCACCGGGGGCCCGACGAGCGCGGGATCAAGACGCTGGAGCACGGGTGGCTGGGGCATACCCGGCTGTCGATCGTCGACCTGGCGCACGGCCGGCAGCCGCTCGCCAACGCGGCGGGCGATGCCTGGCTGGTCGGCAACGGCGAGATCTACAACCACGCGCAGGTCCGCGCCGAGATCGGCGACCAGCGCTTCCTGACGATGTCCGACAACGAGGTCGGGCTCTACCTGATGGAGCACGACTCGGTGGACGCGCTCGCGCAGCTCAACGGCATGTTCGCGTTCGTGATGGCCACCGCCGACGGGCGCTTCGTCGCCGCGCGCGACGCCGTCGGCATCAAGCCGCTGTATTGGGCCCGCCCTCCCCGCTCTCCCCGCGGGTCCGAGCACGAGGGCGTCACCCGCTTCGCGTCCGAGATGCACGCCTTCGATCCAGACTGGCAGCCGTACGTGGAGCCGTTCCCGCCCGGCCACGTCTGGACGCCCGAGGGTGGTCTGGAGCGGTTCGCGTCCGCGGTGCCCGAAGGCCCGTTGGTGGCGCCGCACGGTGACTACGTGGCCGGCACCCGCGAGGTCCTCGTCCGTGCCGTCGAGCACCAGATGATGGGCGACGTGCCCGTCGGCGTGTTCCTCTCGGGCGGGCTGGACTCGAGCATCGTCGCGGCGATCGCCGCGCGCTGGTGCCACCGCCACGGCACCACGCTGAAGACGTTCGCGATCGGCACACAGGGCTCGCCCGATATCGCCGCCGCGCGTCGGGTCGCGGAGTTCGTCGGGGCCGAGCACCGCGAGTTCGCCTACGACGCAGACGACGCGCTGGAGGTCCTGCCTGAGGTCGTGCGCTCGATCGAGTCGTTCGATCCCGGTCTCGTGCGATCCGCCGTCCCGAACTACCTGCTCGCGCGGGAGACGTCGGAGCACATCAAGGTCGTGCTGACCGGCGAGGGCGCCGACGAGCTGTTCGCCGGCTACGCCTACATGGCCGAGATCACCGACGCCGAGGAGCTCCACGCCGAGTTGGAGCGGACGGTGCGGTCGCTGCACAACCTCAACCTGCAGCGCTGCGATCGCGTGACGATGGCGCACGGGCTGGAGGCGCGCGTGCCGTTCCTCGATCTCGACGTGATCCGGTGGGCATTGAGCCTGCCCGCGGCGGAGAAGTTCACCACCCCGGCGCGACTCGAGAAGGCGCTGCTGCGTGAGGCGTTCACGGGCTGGCTGCCGGACGACCTGCTGTGGCGGGTCAAGGCCGAGTTCGGTGACGGGTCCGGCGCGCGCGACGTGCTGTCGGAGGCGATCGAGGCCGAGATCACCGACGCCGAGCTCGCGGCCGAGCGCGACGCCGTCCGCCCGCCGTTGCGCAGCAAGGAGGAGCTCGCCTACTACCGCGTGTGGCGCGAGCATCTCGAGGGCGTCAGCGCCGAGCGGACGCTCAGTCGCTTCGCGCGGGCCTGAGCCAGGTCGGCCGCGGAGCTAGCCGCCCAGGACCGTGGCGGCACCCCTTGCGCCCGACGTCCCGATCGGCAGCTGGACCGTGACGTGGAGCCCGCCGCCGGCGCGGGGGACGACGGTCAGCGTGCCGTCGTGCGCCTGGATGATGCTCTTGACGATCGCGAGGCCCAGGCCGACGCCCGCGTGGTCGGCGCGGATCCGCTTGCTGCCGCGCTGGAACGGCTCCGCGAGCGTGGCGACCAGCTGCGGGGTGAGCGGCTCGCCGGTGTTCTCGACGGTCAGCCGCGCGGCCCCGCCGTGCGCGCTGGTCGTGACCCAGACGGTGCCCTGATCCGGCAGGTTGTGGACGATCGCGTTGTGCACCAGGTTGGTGACCATCTGCAGCAGCAGCGCGGGGGAGCCGGCGGTCGGCGCGGGGTCGCCGGAGGTCTCGATCGCGATCCCCCGCTGCTCGGCGAAGGGCAGCAGCGTCTCGGTCGCCTCCTCGGCCAGCAGCGACAGGTCGACCGGCTCGCGGGCGAACGACCGCTGGTCGGCCCGACTGAGCAGCAGCAGCGCCTCGGTCAGGTCGATCGCCCGGGCGTTGATCACGTGGAGGCGCTCGATCAGCTCGTCGTCCTCGCGGCTCGCGTCGTTGCGGACGACGTCGAGCAGCGTCTGGGTGATCGCGAGCGGGGTGCGCAGCTCGTGAGAGGCGTTGGCGGCGAACCGCTGCTGCTCGGCGACCTGCGCCTCGACGCGCGCGAGCATCAGGTCGAAGGCGTCGGCCAGCTCGCGGAACTCGTCCTGCCGTCCTTCCAACCGGATCCGGTGGGAGAGCGATCCGCTGGTCGCCAAGCGGGCGGCGTCGGTGATCCGCGTCAGCGGTGCGAGCATCCGCCCGGCGAGCACCCAGCCGCCCACGAGCGCGAAGATCAGCAGACCGCCCATCACGAGGGCGGCCTTCGGGACGAAGGCGTTCTGCAGGTCGGCGCGCCCGGGCGCGAAGATGGGCGCGTCGTTCAGGGTCTCGGGCACGTACCGCAGCAGGAACACCCAGACGACCGCGAGCAGCGCGGCGCCGGCCAGCATCACGAGCGCGGCGTAGCTGAGGGTGAGCTTGAGCCGGACGCTCAGGCCCGGATCCCTACCCACCTTCGACCCCTTCGTCGTCGGCGGCTCCCGTATCTATGCGGTACCCGACACCGGCCACCGTGGCGATCAACCCCGGTTCGCCGAGCCGCTTGCGCAGCGCCGAGACCGTGATCCGTACGGCGTTGGTGAACGGGTCGGCGTTCTCGTCCCACGCCCGCCGGAGCAGCTCCTCGGCGCTCACGACACCGCCCTCGGCCTCGACCAGGACCTCGAGCACGGCGAACTGCTTGCGGGTCAACGCGACGTAGCGGTCGTCGCGGTAGACCTCGCGGCGGAACGGATCCAGCCGGAGTCCGGCGATCTCGCGCACCGGTGGTCGGTTGTGGGCACGGCGGCGGTCGAGCGCCCGCAGCCGGAGCACCAGCTCCTGGAGCTCGAACGGCTTGGTCAGGTAGTCGTCGGCTCCGAGCCCGAACCCGCTGGCCTTGTCGTCCAGGCGGTCCGCGGCGGTCAGCATCAGGATCGGCGTGCCGCTGCCCGACGCGACGATCCGCTGAGCGATCTCGTCGCCGCTGGGTCCGGGGATGTCGCGGTCCAGCACGGCGATGTCGTAGTCGTTGATGCTCAGCAGCCGCAACGCGGTGTCGCCGTCTCCGGCGAGGTCGGTCGCGATCGCCTCCAGGCGCAGGCCGTCGCGGATGGCCTCCGCCATGAACGGCTCGTCCTCGACGACCAACACACGCATCGGTTCGATCCTACGAGTCGGGGGATATCGCCGGCGTATCGAAAAGCCCATACGTACGGGCAACACGGTGCGGTCTTGACTGGCGGCGTGACTTCTCGTGGCGCAGCACGGATGACGATCCGCCGGAGCCGGATCCGCTGGACGCGCGTCGTCGGCGTGCTCGTCCTCGTGGCGGCGATCGTCGTCGCCGTCGGCTCCCGGCTGTCGGCGTCCCTGCCCTCGGTGACCGCCCTGCCGTCGACGGCGGTGTCCACCCTGGACGCGTTCCACGGTGGCAACGGCGAAGCCGACGGCCACGTCCCCGACGGTACGACGGTCTTCGACGACGACGTTCCGGCCGTGGCCAAGCTCGATCGCGCGCTGCTCGACGCGGTGCGCCAGGCGGCGACGGACGCCGCGGACGACGGGATCACGGTCCTCGTCAACAGCGGCTGGCGGACCCCGAAGTACCAGGCGCGACTGCTGCGCGAGGCGGTCTCGACGTACGGCTCCGAGGCGGAGGCGGCCCGCTGGGTCGCGACCGCCAAGAGCTCTCCGCACGTGTCCGGCGACGCGATCGACGTCGGGCCGTACGACGCCCAGGCGTGGCTGTCCGAGCACGGCGCGGCCTACGGGCTCTGCCGGATCTACGACAACGAGCCGTGGCACTACGAGCTGCGGCGCGGAGCGGTCCGCAACGGCTGCCCGCCGACGTACGCCGATCCGACGGCGGACCCGAGGATGCACTGAGCGGCGCGCTCGGCATCCCCGTCCCGGTTCCGCCGATCCCTCACGGCGCCGCGGCGTGCGCCGCGACGGCCGAGCCGACCGCCGAGCCGTCGGTCTTCGACGTCGGACGGAAGACGATCGCCCAGCCTTCCGAGCCGTCGTTGCGCGTGAATCGGCTTGTCGTGAACTCGATCACGATGTGGTCGCCGTCCTTGCTGAGCAGGCATTCCTCGTGCACCTGTCGCGCCGGCTGGTCACGGGCTCCGAGCGCCCGGCGGGTGGGGAGCGGTGCGCAGACGATCTCGTCGAGCGCGTGCCCGACCAGCTCGTCCGTCGCCCAGCCGAGCAGGTCCTGCGCAGCCGCGTTGATCCGCGTGATCGTGCCGGCCGCGTCGCCGGAGATCCAGCCGTCGCGCATCGTGTCGGCGAGCGCGCGGAGCTCGTTGTCCGCCTGGACGAGCGCGTGCTGGATCCGCAGTCGCTCGCTGATGTCGACCAGTACGACGATGATCCCGAACGGCACCTCGCCCGATCCCCGCAGGAGCCGGCAGCGCGCGTAGGCGTCGAAGGTCGATCCGTCCTTGCGCTGGAGCATCAGGTCGCCGGACCACCGTCCGACCCGCTGCAGCTGGTCCTCGACGACCTGCGCGAGGCGCCGATCCCGTCGCTCCAGGACGAGATCCGCGAGCGGTCGATCGCCGGTCTCGCCCTCATCCCATCCGAGCAGGGCGGTCGCGCCTCCGCGCCAGCCGGTCACGTTGCCCTCGAGATCGAGCACGACGGTCGCCGTCTCGATGTCGTCCAGCAGGCTCGCGCCGAGGTACGCCCGGGCCTCGGCCAAGCGGCGGTCGGTCAGGCTGCGGTGCCGCACGAGCACCGCGGGCCCGTCGTCGCTGCGGTAGCGGGTGGCGCGCATCTCGACCCAGCGAGGGTCGTGCGGAGCGTCGTTGCGGTACTCCAGGCTGAAGGAGCCGGAGCGGTTCTCGAGCAGCTCGTGCAATCCCCAGGCGACCTGGGCCGCGTCGGGGCAATCCGCCGCGGCCTCCTCGCAGACCCGCAGGTAGTTCTGCTCCGCCTGAACCCCGAACCGGCCGTTGGCTCGGCCGAACTCACGCCAGGCCTCGTTGACGGCGAGCACGTTGCCGTCGGCATCGAGCACCGCCGCGGGCTCCTCGAGCGCGTCGAGGGTCTGGAGCGGAAGCGGAAGCGGGGGTGCGCCGGGCCCTTCGGACGCGAGCATGTCGAAGGTCGCGAGCCCGTGCAGCTCTCCGGAGCGGATCGCGAGGGCGATCGCGTGGGGCCGGTTCTTCGCGCCGAGCTTGCGCAGCGCATTGGCGACGTGGCGCTCGACGGTGGCGGGGGCGAGGTAGAGCTGCTCGGCGATCTCGGCACCGGTCATCCCCGAGGAGACGAGCGTGACGACCTCGCGCTCGCGCTCGCTGAGGGTCGGCGTCCGCGCGGGACCCTCGCCGGCGAGACGCAGGGCGACCACATGGCCGTCGTGCCCGACCCGGGCCCGGCAGGTGAGCTCGACGGCGACCCGCGAGCCGTCGCCGCGCTCCAGCTCCAGCGGGGTCCATCCGTCGGACGACGCCGGCCCGGATTCGGCCAACGCCAGGGCGACGGCCCCCGCCGTGCGACGGCGTAGTCCGGTCGGCGCCAGGTCCTCGAGGGTCCGGCCGAGCACGTCGCCTCGAGCCCGTCGCAACAACCCCTGGGCTGCGACGTTGACGTCCGTCACCCGATGACCCGCGTCGCAGATCAGTACGGGGATGGCACTGCCGAACGCGAAAGCGGGGCCGAGCATGTGGGATCCGGAGATCGTTGGTGTCGCCGTCGCGCCAAAGGCGGCTGACCGTCCGAACCTACCACGCATTGCGTACGGCGTTTCAGACGGGTTGCGAGATTCGCGACCCCGTGCGCCGCAGTCCGCGAGAACCCGCCAGATCGATGATGGAAAACCGGTATCCCGGCGGCGGGGCGGCAGATCGGACCTAGCCTGAAAGCGTCGGTCCCGGACTCGCACGAGTCACCCGACTGCCGGTGTCGTCCCGACGGCGCAGCGACCCCCGCCGCACGCCGTGACTCCGGTCAGGACTCGTTCTCCCCAGGAGGTTTCGATGTCGAAGTTCCCCGTCACCCGTGTACCCGGCCGCCTGCCGCCCGAGTCGATCCGTGCCCGCATCGGCATCGCCCTGGCGCTCGTCGCGCTACTCCTGACGGTCGTGGGGGCGGCGACCGCCCGAGCGGCGACCGTCGGCCTCGGTACCGCGGACGGCTTCAGCGTGCTCGGCGGCAGCGCCGTGACCAACACCGGCCCGACGGTGCTCTCCGGGGACCTGGGCGTCGGACCGGGATCCGCGATCACCGGGTTTCCGCCGGGGATCGTCGGCGGAGCGGTGCACCAGAACGACGCCGTCGCGATCCAGGCCCAGGCCGACCTGACGACCGCCTACGACGACGCGGCCGGCCGCAGCTCGACCGCTTCGGTCGCCGGCGACCTGGCCGGCAGCACGCTCGTCCCGGGCGTCTACAGCTCGGCGAGCTCGCTCGGCCTGAGCGGCGACCTGACCCTCGACGCCGGGGGAGACCCCGATGCGGTCTTCGTCTTCCAGGCGGGCTCGACCCTGACGGCGGCGTCCGGCAGCCGGGTCCTGCTGATCGGCGGGGCGCAGGCCTGCAACGTCTTCTGGCAGGTCGGCAGCTCGGCCACGATCGGCAGCGCGAGCGCCTTCACCGGCAACGTCCTCGCGCTGACGTCGATCTCGCTGACCACCGGTGCGACGCTCGACGGGCGGGCTCTGGCCCGCAACGGCGCGGTGACGCTCGACACCAACGTGATCTCCCGTTCGACGTGCACGCCGCCCGCAGCACCCGAGGGTCCGGACGGACCCGGACCGGGCGACGAGACCGGCATCGCCGGAACCACCCTGGATGCGACGGCGCCGAACGCCCCGGCGCCGGCCCCCGTCGGAGGAGCTCCGGCGGTGGCCGTCCCCGCGGCCGCGCCCGGACCGGTGACCTCGCCGACCCGCTCGCCGTTGCTCGTCACCACCGGCCGCGCGTCGCTCGTCGGCGATCGGGCGCGGCTCGGCGGCACGGTCCGTCCGGGAAGCGCGAACGCCACGCACTACTTCCAGTACGGGCGCACGACGCGCTACGGACAGCGGACGCGGCTCGACCGGAGCACGGCGAGCGCCAAGCGGCGCACGGTCCTGGGTCGCTCGCGGGAGCTCCAGCCGTGCACGACCTACCACTACCGAGTGGTCGGCGTGCGACCCGACGGTCGCAAGATCTACGGGATCGACCGCACGTTCCGGACGGACGGCTGCGACTCGACGCGCTCTCCGGCCCGCCCGCCGCGGACGCCGCAGGGCTTTGCCGGCTGACCGGGCCGGGGCCGACCGCACCACGGTCGGCCCCGACCGCGTCCCCGCGACCGCCATGTCGTTGTCTCGTTCCCTCGTCCCCACGGTGACGGTGCTCGCGCTCGCCGCGTCGAGCGCCGCCGCGGCGGGGACCACCTACGCCGCTTCCGCCCCCACCGCGCCCGCCGTCCAACGGCTCGCGGTCCTCGAACGCGCTCATGACGTCTTCGTCGCTCCCGATCGCGACGCAGAGCGGCGGACGCGGGTGGCACGGCGGCGGCCGATCACCGGCGTCGTCACGGTCCTGCCCGTGCTGCGCGAGGTTACGGGCGCCGGCGGCGTGCGTTGGTTGCGCGTCCTGCTGCCCGGGCGTCCCAACGGCGCGAGCGGCTGGATCACAGCACGCGCCACGCGGCGCGGGACCACCGAATGGCGGATACGTGCCAGCCTCGCGAGCCGCCGCGTGACGGTCTTCCATCGCGGCCGGGCGGTACGGACCTTCCGCGCGGTGATCGGCGCGCGGGAGACGCCGACGCCGCGGGGACGGTTCTTCGTCGAAGAGAACGTGCGGCTCGGGCCCTCTCGGGCCGGCGCGCCGTACGCCCTGGCCCTGAGCGCCCGGTCCGGCGTCCTCCAGGAGTTCGACGGCGGGCCGGGGCAGATCGCGCTCCACGGCTTGGGCGGCGTGGGCGGCGTCCTCGGCACCGCCGCATCGCACGGCTGCCTACGGCTCGGCGACCGGGCGATCACCTGGCTGAGTCGACGGATCGTGCCCGGGACGCCGGTCACGATCGGTGCCTGAGGGTCGCTTGGGGCTCCGGGACGTCGCGGCCGTAGGCCTCGAGCGTGACGACGTCCGGTTCAGGTCCATCGAGCCTACGCCCGGCTCGGCAGGGCCGTTCTCGGCTACGGGGGACCTAGGTCCCGTATCCACGGGTTCTGCGCCGTTCCGGGGCTACGCTGACGCCGACAACACCCCGAGGGCCGCATCTGGAGAGGTCGGGCATCCGCACGGACGCGCTGGTGCCCGAGCCGCTCGTGCCCGTCCGTCCAGGAGTCCCCGATGCCCCGCCGTACCGTCATCACCCTCGCCGTGCTGCTCGTCGCCTGGACCGCGGGTGCGACCGGCGCCCACGCCGAATCGTGGGTCCCCGGACCAACGCTGACCGAGAGCGTCGCGAACGCACCGCATGTCGCGATCGGCGCGGACGGGGGCGCGACCGTGCTCTGGGTCGACGGAGCGGCCGGAGCGTCGAGTGGCGGGGTTGCGGCTCGACGAGTGGCCTCCGACGGGTCGCCCGGCACCGTCCAGGGTCTCGGCACGGGCGTCGCGCTGGACGTCCTGGCGACCGGCGGGGGTGGCCTCGTCGCGTGGGCGGAGGTCGCCGCGGGCGGAGCGACGCTCGCCGTGAAGACCACCAACCTGAGCACGGCGGACGTCACCAGCGACAGCCGGACCGTCACGATTCCGACCGGGTCGGCGGCCCGCGAGCCGCTTGGAGCGATCGCGTCCGACGGGTCGATCGTCGTCTCGTGGTTGGAGGACAACGCGACGCTTCCCGACGAGTCGGACCTGCACGTGCTGCGGATCGCGCCCGACGGGTCGTTCGGGTCGGTCGTCGACCTGGGCCTGGCCGTCGAGGAGGAGAGCGCCTACCAGCTGGCCGTCGGTAGCGACGGGGTGGCGCGCGTCATGTGGCGGCGGTCGGACGTCGTCGGCGGTGGACTGCTCGTCGCGCGGATCGGCGCCGACGGCGCGGAGTCCGGCACGGACCTGCTGACCCTGAACCCCGAGGGCACGGCGACGCTGAAGGTCGACGGCGCGCACGCGATCGCCGGATGGCTCGAGGCCGTGACCCCCGGCGACATGGCGTCGTCGAGCATGCTGCGGATCAAGCGGCTGCCCTCGAGCGGATCGGTCGCCGTATCGCCGGTCACGATCGTGCCGTCGCTGTTCGCGCCGTTCCCGGGCGTCGCGTTCACGCTCGCACCCGACGGCACGGCCACCGTGGTCTGGTCCCAGTCGGACCCCGCGGCGGGCAACTCGGTCCTCAACGTTCGCCGGGTCGCGACGAACGGCTCGCTCGGCGCCGTCCGGACGATCACCTCGCCTCCCAGCGGGAGCGTCGATCTGGCCCCGAGGCTGGCGAAGGATCGCGACGGCACGACGCTCGTCGTCTGGTCGCGGATGAACCTGGCCAGCTTCTCGGCGGCCATCGTCAGCGGTCGGCTCGCGGCCGACGGCACCCCGATCGCCGGCGAGCTGCCCGTGACGTTCTCGTCCGCGACGGCGGCCTCCAGCCCGACGTTGACCGTGGGTCCGACCGGCGATGCGCTGGTGACGGCGCTCGGCGTCCGGAGCGACCTCGTATCGCTGGACCTGCTGACGTCGCGCCTGGTGGCCCCGCCGGTCGTGCCGGATCCGGGCCCCGGACCGATTCCGGATCCCGGCCCGGGGGGCGGTCTCGGTCCCGGTCTGATCCCGGGTCCCGGCGGGACGCCCGGTCCCGTGCCGAGTCCGCCGAGCACGGCTCGCGCGTCGGCCCGGCTGAAGCTCACCAAGGCGACGCGTATGGGCGCTCGGGTGTCGGTCACCGGCACGCTCGACCGCCGGGCCAGAGGCCGCGTCACGCTGACGTGGAAGCAGAAGGTCGGCCGCAAGACGACCACCCGAACCGCCCGCGCGACGATCAAGCGGGGCCGCTTCTCGGCGACGCTCAAGCTGCCGAAGGCGCTCGCGCGCTCGAAGGCCGCCGGTCGCCTGACGGTGATCTACGCCGGCGACGGCACGCTCGCCCGCGCCAGCGTCGACCGCAGCGTGCGACTGACGAAGGCGAAGCCGAAGAAGCCCGCGAAGCGGGCGTAGCGTCGGCCGGCCGACGCGGGCGGAGTGCCTCTGACCGGGGCGCTTCGTCGGTGGTCGGCTATCGGCTCGGCGAATCTCGACCGAACCGCGCCACTACGGCGCGGTCGTCGTGCCCGCGGCGGGCTCTTCGTCGTCCGCCGCCACGTAGTCGACGTTGCCCTTGTCGTCCTTCTGGGTGACGACGAACTCGGTGCGGCCGTTGCGGGTGGCGGCTTCGCAGACGAACGTCACGCCCTTGGCCTGCTTGATCTGCTCGGGACAACTCACCTCGGCGGTGACGTCGCGTTGGTTGCGAATGCTGTCGGTGATCGCCAGTGCGACCACCTTGGTGTCCAGGAACGGGCCCTGGGCGGCCGTGGTGGTGGCCTCGTCGTCGGACGAGGAACCCCCGCAAGCGGCCAGGATCGCGGCGCAGCCGACGGCGAGCAGGGCCCCCGACAGGGTGGACATC
>JBAZOW010000096.1:0-11851 GCA_041648495.1 Patulibacter sp.
TGGCGGTTCGTCGTGGCGTAGCAGATGTCGTCCTTGCGGGGACCGACGATGTGGGTGAACCGCTCGCGCAGCCGGGCGATGATGTCGCGCGTCTCCCCCACCGACAGCGTCGTCTGCGAGATGTAGGCGAGCTTCTCGGTGTCGGGGTCGATCTCGAGGGTGTCGACGTCGTCGATCGTCTCGACCAGCGTGATGTGGTCGGGCGCCTCGCCCATCGTGCCCTCGACCTCCTCGTGGCCCGCGTGGCCGATCAGGATCATGTGGTAGCCCTCCTCGGCGAACTTGACCGCCTCGCGGTGGACCTTGGTGACCAGCGGGCAGGTCGCGTCGATCGTCCGCAGGCCGCGCTGCTCGGCGTCCGCGTGGACGGCGGGGCTCACGCCGTGGGCGCTGAAGACGGTGATCGCGCCCTCGGGGACCTCGTCGGTCAGCTCGTCGACGAAGATCGCGCCGCGGGCCCGCAGCGACTCGACGACGTGCTTGTTGTGCACGATCTCCTTGCGCACGTAGACCGGGGGGCCGTACAGGTCCAGCGCGCGCTCGACGGTCTGGACGGCACGGTCCACGCCCGCGCAGTAGCCACGGGGGCTGGCGAGCAGCACGGTCTGGGGCGTCGCGAGCGTCGTCACCCTCCCAATGGTACGCACCTGCGCAGTCCGCGCTCCGGTTGTGTGCGCGGTCCCGCTCAGGCCCCGGACCGAGACGATGCCGCGTGCGGGGCAGGCGGGATGCGCAGGTCAGCGGCGGCGCTCGGCGTCGAGCCAGGCGACGAGCGTCTCGCCCGTCGCGTCGATCGCGCCCGCCGAGAGCCGGTCGAGCGTGTCGGCCGCGGTGTTCTTCTGCGGGTAGTCCCAGTCGATCAGCGTCACCGCGGGGACGCCGGCGGCGAGGAAGGGGACGTGGTCGTCGATGATCGCCAGCTCGCTGGTCCCCGCGAAGACCGGTCCGACCCCGACCCGCGCCGCGGCCGCCTGGATCCGCCGCCAGAGCGCGCGGTCCGACTGCGGCTCGCGTGGGAGCCGCAGCCCGCGGTTGGCGACGTAGTCGGCCACCACGACCGCGCCGAGCTCGCGGGCGTGGGCATCGGCGTAGGCCCGGGAACCGCGCAGCGCGTCCTCGGCGAACCGCTCCGGACGTCCGTCCGCCGGCAGCTCCTCGCCGTCGACCAGCACGAACCGGACCTCGCGCGCTCGTGCGGGGCGCGGCATCGCGGCGAGCGCCCGAGCCGCCTCGATCACCACCGCGGTGCCGGCCGCGCTGTCGTTGGCTCCGACGAAGCCCCGCGGCTCGATCTGGGTGTCGTAGTGCGCGGCGAGCACGATCGCCGGCCGCCGCCCGGGGATCCGGCCGACCAGGTTGAAGAGCCCGGGGTGCCCGGCCACCGGCTCGGAGGTCGCGCGGGGCAGGCGCTCGCGCAGGCGGGGGCGCAGCCGCTCGAGCGCGCGCGAGCCCGACGGACGCGGACCGGCCTGCAGCTGCATCCGCACCAGCCGCAGCGCACGACCGGCGTCGAAGCGGTCGACCGTGGGCGTCGGCACGCGGCGGTCCGGACGCTCGGCCAGCGCGAGCTGACGGTCGAGCGACGCGGGCGCCGCCACCGTCGCCCCGGCGGTGCTGGACCGGTCCTGGCCGACGACCACGAGCAGCGCTCCGGCGCCGAGCGCGATCAGCACCACGGCCAACCCCGTCAGCAGTAGCGCGCGGACCGAAGGTCCGGGTGTCGGCGGTCGGGACTCCGTGGACATCGCCAACGAGGGTACGTGCGGCGGCGGCAGTCGGTCGAGCTACCGATGACCGCACACGAACCGCAGGAGCTCTGTCACCCGGTCGGCGTAGTCCCGCAGCGCGGCCCCATCGGAGCCGCTCAGAGCCATTCCCATGAGGGGCACCGAGCAGAGGAACCCACCATTGCGGACGACCCCGGAGGCCCCCGACAGATACTGCGTGCCGTCAACCGAGTAATCACCTACGTAGTTGACGTCGACGAGGACCACGGAGTCTCCCTCGTCAACGACCTTGTCGAACTCGCGACTCTCGGGCCTAGCGTCTTCCGGCAGGGACCTGAGCGGAGCCGTCAGCGCGGCGAATCGATCGCCGGCCCCGGCACCGAAGTCGGCGACGTAGAACGACAGGACACTATCTGTGCCCGAATACCTGCACGCGAGCACGACCTCTGGCTGCGACTCGGCCCCGCTGTTCGGCGACGAAACCGTATCCCGGCTCTCGACGAAATCGAGGTACTCGGCGATCCGCTTGGCCGAGGGGCATTTAGCGATCGGGGCTGCATCCGCTGCTAGTTGCTTTGGAGCGTTCTCCCCTGCCCTCGCTACCGGTTCCTCCTTCGTGCCGCATCCGCTGATCAGGATCGTCGCCGTAAGGACGCAGGCGCTCCACATGGCTCTCATTCCCGCAACTGTACATCGCACACAAACGGGCACCGCAGCCTTCAGACTCCGAGCGCTGTCCGGACCGTGGGATAGCCCAGCGTCTCTGACGCCGAACCATACGGTCCAGTTGCTCGGGGATCTACTGGGAGGCGCGACCTCGATTCTCGAACGGATTACTGTGCCAGACCTCGGATCCGGGTGGACTTGATTGGGCTAACCCGGACCCCCGGGCCTCAGCTTCTCCGGCTGGCACCCACGCCGCTTTCAGATTCGCTCGGCGCGGGGTAGGGTGGTGGTTCCCCACGGCCCGCGAGGCGAGCGAGACATCACGGCATGGCGCATCACGAATCCGATCGGCTGACCGCCGTCGACGCGGGGTTCCTTCATCAAGAAGGCCCGACGTCGCACATGCACATCGGCGGCCTGATCGTGTTCGAAGGGCCGCCCCCGCCGTTCCACGAGGTGCTCGACACCGTGCGGGGGCGCCTGCACCTGCTGCCGCGCTACCGGCAACGGCTGGAGCCGGCCCCGCTGCAGAGCGGCAACCCGGTCTGGATCGACGACCCCGCCTTCAACCTGGAGTACCACGTGCGGCGCACCGCGCTGCCGGCCCCGGGACGTCGCACGCAGCTGCGTGAGGCGACGGCGCAGATCTTCTCCCAGCGCCTGGACCGCAGCAAGCCGCTGTGGGAGCTGTGGGTGATCGAGAACCTGGAGGACGATCACTGGGCGCTGATCTCCAAGACCCACCACGCGCTGATCGACGGCCTGAGCGGGATCGACATCGGCACCGCGTTGCTGGACCTCGGCCCCGAGCCGATGGAGATCCCCCACCCCGACGAGGCCTGGCGCGCCCGTCCGGTCCCGACGCCGACCGAGCTGCTGGCCGACGGGGCGCTCGGCCTGGTCCGCACCGGGTTGGTCGGCGCGGCGCGCGCCGTCGACGCGCTGGGCCGTCCGAAGGCCGCACTGACGCGGGCCCGGGAGATCGCCGAGGGCATCGGCGAGATGGGCTGGGCGTTCCTGAACCCCGCCCCCGCCACGCCGCTGAACGTGACGATCGGGTCGCACCGCCGCTACCGCGCGGTCGAGAGCGACCTGGCGACGTTCAAGCGGATCAAGGACGCGTTCGGCGGCACCGTCAACGACGTGGTCCTGGCGGTGGTGACGAGCGCGCTGCGGAACTGGCTGGAGCGGCGCGGGGTCCGGCCCCAGGGGCTGGAGCTGCGTGCCCTGGTGCCGGTCTCGATCCGCACCGCGGACGAGCACGGGCAGCTCGGCAACCGGCTGACCGCGATGCGCGGACCGCTGCCGGTCTTCCTCGAGGACCCGATCGAGCGGATGGAGTTCATCCGCGAGGCGATGAAGGACCTCAAGGACAGCAAGCAGGCGCTGGGCGCCGAGACGATCGCCAACGTCCAGAGCTTCGCCCCGCCGACGATCCTCGCGCAGGCCTCGCGGCTGACGTTCTCGACCCGGCTGTTCAACCTGCTGGTGACGAACGTCCCGGGACCGCAGTTCCCGCTCTACTTCCGCGGCCGCGAGATGGTGCGGGCGTTCCCGATCGCGTTCCTGCCGAAGGACCACGCGCTGGCCGTCGCGATCATGTCCTACAACGGCGCGATCAACTTCGGCCTGATCGCCGACCACGACGCGGTCCCCGACCTGAAGATCATCGCCGACGGGATCGCCGACGCGATCGACGAGCTGGACCAGCTCGCCCGGCAGCGGTCCGCGGACCGGACGCCCGCGCCGTCCCCGAGCGCGTAGCCACGCGGTCGGGGCGTCGGTCCGGCGCTCCGCTCAGGAGCGCCGCAGCACGACCGTGGTGCGCGAGGAGATCGCGCCCCGGTTGCCGGCCCGGTCGACGCCGCGGAGGGCGAACCGCACCCGGCCCTTGGGCACCGACACCCGCAGCGAGCCCCGCGCGGAGGAGCCGACCCGGCGGAACTTCGCGCCGTCGATGCTGCGCCAGACCTCGACGGTCCGGACCCCCGAGCCGATCTGCGGCTTGGGGCTCTTGTCGGACGCGGTCCAGGCCAGTTGGACCCGCGACGCGCGGACGCTCCGCGACCGCGTCCTCGGCTTGACCACCGGAGCGCGGCGGTCGAGCTTGCGACCGCGGTCGACGGCGGCGAACGCGTCGACCACGCCCCACCCCGTGTCGCCGTTCCAGCCGCCGGAGCGCGTCGCGGACTCCTTGATGACCCGAACGATCTCGGCCGACGAGAGGTACGGATTGGCGTGCCGGACCAGCGCGGCGACGCCGGCGACCATCGGGGTCGCCATCGACGTGCCGGCCTCGTAGGCGTAGCGGTTGTCCCCCCGGACCTGGGTGCGGACCGCGACCGGGCCCCCACCGTCGGCCGAGGGCTGCTCGTAGGCGACGCCCGCGGCCGGGAACGCCCCGAGGATCCCCGGAGGTCCGCCGATCGCGCCGTACGCGCCGTAGCCGGCCACGCTGATCTGGCTGCCGCGCCCCGCGAAGCCGGCCCGCACGCCGCTCGCCAGCGCGGCGGTCACCGAGAGCCCGAGGCCGCGGTCGAGCTTCGACCCGGTGCCCGACGGCTGCAGCGTGTTGGCGGGGTAGCCCTGCTGGTTGGTCACGACGTCGGCCCCGGCGGCGACCAGCACGACGCCTTTCTCGGCGGCGGCCTCCAGCGCGTCGCGGATCACCCGCGGGGCGCTCGACGCCCCGTCGACCCCGAAGCTCATGCTGATCACGTCGGCGCCGAGCTCGGTCGCCCGCGTGATCGCCTTCGCCACCGAGCTGTCGAAGAGATCGCTCTTGATCGTGATCAGGCGGCAGCGGCCCCCGGCGCCCACGGTCCCGGCCGCGTCGTCGAACGCCGAGCAGGCGAGCGACGCCACGTGGGTGCCGTGGCCGATCTCGTCGGTCCGCGCCGACCCGGGCAGGTCACCGGACGCCGAGATCTCGATCGCGCGGGAGACGACCGGACGCAGCTGCGGGTGCGTCACGTCGAACCCGGTGTCGATCACCGCGATCGTCGCCTTCGAGCCACTGGCCAGCGACCAGGCCTCGGGGAGGCGCATCTGGTGGGCCCACCAGCCCGCCGTGACCCCGGCCGGGGCGTTCGGATCCTGGTCGTGCATCACCGGGTCGTTCGGCACGCGGCGGACCGTGGCCTGGCGCTCGGGCTCGACGTCGACGACCTCGGGGTCGCGTCGCAGCTTGGCGATCAGGCGACGGCGCGCCGCGGCGTCGCCGGCGGCGACCGGCGCGGTCGCGGTCCCGTCACCGCGAGCTCCGTCGGGGGTGACGGCACGGGTCCCGGCCCGGCGCGCGGCGTCCTCGAGCTGCTGATCGACGACCTCGGTCGCGGTCCCGTCGGCGGTACGGACGGTGACCAGCAGGCGGCCGGTCAGCCGCGGCCCGTCGTCCGCCTGCGACGCGGCCGGTGGGGTCGCCGCAGCGGCGACGGCCGGGGCGACCGGAACCACCAGCAGGGCGCTCACCGCCCCTAGCATCCAGCGGGTCGGGCGGGCGTGACGTTCGAAGCGCAGCATCTGTCGTGGGTGGGAACCCTAACCGGGTGCCACAGTTTCGGACCGGCGGTCCGAAACCTGCTCACGGGGACAACGCGCAGGGACCGATCCGAACGGTCCCGAAGGGGACTTGCGGGGCGTTCGGCTCAGAAGCCGAGCGCGAACTTCGCGTCCTCGGACATCTTCTCGGGCGTCCACGGCGGAATGAACGTGACCTCGGAGGCCACCGTCTCGATCCCGTCGAGCTCGCTGACGAACTCCTCGATCTGCGACTCGACCTGCGGGCCGATCGGGCAGCCCGGCGTGGTCAGCGAGTACGTGACCTGGACGTGGGCCTCGTTGATCTCGATGCCGTAGATCAGTCCGAGCTCCACGAAGTCCAACCCGAGCTCCGGGTCGATCACGTTGGCGAGGGCGGCTTCGACTTCTTCGACCGTGGCCATCCATCGAGTGTGACAGACGGCGCGCGAACGGTTCGCCCGTCGGGCCGGGATCGGCGACCGGTCCCCGGTGGCCGGCCCCATCTCGTACCGTAGGGCGATGGCGTTGCTGGTCTTGATCGGGTTGGTCCTCGGAGCGGTCCTGGAGGTCTGGGTCGCGATCCGGGTCGCCGACGCGATCGGCGCGCTGCCGACCGCGGCGCTGCTGCTGCTGAGCGCGATCGCCGGGGCCAACGTGCTGCGCCGCGGCGCGCCGATGGCTTGGCGGCGGATCGCCGAGGCCTCGCGGACCGGTGAGCGGGTCGGGCGCCAGGTGCTCGACGGCGGCCTGATCGTGGTCGCCGGGCTGCTGCTGCTCGTCCCGGGCCTGATCTCGGGCGTGCTCGGCGCCCTGCTGCTGCTGCCTCCGGTCCGCGCCGTGGTCCGCCCCGGTCTGGCCTTCCTGGTGCTGCGGCGGGTCAGCCTGCCGGTGATCGTCGGCAGCCGCGGCGCGGGTTGGGCCGCGAACCAGGCGCGAGGCCGATGGACCACCTCCCCGGCCACCCCACGCCGCGAGGACGACATCGAGGGTCATGCGACCCCGCACGACGACGTGGTCGACGGCACCGGGCACGAGACCGGGTTCGACGAGCCCCCCGTGATCGAGCACCGGTCGACGGACGACCCGCGCTAGTTCCGGTCGGGGGCGATCGTGGGCGCCGGACGCGCCGGATCGCACGCGCTCGTCGGGCGGGCCGCCCGCGCGACGACCGGGCCGGCGGCGCGTCGGGAGTGCGATGATCGGGCGCATGGCCCTCGATCCCGTCCTGGAACGGCCCCACACGTCGGACGATCCGGCGTTCAGCGACGCGGTTACGTGCGTCTTCGCCGACCAGCAGAGCGGCGTGCAGGGCACGATCCGGCTCGGTCTCGCCGGCGGCGCCGCGTCCGGGCTGATGATGATCTTCGTCGACGGCGACCCCGCCGTCACCAAGGCCGAGGGCGGGGTCGCGGTCACCGGCACGCCGGAGTCGTACGGCGAGCTGCGCGTGGCGGGAATCACGCACGACGTCGTGACCCCGCACGAACGCTGGACCGTCGACGCCGCCACCGACACGGGGGCGCTGCAGCTGCGCTTCGAGGCGGCCGGACCGCCGTTCCGGCTGGATCCCGATCACGAGACCGCCCGGTGGGGCGGCCTGGAGGGCTACGAGCAGCCGTGCCGCGTCACCGGCCACGTGACCGTGATCGGCCCCGGCGGCAGCCAGCGGATCGCGATCGACGGCCTCGGCCAACGCGGACACCAGTGGGGTGCGCCGGACTGGACGCGGTTGACCGTCACGCGCACGATCACGGGCTGGTTCGGCGGCGACGTCGCGTTCAACGTCAGCGCCATGCGGCCCGAAGGCGTCGAGTCGCACGCCGACGAGATCAGCTGGGCGAGCGTCTCGCGGGTGCCGCGGGAAGAGTTCGACGAGGACGACGACGAGACGGCCGACGCCGTCGCGCCCGCGGGTGACGCGCAACCGGAGGCGGTCTCCACCCCGGGCCCGCGGATCTCGACGACGATGGACGAGAGCGGTCGTCAGATCGACGCGACGATCGAGCTGTGGGAGAGCGACGAAGGGCCGGTCTGGACGGCGACCGGCGAGGCGATCGCCGGCACGACCCTGGCGCTCGGCCGGCTGCGACTGGACATGGCGTTCTTCCGCTGGCGGATGAACGGCCGCGAGGGCGTGGGCCGTTACGACATCCTCCAGAGAATCATCGAACCGGCGGAGTAACCCCGCCGGGAGCCTCAGTTCTCCGATCCGGGGACTGAGGTGTTCGTAGGCCGAGCAGGTCGGTCAGGCTGACCCGGACCCGGGACCACTTGCGGGTGCGTCTGAGGGGTTCGCGGACCGAGCAGGTCGGTGCGCGCGAGCGAGAGCTGTACGAACGTACTGCCGAGCGCTGCGCGTGCCGAGATGCGACGCGTCCGCGGGCGCCTCGGACCGCCCGCTAGTTCTCGGAGCCGAGCCGGTCCCAGCAGTAGAGCTCGACCGCTTCGCTGACGATCGACGCTGCGCTCTCGGTCGAGAGGTGCGGGAGGATCGCGCGGAGCGCCTGCTCCTCGCCGACGCCGGCGTCGAAGGCGTCCTCGCCGCGGAACCCGGCGGCGATCTTCATCGCCTCGCGGCGGTGCTCGCCGAGCGCCGGGAAGACCCGGACCAGGAACTCGCGGTTGGCGATCGGCTGACCGACCTCGAGCGATGCGTGCCAGGCGGCGAGCATCGAGAGGTCGTCCTCGTCGAGGTCGGCGAGCGTCTTGGCGTACTGCCCGACCAGTTCCGGCTCGGGGATCTCGTCGACCCATGCGCGGACGACCTCGCCGACCAGCTGCCGGCGGGCTTCCCGGCCGACGGATTCGGAGATGACCCGGATGGCGTCCTGGGGATTGATGAAGACGAGGTCCACGATGGGCTACACGCTAGGGGGTGGTGCGGACGGAGCGGAGGTGGGCCGAGTGGGCCGGATCGTCTGTCGTGGCCGGGGTTTGGGCCGTTATGGCTCGATCCCGAACTCGCGTTCCGCAGAGCCCCTGCTATTCGCGGGATTCGGGGTCTCGCGGGGCCCGGACGAGCCGGTCGATCGCGGCGCGGAGACGGGGGTGCCGGAGGCGGACGAGGGGGCGCTCTCGGGACCGAACTCGCGTTGCGCGGTCGCGCCGGCCGGCGGCTCGGCGACGCGGGAGGCGGGTGCCCGGTCGCGGCGGGTCGCCCGGGTCGCTCGGGTCGGCGTGCTCGCGGAGGCCTTCGTCCCGATCCCGGCACTGGCGCCGCGGGTCGCCGGCATGCGGAAGGTCGGCGCGGCACTGGCCGTGAGCAGGCCGGGGTCGACCTGCGCGCGGTGCGTGGAGGGCGTGACCGGTCGGGGGCTGTCGGTCGGAGCCTCGTTGGTGACGGCGATCGTGCCGGCGGCGAGGGCCGTGGCGGCGACGCCGGCGGTGACGGCCAGGCCGGCTTCGCTGACCACGCTGCCGCCCGCGGGGAGCAGGGTGGCGATCCGGTCGGCGACCAGCGTGCCGACGCGGGTCCGCGTGGGAGGCGCGCCTCCGAGTCGTCCGACCCACGGCAGCCAGCCCAGCAGCATCGGCGGCACGGCGACCCAGTGGCTGCCTCGCGCTCGGCGGAGGCGCGCGCGGCAGCTGATGCAGCGGCGCAGGTGCGGGCGCAGCGCGATCAGGTCGTCGGCGGACGCCTCGCCCCGGGCCAGCCGCTCGATTCGCGGCTTGGCGGTCGCGCAGGACTCCCCCGCGGCGATCCCGCGCAGCTCGCTCCGCAGCCGGGCGCGCCCTTCGGTGAGGTTGCGGTTGACCTTGGTCCGCGTCCAGTCGAGGCGGTCGGCGATCTCGTCGTAGCTGTGGCCCTCGGCCTGGAGCAGCAGTGCCTGGCGCTCCTGGGGCTTGAGGCCGGCGAGCGCCTCGCGGGCCAGGTCGAGGTCCTCCCCGCGCTCCGCCAGCTCGGCGGGCGAGTCGCCGTGGTGCGGGAGCTGGTGCTCGTCGGGGTCGGGGCCGTCGATCCGGACCCGGCCGTTGCGGATCCGCAGCGCTTCGTTGCGGGTCACGGTAACCAGCCAGCCGGTCAGGGTCTCGGGGTCGACCCGTTGGTGGTACCGCAGGAACCGCTCGGCGGCGGCCTGCACCGCGTCGTGGGCGTCGTCCTCGCAGATCGATACGCGCCGGGCGCGCCGGAGCATCAGGTCGTGATGCTCGCGCAGCGCCTGCTCGACGAGGCTGGTGTCGCGGCCCGCCCGGCCGACCGATCGTCTGTGTCGCCGGTCGGAGCTCGGCCGCTGACGGGGAGCGGAGGGAGCGCGCGGCGGTTCAGACATGCGAACGCCCCTGAATCTAGCGACCCGCTCCGCTCGCCACCATCGACGATCTCCCGACCCGGTGGGACGGGAGCAGGCCTATTCGTCGTCGGACGCGGAGGTCTCGTCGTCGGCCTCGTCGGCCTCGAGTCCGAGGGCGACCGCGAAGCGCGTGATCTCGGCGGGGTCCGGCTCGACCGGCACGCCGGCTTCGAGGTAGCCCCGCGGCACGCCCGGGCCGGGACCCAGCTCCCAGTTGAGAAAGCCCAGGTCGCAGGCGGCGACGGGGACGCCGAGCGCCCGCACGAACGCCCCGAAGCGGCGTTGCAGCAGCACCGCATCGCCGGTCAGGAAGGCCCGCTTGGCTGCGACGGAGAGCGGATCGCGCCCGCTGCGGGTCGCGTCCAGCAGCAACGACCAGGGAGCGACCTCGAGCAGCTCGAAGCGGCCGAGCGTGACCAGGAACTCGAAGCGCGCGTCGCGGTTCAGTCCCGGCAGCGCGAGCGCGCGGTAGGCGGCGTCGAAGCGACGGGCGGGATCGGGACCCCCGGTCCCGAGGCCCTTCAGCTGGCCGCCGGCCTTGGTGGCCCACTCGCGGTAGGCCTGCAACGTCGCCGGACCGCGGTCGTGCGCGTGGGCACCGCGCTGACCGACCTTGGCGGCCTCGAGCGCCGCGGCGTCGGGCAGCGGGTCGTCCCAGCGGACCAGCAGCTCGTCGATCGTGGCGAACGGCTCGTTGCCCTCGACCGGACCGTAGTAGGCGATCTGGAACAGCAGCCAGGTGGCCTGCTCGCGATCCTGCGCGTCGCCGGCGGCCAGCGCCCGGACTGTGGCGTACGGCCCCGGGGGATCGCTCTGCAGGCGCGCCAGGCGGGCGTTGGCCCGGGCGATCTCGGTGATCAGCCCGCGGGCCTCGAGGCTGGACCGCAGGCCCGGGAGCAGCTCGTTGGACCAGCCGTCGCCGGCGTGGCGCGTGGCCTGCTTGACGCGCATCGTGCGGCCCGACCCGGTCGCCGTCGTGACCTTGGCCTTGCGCACGCTCGAGGCGGCCGAGCGCGACGCGCTGCGCGCCGTGCCGCCCGATCGGGCGCTGATGATCCCGCCCGTGCCCACGGCGCTGCGGGCGGCCTTTCGGCGCTGCTCCTTGGCGCAGACCACGCAGTTCTCTTCACGGCGGCCATGGCGACAGAACACTCCGAGGATTCTACCCCGTGGGCCGCCGATTCCCCGGCTCGGTCGGCGCGGGCGTCAGCCCAGCAGGCCGTCGACCACGAGCGCCTGCAGCGCGGCGATCGCCCGCTCGGGATCGGCGCCCTCGGATTCGGCGAAGCGCATCGCGATCTCCATCCCCGCGCCGATCACTCCGGCGGCCAGCAGACCGGTGTCGAGGTCCTTGGCTCCGCGCTCGGCGAGCAGGCGCTCGAGATCGGTGCGCAGGCTGTCGATGATCCCGTCGACGAGGTCCCCGGAGGCGTAGGCCCGGATCGTGCCGGCGTTGCGCCGGTACATCGCGAGCATCTCCGGCGACTCCATCAGCAGCCGGAAGTACGCCACGGCCCCGAGCTCGATCGCTTCCCGCGGGGTCGTCGCCACGGTGCGCGCCGCCGACATCCGCGCACCGGCCTCGGACACGTGCTCACCGACCAGCTCGGTGAGGATCACGTGCTTGTCGGCGTAGTAGTTGTA
>JBAZOW010000097.1:0-11783 GCA_041648495.1 Patulibacter sp.
CCAGCACCGTGTCCTCGTGCCCGGCCGCGTCGAGCGCGTCGCGGATCACGCCGATCCGTCCGTCCATCATGTCCGACGGGTAGAGCACCTCGGCGCCGGCCTCGGCCTGCGAGACCGCCGCCCGGGCGAGCAGCGCGAGCGTCGCGTCGTTGAGCACCCCGCCGTGACCGTCGAGCAGACCGCAGTGGCCGTGGTCCGTGTACTCGCAGAGGCAGAGGTCGGTCCCGACGGTCAGCCCGTCGACCCGGTCGCGGATCGCCCGGCTGGCCTGCTGAACGACGCCGTCGGCCGCCCACGCACCACTGCCCTCGGGGTCCTTGTCCAGCGGGATCCCGAACAGCATCACGCCGCCGACGCCGAGCGACGCGGCCTCACGGGCCAGCTCGATCGTGCCGTCGACGGTCTGGCGGGACACGCCGGGCATCGCGTCGATCGGCTGCGGACCGTCCTGCCCCTCTCCGATGAAGATCGGCAGCACCAGCTGGTCGGGGCGCAGCTGCGTCTCGCGGACCATCGCGCGGAGCGCCGGGGTCCGGCGGAGGCGACGGGGGCGGGACCGCGGAAAGGCCATGGGTCCATGGTAGGCCCGTGGTCGGGAAACGCCGGTTTGCCCGCGCAGGGCGGGCAAGTAACGCGGCCGGCCGCCGCCGTCAGCCCGCGCGGCCCGCGGTTCGCCGTACGCCCCACCACGCCAGCAGGCTCCAGACGGCGGTCAGCACGACCAGATGGACGAGCGGGCCGATGATCGGACCGTGAGCGAGCGCGGCGGTGACCGCGTCCAGCGCGGGCCGGAAGGGCACGATCGCCGAGACTCCGTCGATCACCGTGCCGACCGCCGACGAGGTCGCGCCGTCGGGCACCAGGCCGAGCACGATCACGGGGACGAGGACCAGGATCGCCAGCAGGCTCGCGGCGCGGACCTCGGGCGCCAGCGCGCCGAGCGCGACCCCGAGCGCGCCGCTGGCCACGCCCGCCACTCCGACGGCGAGCAGCCACAGCGGGATCCGCCCGGCGTCGAGACCGAGGAAGACCGCCAGACCCGCGCAGACCACCAGCGCGACCACCGCCGCCAGGCCGCCCGCGAGCAGGGTCTTCGCCGTCAGCAGGCTGCGGATCGAGACCGCCGAGCGCAGCAGGCGCCCGAAGGTCCGGTCCTCGCGCTCGAGCGCGATCAGGCCCGCCCCGAGGAAGACCGCGACGAGCAGCAGCGAGACGGCCGCCGCGACCGCCGCGGCGTAGACGTCGAGCGGGACGGCCGGACCGGTGACGCTCGACCGCTCGACCGCGATCGGATCCGCGACCGACCGCAGCAGCGGCTGCGCCAGCTGCATGTTGCGGACCGCCATCTCGGCGAACTGCTGGACCCGCAGCACGTCGTTCCGGTCGTCCCCGGCGGGCAGCCGCGCGGCGACCCGGCCGAGGATCTCGGCGGCGCTCTGCAGCCCGATGATCTCCCGCGAGGACCCGAACAGCCGCAGGTTGCCGCCCGTGGTCAGGATCCCCAGGTACTGCGAGGAGACATCGATCAGCCGCGCGCCGATCTCGTCGTTGGCCTCGGCGAGCCGGCCCGCGACCATCTCGCGGATCGCCCGGGCCTGGACCGGATCGGCGTCGTTGGTCAGGACGCGCACCGTCGGCAGGTCCTCGGAGCCCGCGAGCGACAGCACCTTGCGCAGCCGGTCGACGGTGTCCGGCGGAATGATCACCGCCCCGACCGCGTCGCCGTCGCGGACCATCCGCTCGGCTTCGGCGGGGGTCTTCGCCCGGACCACGGTCGTGCGGTCGACCAGGCGCTCGGCGTAGTCGCCGACGTCGAGGACCTGGCTGCCCAGGTCGATCGTGCTGCGGTCGGCCGGCACCTGATCGACGAGGACCAGGGTCGGCTTCGCCGGGCCGCCGGCCAGGGCCACCCCGAGCAGCAGCGCGACGAGCAGCGGATAGACGACCAGCAGTCCGACCAGCAGCGGCGAGCGACGGAGGATCCGGGCGTCCTTGGCGACCAGCGGACGGACGCTGCGGAGCAGGCACCGCGAGCTCATCGGTCGTCTCCGGTCGGAGAGGAGGATCCCGGGGGATCGGTGTCACCGCCCGTCGTGCGGTCCGAGACGGGGGCGGAGGGCCGGCGGCCCAGCGGCCCGTCCTCGCTGACGCCGGACGTACCCTCGACCAGGTCGACGAAGGCCCGCAGCAGGTCCCCGTCGGCCGTCGCGGCGAAGGCGGTGGGAGCACCCGCGTAGGCGATCCGGCCGTCGACCAGGACGAGGATCGTGTCGGCGTAGCGCTCGGCTTCCGCGACGTCGTGGGTCGAGAAGACCACGGCGCGGCCCGCGGTGGCGAGACCGGTGAGGAAGCGCCACATCCGCTCGCGCTGGCGCGGGTCGAGCGAGCTCGAGGGCTCGTCGAGCAGCACCACGGGCGGGTCGGCGAGCAGGCCGACGGCGATGTTGACCCGCTGCTGACCGCCGCCGGACAACGTCCCCACCAGATCGTCGGCGCGGTCGCGCAGACCGGCCTCGTCGAGCATCCGATCGACCCGCTCCCGGCGCTCGGCGCGGGTCGACTCGGACCGGCGGCGACCTGGGCCGGGCCTCCCGGACGACGACGCGCCGCCGGGTGGGACCGTTCCCGACGAATCGGGCGTCCCGGTCGGGGATGCGCCATTCGACGCCCCACCGTCGAGCCGCGCGAACAGCTCCAGGTTCTCGCGCACCGTCAGCCGGCGGTAGACCGCGGGCTGCTGGGGGATCCAGCCGATCTCGGTCGGCGGGCGACCGACGGATCCCGCGTCCGGTTCCTGCAGCCCGGCGAGCAGCGACAGCAGCGTCGTCTTGCCGGCACCGTTGGGTCCGAGGATCGCCACGACCTCGCCGGCGGCGGCCCGCACGTCGACCCCGTGCAGAACGGTGCGGTCGCCGTAGCGGCGGACGAGGCCCTCGGCGTGCAGCACCGGGCGATCCTACCCGGGGTGCCTCGAGACGGGTCGCGGGCGACGCGAGGATCGAACGCCGTAGAGGTTGAGCACGCAGTGCGTGTCGAACCTCGACGGCGTTCGGCGAATCGCCTGCGGCCCACGCTCCTGCCGACGCACGACGGGACGGGATGGTCGGCGCGGCGAGCGGTCCGTCAGAGTACGACCCATGCCTGCTGCATCCGTGCTCTTCGTCGGCGACATCATCGGATCGGTGGGGCGCAAGGCCCTTCGGACCGCGCTGCCGGAGCTGCGCGAGCAGTACCGGCCGACCTTCGTCGTCGTCAACGGCGAGAACACCGCCGGGGGCGTCGGGATCACCTCGAAGATCGCCGACGAGCTGTTCGACCTGGGCGTCGACGCGATCACCCTCGGCAACCACTCGTTCCGGCAGCGCGAGGTCTGGTCGTACCTGGACCAGGTCAAGCCGATCGTACGTCCCGCCAACTACCTGGCATCGATGCCGGGCCACGGGTCGTGCGTCGTCGAGCGCGACGGGATCAAGCTCGGCGTCCTCAACATCATGGGCAACCTGCACCTGGATCCGGGTCGCCACATGTTCACGCTGGCCGAGGCCGAGGTCGAGAAGCTCGAGCGCCAGGGCTGCGACCACATCCTGATCGACGTCCACGCCGAGGCGACCAGCGAGAAGATCGCGATGGGCTGGGAGTTCGACGGTCGCGTGACCGCCGTCGTCGGCACCCACACGCACGTGCCGACCGCCGACGCGCGCGTGCTGCCGCGGGGCACCGCCTACATCACCGATGTCGGGATGTGCGGACCGCGCGACTCGGTGATCGGGGTCAAGAAGGAGCTGGCGATCGAGGCGATGCGGACCAAGCTCCCGGTCCGCTTCGAGCCGTCGGAGAAGGACCCGTGGCTCTGCGCGGTGCTGATCGAGGGCGCCGAGAAGCGCTGCCAGGCGACGGCGATCACCCCGATCCAGACCTCGCCCCGCTGGGCGTAGGCCCCCGCTACGCCCCCGGCGTCTCGCGCCGCACCGCCGCCGCCCAGGGGGCGTCTTCCTCGGCGATCGGGCCGTGCATCCGCGGGACCACCGCGGGGCGCTCGCGGCGGCGACGGACCGCGGGCCAGTCGATCGGACGATCGCCGATGGCGGCGACCAGGATCAGCGGCACCAGCCAGGTCAGGTAGAGGTAGAACCAATACTCGGTCGCCAGCTGCAGACCGAGCAGCACCGCCAACACGATCGCGGCCGTGCCCGTCAGGTCGTGACGCCGCGGCAGGAACGCCACGACCACCGCGAACAGCACCGCCAGCGCCCGGACGACCCCGCGCACGGGCTCGAGCCAGTCGTAGAAGCCCCACGGCATGAACGGCGCGTCGCGGCCCGCCTGGTAGCCGATCGTCCGGTCCCAGAGCAACCGCACCGGCTGACCGTGGAGGACGATCAGCGACGTCACGACGAGCACCACGAGGGCACCGATCGAGAACGCGACCAGCCGGCGAACGTTCCAGTCCGCGCGGCCCCAGCGCACCGGCTCGGTCGGCGGCACCGCCTGGCGGGTCGCCAGGACCGGCAGGATCGCCATCGGCGCGATCTTGATCGCCGCCGCCGCACCCCCGGCCAGTCCGCGCCACAGCGGGCGCGCGCCGACCAGCAGCAGCAGGGCGATCGCCACCGCGACCAGCCCGTCGTTCGCGTTGCTGTTGAGCGCGTAGGCGGTCCACGGGCAGGCCAGCCAGAGGTAGGCGTAGAGCACGCCCCGCCGGGTCCCGCGAGCGCGGTCCAACTCCTGCCGGCGACCGACCAGGAACAGCAGCAGCGTCGCCAGCAGGTCGAAGGCGATCGCCGCGCCGTGCGCGGCCGGCAGATCGTCCCAGGTCCCGCTCCACGGCCAGATCTGCTCGAACGGCACGTACGCCAGGTACGTCAGCGGTCCGTAGGTGTCACCGCGACCGACGTTCGACGGGAAGCCGCCGTAGAGCGACTGGCCCTGCCCGATCTTGTCGGCTCCGACGACGCTCGCGTAGCCGACGTCGATCACGTTGCCGTCGGTCACGTTGAGGACGATCCGGAAGGTCAGCAGCACGATTCCGAGCAGGAGCAGGCCCCAGACCGGCAACGACAACGACAGCGGACGCGGGGCGCCGCGCGGTCGCCGCAGCGCGCGCAGCGTCGACCAGCCGAACAGGCCGGCCAGCAGCGCGAACGACAACGGCACCGCCCAGTCCAGCCGAGCGTTGTTGAAGAACGCCAGCGGTACCGAGAGCCCCGCGAGCGCCAGCAGCGCGAACGGCGGGATCCGCAGCGGACGCACGCGCACGAACGGCGCGACGAACAGCAGCACCAGCACGCCCCACAGCCACGGGTTGGTGATCGAACGGCCGAACGCGCCGTCGTAGCCCCGGGCCATCGTCCACGCGACGTACGGGCCGTCCCACGACTCGACGACCTTGCCGGTGGCGTCGTCGATGATCACCTGGCCGATCTCGCGCAGCGGCTTGCCCTTCGCGTAGATCGAGAGCTGCCAGCGGGTCTGGCCCTTGAGGAAGATCTGGTCGTAGCTCCCCGGGTTGTCCTCGCGAACGGCCCGGGCCTTCGGGTCGGCGCGGGCGATCCGCTCGGCCTGCTCGGCCGTCAGCCGGTGACCGGCGGGAACGCGGTTGCGGCTCGACGGCGTGCGGACCTCGTTGCCGTCGCTCGACCCCTCCGGGGTGACGGTGACCGTGCCGTCGATTCCGGTGGTGGTCCCGGGCGGCAGCTCCGCCGGTTCGGCGGGCTCGGTCGAGCCATCGGGGCCGGCCGCCGGCGTGCTCGACTCGGTCCCCGCCTGCGCGACCGCATCGACCGGAGCGGTCGGGCCAACGGTCGTCACGGCCCGGGCCGGAGATGCTCCGCCGATCGTCGCCACCGCGACCAGCACGGCCGCAAGCAGCGTCAGCAGCAGCCGACGCGCCAAGGAACCCGTCGTCGGTCGGGCAGCGCCACGCGAACCGCGCCCCGCAGGGTTCAGACGGTGCACGACGGGCGCTCCGGACGACTCGGGATCGAGCGGTCGATCAGCTGCGTCCTAGCGGAGCACGCGCAGGCCGGCGTGCTTGCTCGACTCGCGGCGACGGCCGCCGACGTAGAGCCAGATCCCGATGATCACGGCGATCAGGCCGAGCGGCGGAAGGACGACGGCGAGGATCGCCACCACGAGCGCCCCGAGGGTCGCCCCGACGGCGAGGGTCGTCTGTCCGTCGCTGTCGAGCCGGGCGCGCGTGCGCCGCAAGAGCGATTGCACGCCGAGGCCGGTCACGAGCGCCGCCAGCGCACCGGCGATCAGGCCGGGCCACCAGGTCGAGCTGTTGTCGGCGATCGTCGCGGCGGTCACGACCGCGCCGAAGACCATGCCGAGCGCGAGCATCACCCGTTCGCCGGCGAGGTTCTCGAACCGCCTGCGCAGCACGAACGCGACGACGGCCAGCACGACCGAGAGCGCCAGCACCACAGGCGACTGGAGCACCGAGAACGATGTCCCCTCGTAGTTCGCTCCCACGCTGACGAGGCCGGCCAGAGCGGCGACCGCGAGCGGGAGGAAGGGGCTGGCACCGGCGGCTGCTGCGATGCCGATGCCTTGGAGGAGGTCGAGAAGATAGGTCATGGGCGATACCGTTGTGGCATGACTGTAGAGGACCCGGACTCGACGGCCCCTGGGGCGCGGACCCCCGCACCCCAGAGCGCCGCCGCGGCACGGTCCGGATCGACCGCACGTCCGCACGGCGATCTCGAGCGGTACACCGCGCTCTTCGCCCAGCGCACGCAGGTGATGAAGAGCTCGGCGATGCGCGATCTGATGGCGCTGACCGAGCGTCCAGACGTGATCTCCCTGGCCGGCGGACTGGCCGATACGACGCTGTTCCCCGCCGAGGACCTGGCCAAGGTCCTCTCCCACATGGCCGCCGGCGACGCCGCGCGCGCGTTGCAGTACGCCCCGACCGAGGGCATGGCCGAGATCCGGCCGTGCCTGGCGGCGGTGATGGCCGCCGAGGGCACCGCCGTCGACCCCGACGACATCCTGGTCACCACCGGTGGCCAGCAGGTGATCGACCTGATGTGCAAGACGCTGGTCGATCCCGGCGACGTGATCCTGGCCGAGGGACCTACCTACCCGGGCGCGGTGCCGACGTTCAGCGCGTACCAGGCCGATGTGGTCCAGGTCGAGATGGACGAGGACGGGATGCGGATCGACATCCTCGAGACGACGCTCGAGCAGCTCGAGCGCGAGGGCCGTACTCCGAAGTTCATCTACACGATCCCGACGTTCCAGAACCCGGGCGGCGTGACGATGTCGCTGGAGCGCCGCAAGCGCCTGGTCGAGATCGCCAACGAGCGCGAGATCCTGGTCCTCGAGGACAACCCGTACGGCCTGCTGCGCTACGAGGGCGAGTCGCTGCCGACCCTGTTCTCGCTCGACGAGGGACGTTTCGTGGTCTACGGCGGCACGCTGTCGAAGATCCTCTCGCCGGGGATCCGGGTCGGCTGGACCGTCGCTCCGGCCCCCGTGCGGCAGAAGATGATCATCGGCAAGCAGGGCAGCGACCTGAACTCGTCGTCGATGAGCCAGCTGTTCGTCGCGTACTACTTCCAGGAGCGGGACTGGCGCGACTACGTCCAGCGCCAGTCCGACGTCTACCAGGCGCGCCGTGACGTGATGCTGACTGCGCTCCAGGAGCACATGCCCGAGGGCACGACCTGGACGCGCCCGAAGGGCGGCCTGTTCGTCTGGGTCACCTTCCCCGAGTGGGTCGACACGACCGACCTGCTCGCCCGCGCGCTCCAGCACGACGTGGCCTTCGTGCCCGGCCGGGCCGCGTACCTCGACGGCCGCGGCGGCAACTCGATGAGGATCAACTTCTCGGGCGTCTCCGAGGACGACATCCGCACCGGCATCGCCCGGATCTCGTCCGTCGTCGCCGAGCAGATGGAGCTCTACGCGTCGCTGACCGGCACCAGCCGGCCCCGCAGCGGCGGGACGGGCTCCACCGAGCCGCAATCCGATCCGGGCACCGCCGACGCCCCGGTCGTCCCGCTGCGAACCGCCGGGCGCCGACGGAGCAACGGCTGATGCGCGTCGCGGTCCTGCAGGGCGGACGCTCGCTGGAGCGTCAGGTCTCGCTGCAGTCGGGACAGCGCGTCGAGGAGGCGCTGCGCCGGCTCGGTCACGAGGTCCACGGAATCGACGTCGACCACCAGCTGGTACGCACGTTGATCGGCCTGCGGCCGGACGTGGCCTTCGTCGCGCTGCACGGCGAGGACGGCGAGGACGGCACCGTCCAGGAGCTGCTCGAAGTTCTCGGTATCCCCTACACGGGATCCGACCCCGGGTCGTGCGAGCGCTGCTGGGACAAGATCGTGGCCAAGCGCGTGCTCTCCGACGCGGGGATCGCCACGCCGGACGCGGTCAGCGTGTCGAGCTCGGCGCTCAAGCAGCTGGGGGCCGCGGACGCGCTCAAGGCCATCGGCGACCGCCTCGGGTTCCCGCTGATCGTCAAGCCGGCCCGGCAGGGGTCGGCACTCGGTCTGCGCACGGTCCGCAAGCCGACCGAGGCGCCGGACGCGCTGATCGCCGCGCTCTCGTACGACCGTCGGGCGCTGCTCGAGAAGTACGTCGACGGTCACGACCTCTCGGTCTCGGTGCTCGGCGACGAGACCCTGCCGATCGTCGAGGTCCATCCGCGCGACCAGGATCCGTACAGCGCGCGGTACACGATCGGACAGACGACGTTCACCTGTCCCGCCGAGCTCGACCCGTCGACCAAGGCCGCGGCCGAGGCGCTCGCGCGTCGCGCGTACGCCGCGCTGGGATGCCGCGGGTTCGCGCGGGTCGATCTGTTGCTTGACCGTGCAACCAGCGACCTGTTCGTGCTCGAGGTCGACGCGGTTCCCGGCCTGACGCAGACGAGCTACCTGCCGGTGTCGGCCGAGGCGGCCGGCATCAGCTTCGACGCGCTCGTCGAGCGGCTGCTCGAGCTCGCGCTCGGCGACCACTGACCCGCGATCGCTCGTCTCGCCACCGAAAGGGTGGCCGGAACAGGGCGAAATCGCCCAAATCGCCTCTGAGGCCGTTTCCGGGCTGTCTGACGGGATCCGGGACCCTCAGCGATGGATCGGTCGCGATTTTCGGGGCGGAATCGGGACAGGTCACCCGTATCGGGGGTCGGCGGTCGCCGCGACCCTCGTCAAGCGGGTCGGCGGGGTCGCCGCGCGCCCGCGGCCGGATTCGACCGCCCGACCCGACTCGTCTCAGCCCTGCTGACGGAAGTCGTCCGGCGAGACGTCGTCGAGGAAGCTGCGGAAGCGATCGACGACGTCGTCCGCTTCGTCGGCGCTGCGGTCGAACTCGATCGCCGACTCCTCGATGACCTCAGCCGCCGCGAAGATCGGGGCACCGCAGCGGACCGCGAACGCCAACGCGTCGGACGGCCGCGAGTCGATCTCGACCTCGCGCCCGTTCTGCTCGAGCGTGATCGTCGCGTAGAAGGTGTTGTCGCGCAGTTCGGTGACGGCGACCTTCGTGCACTTGACGTCGAACTGCTCGAGCACATCGACCATCAGGTCGTGGGTCATCGGGCGCGGCGTGGAAGCCCCCTGAAGGCGCATCAGGATCGCCGCCGCTTCGGGATGGCCGATCCAGATCGGCAGGAAGCGGTTGGAATCCGAGCACTTGAGCAGCACGATCGGCTGCTTGCCGACCATGTCGAAACTCACGCCGTAAATCGTCATTTCCTGCATGCCAGCTCCGACGGGCGTCACCGCGGGTCCGAACGACCCTGCGAATCCCGTCCTTCGAGTATATGCGTGGCGCGCCCGAACCAGCTTCAGTGGGAGATCGCGCCCGGATCCGACTCGAGAAAGACGAACGGCCCGCAGTGCGGGCCGTTGTGATGGGCGATGGTGGACTCGAACCACCGACCTCTTCCTTATCAGAGAAGCGCTCTAACCGACTGAGCTAATCGCCCGAAGGAGCAGAATCGTATCGCAGATTCCTACGGCGAGTGTTCCCGCCGGAGTCGGTTGCAAATCGCGTTTCTACCGCTGCCTCAGAGGCCCAGGCGATCGCTCAGCTGCTCCGCCTGGGCGACGTCGTCGACCCGGATCTCGACGACGAAGCCGTCGCCCTTCGGCCGGACCTTGACGTCCCGACCGAGACCGCGGCTCCAACGGTCGCCGAGCGTCTCGGCCGCCGCCGACTGGTCGGCCGAGACCGCGGTCCGCCGGGTCTTCGAACGGGAGCCGCCGTGCGCCTCGCGGGCCCGCGCTTCCAGCACCCGAACGGACCACCCCTCGGCCGCCGCGCTCTCCGCGAGCCGGCGCCGAACGTCGTGGCCGTCGGCCAGCAGCAGCGCCCGTCCGTGGCCCTCCGACAGCACCCCGGACCCGATCAGGTCGAGCGCGTCATCGGGCAGATCGAGGATCCGCACCAGGTTCGAGATCGCCACGCGCGAGCGTCCGACCATCTTGCCGACGGCTTCGCGGGTCAGACCCATGTCCTCGACCAGCGCCGCCACCGCCCGGGCTTCCTCGACCGGGTTGAGGTCGGCCCGGGCCATGTTCTCGACCAACGCGGCCTGGAGCGTCGTCGCGTCGTCGCGCTCCTGGATCAGCGCGGGGATGTCGGTCAGACCGGCGAGCTGCGTGGCGCGCCAGCGACGCTCCCCGGCCACCAGCTCGTAGCGACCCCCCGGCAGCGGGCGCACCAGCACCGGCTGGAGGACGCCCCGGTCGGCGATCGATCCCGCCAGCGCCTGCAGCGCCTCGGGGTCGAACGCGCGTCGCGGCTGACCCGGGTTGGGGACCACCAGCTCGACGGGCAGCGACCGAAACTCGGGGCGCCCCGCGGACTCCTCGGACCGTTCGTCGGCGGCCAGGATCGAGGCGAGCCCGCGACCCATTCCGCGCTGGCGGGACTTGGGCTTGGCCCCCAGACCGGGACCCTTGGGCTTCTCGTCAGCCACGGGCCACCAACTCCTTGGCAAGGTCGAAGTACGCGGTCGCCCCACTGGAGTGCGGGTCGTGGTGGATCACGGGGATCCCGTAGCTGGGGGCCTCGCTGATCCGGACGTTGCGCGGGACGACCGTGTCGAAGACCAGATCCGGGAAGTGCTCGCGGACCTCGCGCTCCACGTCGTGCGACAGGCGGGTGCGCGTGTCGTGCATCGTCAGCAGCATCCCGGCCACGGTCAGGCGCGGATTGAGTCGGCGCTGGATCAGTCCCAGCGTGTCCAGCAGGCCCGCCAGGCCCTCCAGCGCGAAGTACTCGGCCTGCACCGGAACGATCACCCGATCGGCCGCGACCAGGGCGTTGATCGTCAACGGACCGAGCGACGGCGGGCAGTCCAGGACGATGAACTTGAACCGCTCGCGGAGTGGCTCGAGAGCGTCGCGGAGTCGTCCGTCACTGCCCGATTCACGCGCCAGCTCGACCGTCGCGGCGGCCAGGTCGGGCTGGGCCGGAAGGATCGAGAGGCCATCGATAGCCGTGGGGAGGACCGCGTCGGCGGCCCGCACGTCGCCCCGAAGCACGTCGTAGACGCTTGGTTCGGAGTTCTTCGGCAGGCCGAGCGCGACGGTCGCGTTTGCCTGCGCGTCGATGTCCACGAGCAGGGTCGGGAAGCCGGCTTCCGCAATGCAGGCGGAGAGGTTGACGGCGGTGGTGGTCTTGCCCACCCCGCCCTTCTGATTGGCGATGGCGTAGATCGTGCCCAAGGGCCAGGGAAGCTACCACCGTTTCACGTGAAACATCGGGCCTTCGGCACCGCTGCAGGGCGCGTTTCACGTGAAACGCGCGGCCGGTGAGCCGTGACC
>JBAZOW010000098.1:0-11712 GCA_041648495.1 Patulibacter sp.
AGCTGGTCACCACCTTCGTCAACGTGCCGGACGTGCCGATCGACAGCTTCCGGTTGAAGATCGACAGTGGTGACAACGGCATCCTCAAGGCGACCAACGACGTCTGCGCGGCGGACAAGATCGCCAATGCCGTCTACACGGGCCAGAACGGCCGTGTGACGCGGACGTCGCTGCGGTTCACGGCCGCCGACTGCGCACCGCAGGTCGTCTCGACCAGCGGCAGCAGCACCAAGCTCTCGGTTCGGCTCGGCGGGATCGGCGCCGGCCGGGTGACGCTGAGCGGGTCGCGGGTCGCCAAGACGACGCGGACGATCCGCGCGTCCGACGTGGCCACGATCAACGCCCGCCCGCGGTTGACGGCGGGGCAGAGGGCGCAGCTGCGCAACGGTCGCACGGTGAAGGTCGCGGTCAAGGTCACGTTCAAGCCCAAGACGGGCAAGGCCGTGAGCTGGAATCGCACCGTCGTGATCAAGGGCGTCAAGCGGAGCGCCGCGTAGGGCCGGCCGGCCGCCCGGGACCGCTTCCGCAACGACGGACGGCGGGCCCGGGCGGCCGACCTCGGAACGTTCCAATGAGGAGTAGGCGCGGACCGCGCCCCCTGGTTGGATCAGGGCTCGGCGGATACTCGAAGATGATCGTGAAGCCCCCCAGCGTCTCCCGGACGGAGATCGAGCAACAACATCGGGCGCGGATCCTCGACGCGACGCGGAGCATCGTGAGCGTCGCCGGCTACGCCGAGCTCTCGATCACGTCGATCCTGGCGGTGTCGAAGGTCCACCGGCGGTCGTTCAACGCGATGTTCGCGAGCAAGCACGAGGCCTTCCTGTCCGTCTACCGCGAGTTCCTCGACGATCTGACGGGCGTGCTCGTGGGCGCAGACGATCCCGGGGCCGAGCCGTTCGGCCGGGTCGTTGCCTGCCTCGGGGCCACTGTCGAGTTCCTCTTGGCCGACCCCGTGCGGGCGGAGATCGTCCTGTTCGAGGTGCACGCCGCCGGCATCGATGCGGTCGACCTGCAGCGGGCGGGGCTCGAAGCGCTCGTGGACCGGACGGCGGCGATGCTGATCGACGCCGGTGCCGACGACCCCGCGGCGGCCCGGTTCGCCGCCGAGTTGGCGGTCGGTGCGGTGCACGACGCGCTGCGCTCCGGCCTGCACCGGGGCGAGCTCGAGCGGCTTCCGCAGCTGGTGCCGGATCTGGCGCGCGTGGCCTTCCCGACGCTCACGCCGGAGGCGGCGCGCCTCGGGCTGCGGTGATCGCCTTCGCCTCGGCGCGGAAGTGCAGGAAGATCAGCCAGCTCATCACCGCGGCGTAGAGGCACCAGACCGAGGTGAACTCCTCCTCCTGCATCGTCGCGGCGATCGCCAGCCCGACGATGTTGACCAGCCCGAACCAGCGCAGGTGCCGTCGGCTCGACAGCAGCGCGGGGACGCAGACCGCGAGCACGTAGGCCGTCGCCGACGGGATCGCGTGCGGCGTGGTGGTGATGTACGCGACGCAGTGGTCGCGCTCCTCGGCGACGATCCCGCCGCCGAGCAGGTGCCAGAGCAGGAACAGGCCGACGGCCAGGCCGAGCGCCGCGAACGGCCAGACGAACCGGCGCCGCCGCGGGTCGCGCTCGAGCAGCGCGAAGCCGAGCGGCACGACGATCGGCAGCACCACCTGGGCGTAGCCGACGTAGACGTCGCGGGCCGCGTCGCCCAGACCCGCCGAGACCTGGTCGCGCAAGCCGAGCCAGACGAACGCCTCGGTCACCTGGTGCAGGCCGAAGCCGAGCGGCAGCGCGCCGATGATCAGGTCGCGCTTGCGGCGGACCTGCAACAGCGTCGCGACGCCGATCCCGCAGATCGCGGCACCGGCGACGACGTCGACTTCGGGGGACAGGCACACGGGCTCGCCCACGCTACCGCGCCCGCCGCTTTAGGGAGGGTCGAGGCCCGGCTGCGAGCATGTTCGGTGCACGTCCCCCCGACACGAGGTTCGCCACGCATGTTCAACGTCAACGCCTACGGGGCCACGTCGGCCACCGATCCGCTCGCTCCCCTGACGATCGAGCGCCGCGACCTCGGTCCCCACGACGTCCACATCGACATCAAGTTCTGCGGGATCTGCCACTCCGACATCCACGACGTCCGTGGCGAGTGGGGGCCGACGAACTACCCGCTGGTCCCCGGTCACGAGATCGCGGGCGTCGTCGCCGCCGTCGGCTCGGACGTCAGCAAGCACGCGGTCGGCGACCGCGTCGGCGTCGGCTGCATGGTCGACTCCTGCCGCGAGTGCGACAACTGCAAGGACGGCAACGAGCAGTACTGCCTGCCGGGCAACACCCCGACCTACGGCGGCACCGACCGCGACGGGACGACCACCCAGGGCGGCTACTCGACCGACGTCGTGGTCAACGAGGACTTCGTCGTGCGGATCCCGGAGGGGATCGGCCTGGACGTCGCTGCGCCGCTGCTCTGCGCGGGAGTCACGACCTACTCGCCGCTGCGTCACTGGGGCGCCGGTCCGGGCAAGCAGGTCGCGATCGTCGGCCTGGGCGGGCTCGGCCACATGGCGGTCAAGATCGCCAAGGCGCTCGGCGCCGAGGTCACGGTGCTGTCGCAGTCGCTGCGCAAGCAGGAGGACGGCAAGCGGCTGGGCGCCGACCACTACCACGCGACGAGCGACCGTCAGACCTTCAAGGACCTGGCCGGGCGCTTCGACCTGATCATCAACACGGTCAGTGCCGAGGTCAACGTCAACAACTTCCTGCGGCTGCTGCGGACCGACGGCACGCTGGTCAACGTCGGCGCGCCCGCGGAGCCGCTGCCGGTCCAGGCGTTCTCGCTGATCATGCAGCGCAAGTCGTTCGCCGGGTCGCTGATCGGCGGGATCCGCGAGACCCAGGAGATGCTCGACTTCTGCGCCGAGCACGGGATCGGCGCCGACGTCGAGGTGATCGGGGCGGACCGGATCAACGAGGCCTGGGAGCGCGTTCTGCAGTCCGACGTCCGCTACCGCTTCGTGATCGACACGGCGACGCTGGCCTGAGCGACGGACGACCTCCCACCATGGAGCAGTACTCACCATGGTGGGGGTGAGAGTTCCGACTGCGCGGTGGGCTCAGAGGGCTTGGTGGACCATCCGTCGGTGCCTTAGAGTGGCCTGAGTACCCGCGACCTGTTAGGGATCTGCATGAAGAAGCTTCTCGTTCTCAGCGCCGCCGGCGTGCTTGCCTTCGTCCCGGCCTCCGCCACGGCGGAGACCCCCTCGGGTTCGGGCATCGCCGTGAAGCTCGCCAAGGGCAAGACCGTCTCGTACACGGCCGGCAAGCTACGGGTCAAGACGGGCAAGCGCACCGTGCCCTACGCCGTGGACGCGAAGACCGTCTGCTCCTACGGCGACGGGGTATCGGGCGGCATCATCCGCTGCTCGCATCTCTCGAAGAGGAAGTACCTCTCCAGGTCGGTGCGGGTCGCGTGGCTCAACGACAGCAAGAAGCGCCGCGTGGCGAGGGTCGTTGCCGTGGAGATGCCGAAGAAGAAGTAGCTGCGCGGCGTCCGGGGAGCGTACGCGCCCGCGTGTCAGACTGGCCCCGATGGCGGCGACGACACGGCGGTACGCGAAGCGGTTGCCGCGTGAGGTCCGACGCGAGCAGATCCTCGACGCGACCCTGCGGCTGATCGCCGCGAACGGGTTCGCCGGGATGACGATGGAGGCGGTCGCGGCGGAGGCCGAGATCGCCAAGTCGGTCGTCTACGCGGTCTTCGGATCGCAGGAGGGCCTGCAGCATGCGCTGATGGTGCGCGAGCAGGAGCGCGCCTTCGTCGATGCCGAGGCCGCGGTCGCCGCCGGAGCGGCGGCGAGCGATCCGTTGGTCGGGATCCGCGACGGGCTGCTGGTCTTTCTCGACGGTGTCGCCCAGAGTCCCGACACCTGGCGGCTCGTCCTGCTGCCGGTGGCGGGAACCCCGGAGAGCGTCGGCGAGGCGATCCGCGAGGGCCGCGAGCGCTGGCGGCGCGCGCTCGAACCGGTCGCCGCGCAGCTGCTGGGGCGCGTCGGCCTCGACGACCTCGACCACGAGCTGGTCGCCCACGTGGTCCGCGGCAACGCCGAGTACCTGGCGCGGCTGATGCTGGAGGACCCGGAACGGTTCACCCGGGAGCGGATCGCGGCGTTCGCGTCGCAGGCCGCCGAGGCGATCCTCGCGGTGGTCGGGGGCGGGGCGGCCGATGTCGACGGGGCGGCTCGCGAGCACGAGTGAGGCCGAGCGGCGACGGCTGTGGTTCGGGGCACCGGACGGCATTTGGTAGGACCACCTAAGATTAGGCGACCCTACTGCCCCACTGGAGACGTGGAATGCGTTCGTCGTTGCGCTGGATCAGCGCTCTACCCCTGCTTGTCCTGGCCGTGTTGGCCATCGGCCTGGCGAATCAGGAACCAGCCCGGGCCGCACCCGTGGCCATCACCTCCGGGAGCGGTCTCGACTGGGGGCTGAAGGAGTCCTGGCGTCGCTACATCGGCGCGCAGGGGACGACCCTCTCCGACGGCGCGACGCGCAACGCCGACGGGACGTTCCACTTCCCCGTCGCGTCGGGCTCGTACGACGCGACGACCAAGCAGACCGAGCTGCAGCTCGCCGGGACGGTTGTCTTCCTCGGCCACTGCGAGCCGGTCCCGTTCGTCCGCCCGTGCCTGCTCGACATGACCCTTTCGGACCCGCGGATCGAGATCTCGGAGGAGCGCGCGTCGCTCTACGCCACGATCGCCAGCCGGCCGATCACCGGCGGCGAGGTCACCGCGTCCGAGGAGATCGAGCTCGCGTCGCTGGACGTCGAGGAGATCGATCCCGCGATCGCCGACGGCACGACGAGCTGGAGCGGGCTTCCCGCCCTACTGACCCCGAAGGGCGCCGAGGTCTTCAGCTACCCGCCGAACACGGTGCTCGATCTGGTCTCCTTCGCGTACGAGGGACCCGGGGGCAAGCCGGCGGGCGAGACCTGGACCCCGGCCGGAACCCCGGTCTACGACAGCCGCCCGCTCGGGACCGAGCGCGGTCTGATGACGCTGCGGCCCGCGACGTCGGCCAACGAGCTGATCGGCGTCCACGACGGTGGCACCGGCGGCCTGACGATCCTCGACCGCGCGACGCTGGCCCGCAAGGGGCGCGCGGGCAACGCCCTGCTGTCCCCGGCCTCGGTCGCGATGGACCCGGTCTCCGGCACGATCTTCGCGGCCGGCGGCATGAACTACGGCCGGATCCACACCTACACCTGGGACGGGACGACCCTGACCGGCGGCCCGCTGACCGTGCCCGGCGAGAACAACCGCACCGTCGCGGGCAGCGGCGTCTGGGACGCACGGGGCAACCGCTACCTGGTGGCGCGTTACAGCACGCTGACGTTCGCCGACCCGGACCTGTGGGAAGTCGTCCGCGTCGACGGCGCGTGGACCCCGCGCCGGATCGGCCCGATCGTGGGGCTCAGCGGTCGGCCGCTCGACGGGTTCATCAGCTCGCTGGCGCTCGTCCAGGACGGCGGCGCGACCGCGCCCCGTCGACTGATCGCCACCCGCAGCACCGGCGGCCAGCCGATCCAGCTGTACATCGACGGCGCCCGCGCCGTGGCCGAGCCGCTGCCCGAGGCGGCCGGGACCGAGGCCGTGACGTTGCGGGTCTCCAACGGCGGCATCTACCTGATCGGTGCGGCCGGCAAGGTCTGGTTCATGCCGACGCCCAACCTCTGGGGCACGGTCAAGATGGAGGCCCCCGGCGCCCCGGTGACCATCCCCGGGTCGATTCCCGACACCGAGCGCACGACGGTCGATCCGGCCACCGACACGCTCTACGTGACCGCGCGCCAGGGCACCCAGCTGGCGCGGATCGAGGCGGGCCAGCTGCGCCACCTGTTCCCGTTGCCCGATGTGCCGCTGATCTCGTACGGCACCCAGCTGGCCGGCGTCGTCGACGGTCGGGTCGTGCTCGGGGCCTGGACCCAGAACGCCACGACCCCCAGCTCGTACGGCTACGTCGCGCGGTCCCCCGAGTTCACGCAGCAGCCCGCCGACGCGACGGTCGCCCTGACGTCCGGCGCGAGCACCACGGACGCCACGTTCACGATCGCCGTCGCGGGCGATCCGGCGCCGACCGTCCGCTGGCAGTCGCGGACGCCCGGTCAGGGCGGCTGGCAGGAGATCGCCGGCGAGACCGGCCTGCAGCTGCGGGTCGATGTCGACGCGGCGGACACGGGCCGGCAGTTCCGCGCGGTCCTGAGCAACGCAGCCGGTGAGCTGGCCAGCAGCGCGGCCCGTCTGGACGTCCAGACGCCGCCGACGACCGTGCTCGAGCCGGCGCCGATCACCGTGGCCGAGGGCTCCGACGCGGTGCTCGAAGTGCTTCCCGCCGGCAACCCGTACCCCGAGATCCAGTGGCAGCACCGGGTCGGCGGGGTGTGGGCCAACATCGAGGATGCGACCGCCGGACGGCTGGTGCTCGAGGACGCAACGGCGGACCTGTCGGGCGCGGTCTTCCGCGCGCGGTTGCGCAACGACGTCGGCACGAGCTACAGCCGTACGGTGGCCGTCACGGTCGCCGCGCGGATCGCCGGGCCGGTGAGCGTCGTCGGCGGGTACCTCGACTGGGGCGTCAAGCAGAGCTTCCGGCGCTACATCGCGGGGCCGATCGCGCACGGCACCACCGTGGTCGACGGCGGGGTCACGATCAACGCCGACGGGACGTTTCGGTTCCCCGTGGTCTCGGGAGTCCACGACGCGGGGGCGGGCACGACCGTCCGGCTGGGGGGCAGCGTCAGCTTCTCCGGGCACGTCGACGCCTACGGTGCCGGCACCGGACCGGCGCTGACGCTGCGGATCGCCGATCCGCGCGTCGTGATCGGCGGGAGCGGCAGCCGGTTGGTGGCCGACGTCACCAGCAAGCCGAATCAGCCGGGAGCGTCGGCCACGGAGTACCCGGGCGTCACGATCGCCGAGCTGTCCGCCGGCTCCCCGTCGGTCGTCGACGGCGCCGCCGGCTGGAACGGCGTGGCCGCCAAGTTGACGGGCGACGGCGTCGCGCCGTTCGCCGGGTTCTACGAGGCGGGGACGGATCTCGATCCCCTGACGCTGCGTGCGGTGCTCGGCGGACCGGTCGTGGTCGGACCGGAGGATCCGGACGACGGTGGGTCGCAGCCGGTCGTGCCGGTTCCGGTGCCGGTCGTCCTGGGGCCGGCCCCGTTGCTGCCGGCACCGCCGGTCGCGCCGGCTCGGGTCGCGAAGCGGTCGCCGGCGGTCACGCGGCGGACGGGGCGGCTGCGCGTCGGTCGCTCGCGTACGGTCACGGTCGCGACGGTGACCTGCCCGGACGGTCCGTGCCGGATCGCCGCGTCGAAGCGGACGAACGTGCGGATCGGCGGCCGGACGTACCGGGCGACGGTGCTCGCGCCGACGCGACTGGCGAGCGGGCGCCGCGGCTCCGTGCGGATCCGGCTCTCGAGCGCGGCCACCCGCCGCCTGCGCGGCCACACGGTCTCGGCGCGGGTGCGGGTCGCCGTCAGCTCGCCGGGCCGGCGGGTCGTCGTGGTCTCCGTTCCGCGGATACGGGGGTAGGTCCGTCGGGAGCCGCCCGCGCCGCTAGAAGGTCTTGCCGCCGCGGACCGAGAAGCCCACCGACCGCTTCCCCTTCTTGCAGGTGTAGCGCAGGTGGAGCGGACGGGTCCGCGGGGCCTGGACCGAGCAGCGGAAGCCGAGCTCGATCGCGTCGCCACTGCGGCGCATCGTGCGGTACACGATGCGGGCGGTCTTGCACGACACCGACTTGGCGGTGATGTCGTAGGCCTGGCCGTAGCTGGGGCAGTGGCGGGTCCGGGCTTCGGCCTGCGACGGCACGATCGCGGACGTGGCCGAGGCGAGCGAGATGGCGGCGACGAGGACGCCGGTCGCGAGCTTGGGGTGCGGCACGGGGAATCCTTCTCTGGGGGACGGAGGGGAGCGGTGCGCGTTGCTCACCGCCGATCATAGGTGCCGGCCGGTGCGCGAAGTCCGGCGCAGCCTGGCCGTAGGGCCGCTGGCGTTTTCGACCGGCGGGGCGCGTGGGTCCTTGCCCGAACGATCCGCGGCGGAGGAGACGTGGTCCACTTCGAATGTCCGACTTGGTACATTCACGCTGGTCGGGGCGTAGGCTGTGGCACTGCCCGCTGCCCCCTGCCCGCTCGATTCGACCGGTCCGCCGATGACGCACTCCACCGCTGTCCCTTCTTCGTCCCCCGCGCCGGAGCAGACCGTCGCCCCCGATCACGAGGTCGTCGTGATCGGCGCCGGTCCCGGCGGGATCGCCGTCGCGGTGCTGCTCCAGCGCGCGGGGATCGACGACTTCGTGCTGCTGGAGCGGGCCGACGACGTCGGCGGCAGCTGGCGCGACAACCGCTATCCGGGGATCAGCGTCGACATCCCGTCGATCGCCTACCAGTACTCGTTCGCCCGCAACCCGCGCTGGTCGCGGATCTTCGCCAAGGGCGCGGAGGTCCAGGCGTACCACCGCGACGTCGCCGAGCGCTTCGGCGTGATCGAGCACGTCCGCTTCGGCGCCGAGGTCGTGCGCGAGACCTGGGACGCGTCGCGAAGCTGCTGGCAGCTGACCCTGTCCGACGGCGACGAGGTCACCGCGCGGTTCGTGATCACCGCGGTCGGCGCGTTCCTGCGCGCGAAGGCCGATCCCGGGATCCCCGGCGTCGAGGACTTCGCCGGGACGATCCAGCGGCCCGACACCTGGGACGCCGATGTCGACCTGCGCGGCAAGCGCGTCGCGATCGTCGGCACCGGGGCCAGCGCGGTCCAGATCGTGCCGTCGATCGCGCCCGAGGTCGCCCGGCTCGACGTCTTCCAGCGGACCCCGGTCTGGTGCCTGCCCAAGCCCGACGCGGCGGTGCCGAAGGCGGTCCAGCGGGCGCTGGCGATCCCCGGGGTCGCGGCGGGTCTGCACGCGGTCGGCCTGCTGGCGATCGAGGCTGTCACGCGGTTCCTCGTCTCGACCCCGCCGACGCTGGCGCGTCCGATCCTGCGGGGCTTCGATCGCGTAGCCCGCGCGGGCTTCCGGGCCTACCTGCGGCGCGTGGTCCGCGACCCGGAGACCGCTGCCGCACTCCAGCCGGACTTCGGTCCGCTGACCAAGCGTCCGACCCTGTCGAACACGTACCTGCGGGCGTTCAACCGCCCCAACGTGGCGCTCCACACCACCGCGATCGAGCGGATCACGCCCCGCGGCGTGCGGACCGTCGACGGGACCGAGCACGAGGTCGACGTGCTGGTGCTCGCCACCGGCTACGAGCTGTTCTCCGACCCCGAGAGCTACGCGCCCGGTGCGGTCGTCGGCCGCGATGGCTTCGACCTCGGCGCGTTCTACGCCCGCCAGGGACTGCAGGCCTACGAGAGCGTGAGCCTGCCGGGGCTGCCGAACCGCTGGATGATCGTCGGGCCGTACTCGTGGACCGGGACCGGCTGGCACGCGCTGGTCGAGTTGGCCGCGGCCCACGCGGTCCGCGCGATCACCACGGCACGGCAGCGAGCGGCCACGACCGTCGAGGTCCGGCCCGGTGCCCACGCCGCGTACCACCGCCGGGTCGTCCGTCGCGGTCGCAACCTCAACTACTACTTCCGCGAGCTCAACGGCGGCGTCCGGACCTACTACGTCAACTCGCAGGGCGACGTCCCGTACATCCGCCCCTCGACGGTGCTCGAAGCGCGCTGGAGCAGTCGCAACTACCCACTCGACGACTACGCGTTCTCGGGATCCGCCGCGGCGCGCACTCCCACGGACCTCCCGAATCTTCCGGACCCGTTGCCGCGCACCCCCTAGGTTGGGGGCATGTCTCAGACGGTCTTCCCCACCCTGCGGTTCAACGACGCGCGCGCCTCGATCGCGTGGCTCGAGAAGGTCCTCGGCGCCGAGGCGCTCGAGGTCCACGAGGACGACGAGGGCCGTGTGGCCCACGCCGAGGTCCAGATCGGCAGCAGCGCGATCATGTGCGGCGACCGACCGGACTCTACGGCGACGCCGGCCGGCACGAGCGTGATCTACGTCGTGGTCGACGACGCCGACGCGGCCCACGCCCGGGCGCGCGAGGCCGGGGCCACGCCGACGGAGATCACCGAGCAGGACTACGGGTCGCGCGACTTCTCGCTGATCGACGCCGACGGCAACCACTGGGCGATCGGGACCTACCGCGGGGCGGGGGCCAAGACGTCCGACGGAGATCGCTGAGGCGCTCGTGGCCGGTTCCCCGTAGAGGTTGAGCACGCTCTACGTGCTCAACCTCTACGGCGTTCGACACGCGCCCCGGTCGCGCTGCGTCAAGACCGCTTCGGCGGCCAGGTCCCCTTCGCGATCTTGCGGGCGATCTTCCGCTGCTTGCGACGTCCGTCGGCGTGCACCCGGGGGACGAGCCGCAGCATCACCCGCGGGAAGAGGTCGCCGAAGCGGGCGACCGCACCGCGGTACGCCGGCATCGTGGTGACGGGGCGCGGCCGGTCGATCAACGTGCCGACCCGCGCGGCGACCTGCTCGGGCAGCAGCAGCGTGCCGACGAACGAGGACGCCGCGTCGGGGTCCTCGATCCGGTCGTGCAGCATCGGCGTCCAGATCCCGTCGGGGCAGAGGCACGAGATGTCGATGCCCTTCTCGCCCGACAGCCGCAGGTCGTTGAGCGTGCCGAGGCTGAACCCGATCGCGGCGTGCTTCGACGCCCCGTAGACCGCTTCGAGCGGCGCGGCGACGATCCCCGCCATCGACACGACGTTGACCAAGTGGCCGCGGCCGGCGGCGCGCATCGGCTCCAGCGCGGCGAGCGTCCCGTTGATCGTGCCCGTCGCGTTGACGTCCATCATCAGCCGTCGGGCCGCGTCGTCGTGGTCCCAGGCGTTGCCGGTGAACAGCACGCCGGCGTTGTTGACCCAGACGACCAGCTCGCCGGTCCGCTGGACCGTGGCGGTGGCGACGGCACGGCAGGCCTCGAAGTCGCGCACGTCCAGCGTCGAGGCGTAGGCGCTGCCGCCGATCTGCGCCGCCGCGGCCGCGACCCCGTCCGCGTCGACGTCGGTCAGGTGGACGGTCAGACCGCGCGCGGCGAGCACCTTCGCGATCTCGAAGCCCAGTCCGCGGGCCGCGCCGGTGACGACGGCGCCGCTCACGCGATCGCCTCGACGGTCGCCAGGTCGTAGTCGCCGTGGTCGGAACCCAACCCGCCGGCGACGATCCCCGCCGTCGCGCAACCGAGGCGCGCGGCGTCCTCGTGGTTGCGCCCGAGCGCCAGCCCACGCAGGAACCCGGCCGAGAACGCGTCGCCGCAGCCGGTGGTGTCGACGACTTCGATCTCGGTCGCCGGGACCGCGATGGCCCCGTCGGCGTCGACGACCAATGCGCCTTCTCCACCGCGGGTCGCCGCCACGCACCCGATCCCGCGGTCGAGCAGCGCGCGGCAGGCGGACAGCAGGTCGTCGGCCCCGGTGAACCCGATCGCCTGCTCGTCGTTGGGCAGGAAGTAGTCCAGCAGCGGCAGCGCGTCGCCGATCCAGTCGAGGATGCCGGGGTCGCCCGGGGCCAGCACGTCGGCCGACGTCGTGATCCCCCGGTCCTTGGCCCGCCGGAGGATCTTCGCCGCGGCCTCGCCGCCGAGGAACTCCGGTCCGCCGAGGTGCAGGTGCGTGGCGCCGTCGAGCAGCGCGTCGGTCACCTCGTCCGGGC
>JBAZOW010000099.1:0-11690 GCA_041648495.1 Patulibacter sp.
CGCTCCCACTCCAGCGAGCGCACCACTCACGACCCCCACGATCACCAGCACGAGCACCTCACCATCGGTCGCTCGCGGTCAGGCGTCGAACCGCGACGAGCGCCACGGCCTGGAGTCCCACCGCGGCCACCACGAGGATCGCGCCGAGCGGCGTGGACGTCATCTGCTGCACCGTGCTCGGAGCGAGCACGAGCGCCGCGGCCATCGCCAGCACCGGAATGCCGCCGACGATCCGCGCCGCCGCCCGCGCCTGGACGATCGCGCTCTCGGCCTCGGCGGCCTGTCGGCGGGCGCGGTCGAGCGACGCCGCCTGACCGCGTAGGACCTCGGCCAGCTCGCCACCGGCTTCTCCGTGCAGCAGCAACCCGGCCACCAGCGTCGCGTGGGCGGGCTCGTCGGTCCGTCGCCGCCAGCCGTCCAGTGCGGACGCCAGCGGGTCCCCGGCGTCCAACCGCGCTGCGACCGCGTGCAGCTCCGCACCGGCCGGCCCGTCGACCGCGGCCGGGCGCGCGGCCTCGGTGATCGCTCGTCGGACGCTCAGCCCCGCGTCGAGCCCGTCCGCGATCGCACGGCCGACCAGCGACGCCCCGGCGGTCACCGCGCCTCGCCGTCGGTTCCGTCGCGTCCGCCGCAGGGTTCGCCCCGCGGCCGGCGGTCCGGCGACCATCGCCGCCGCCAGCGGGGCGCCGAACACGAGCAGCACGACGCCGACGCCCGACGTGACCGGAAGCAGCCGCGCCAGCCAGCGGTCGACCACGTCGGGATCGCGCAACCGCGCCACGCCCGGCCCGAGGAGACGGCGAACGTGCCGCACCGGATCGCCCGGCAACAGGCCATCGATTCCGCCGACGAAGAGCGCCGCCGCGGCCACGGAGAGCAGGGCCGTCCGACTCACGGCGCGACCGGCTCCACGGTCCACCCCGCATCGTGCGCGCGCACCCGACCGACCGCCGTGATCCGCCGCCGCCCGTCGCCCTCGCGGGTCTGCTGGACGACCAGGTCGATCGCCTCGCCGACCATGCGCGCGACCGCGGCATGCGGCAGCCCGACGTCGGCGATCAGGCAGAGCGTCTCCAGTCGGCGCAATGCGGTGGTCGGGCTGCGCGCGTGGATCGTCGAGAGCGACCCGTCGTGACCGGTGGTCAGCGCCAGCACCATGTCCAGCGCCTCGCTGCCGCGGACCTCGCCGACGACGATCCGGTCGGGCCGCATCCGCAGGGCGTTGCGGACCAGCTCGCGGATCGTCACCTCGCCCCGTCCGTCGCTGCGCGCCGGCTGGGCTTCGAGTCGCACCACGTGCGGATGCGGCAGGCGCAGCTCGGCGGTGTCCTCGACGGTGACGATCCGCGCCGCCGCCGGCAGCAGTCCCGCGATCGCTCCGAGCGTGGTCGTCTTCCCCGCGCCGGTGCCGCCGCTGATCAGTACGGAGCGGCGGTCCGCGACCGCGCCGGCGATCTCCTCGGCGTCGCGCGACGAGCAGGTTCCGTCGGTGACCAGCTCGGCGAGCGACCAGCGACGCGGACGGAAGCGCCGGATCGTCACCGCCGGCCCGTCAACCGCCAGCGGAGGCAGCGCCACGTGCACGCGTGACCCGTCCGGCAGGCGCGCGTCGCACAGCGGCTCCGCCCGATCGACCCGCCGACCGGCGCCCGCCAGCATCCGCTCGATCGCGTGCAGCAGGTCGCTCTCGGTCGCGAACCGCACCGCGGTGACCTCCAGCCGTCCCCCGCGCTCGACCCAGACCGGCCGCGTACCGCTGATCATGATCTCGTCGACCTCGGGGTCCTCGAACAACGTCTCGAGCGGACCGAGTCCCACTGTCCGGGCCGTCAGCAGCCGCCGGATCTCGGCCCGGTCCTCCGGTGGCAGCAGCGGCGCGTCCCGCGCCACCACGTGCTCGACCAGCTCATCGAGCTCGGGACGAACGCCGTCACGCGCCGGCGCCGCCGCCCGCGCGACCAACTCCCGGTGCAGCCGTTCGGCGATCTGCCGGTGCACGGTCATCGCACCCCCTCCAACGTGTCGGACGCGGCCAGCCCGGCCGCCCCATGGGCGTCGTCGTCGGGACTGCGCGGCAGGACGCGCAGCTCCGTGGCGAAGTTCTGCGCCGCCGCCAGGTAGACCGCCTGCTTGACCGTGACCCGGAGCGCGACGGCGATCCGCATCCCGGTCGGGTCGCCGCCGTCCCCCGGCGCCGCAGCGACGCCGACGACCTCGGCGTCCTCCAGCGCCAGCCGGGTGCTGCCGGTCCGCTCGCCGCGATCGCGGGTCACGAGCACGTCGACCCGGACGCCCGGACGGACCAACGCGGCGTCGCCGATCGCGACGATGTCGGCAATCCGCTCGCCCGCGCGCAGGACGTCGTGCGCGCCGTCGTCGAGGCTGCTCGAACCAACGTCGTGGCCGGCCGGGATCTCGACCCGGGGCCGCAGGCCAACGAGTTGCCCGGGATCGGAAGCGATGTCGCGTGGCGCGTAGCGGCCGGGCGCCGTGCGCACGGTCAGCCGGTCCACCGTCAGCGGCTCGCCGGCCGGCAGGGTCCGCGCCGCGACGACGATCGAGACGCTGGGACCGATCGTCGCTCGCAGGGCGCGCTCGCGCCGCGAGACGTCCGCCCCGGCGAAGGCTCCGAGCACGATCGCCAGTCCGATCATCAGCAACGCGCGGCGACGCCGACTCACCGGCGCGCACCGTGGTTCCCGTTCCGCGTGCGACTCATGCCGCGACCTGCTGCTCGACGTGAGCCCGGTCGTCGACCGGCTCGTCGGTCGCGACGGGAGAGTCGACCAGGCGGTAGCCGACGCCCCACACGTTGACGACGAACTCGTCGCCGTGGACCCCGAGCTTGCGACGCAGCCGGCAGGCGTGGGAGTCGATCGTGCGCGTCACGCTGGGGGTCTCGTAGCCCCAGACCGTGTGCAGCAGCTCGGCCTTGGTCATCACCCGGGTCGGCTCGCGGACCAGCGCCAGCAGCAGCAGGTACTCCTTCTGCGTCAGCGTGATCGGCGTGTCGCAGACGGTGACCTTGCGGCGGGAGGGGTCGAGCAGCAGCGTCCCGATCCGCACGGTGCCGGCGGTCGGACGACGGGCCGCCCTCCGCAGCAGGCCCGCGATCCGCAGACGCAGCTCCGGATAGCTGTAGGGCCGGACGAGCACGTCGTCGCTGCCGCTCTCCAGGCTGCGGACCCGGTCCAGCTCGTCGCCGCGCGCCGAGAGCATGATGATCGGCGTGGCCGGATCCGCTCGCGAGACCAGCCCGTCGGCCTCGCGGATCTCGCGGACCAGGACGTGGCCGGATCCGTCGGGCAACGTGCTGTCGCAGACCACCAGGTGCGGACAGAGGCCCTCCTGCAGCGCGACCCGCGCGTCCTCCAGCGATTCGACCGCCAGCGGACGGTAGCCGTCGGCGGTCAGGTTATCGGTCAGAAAGTCGCGGGTCAGATCGTCCGGGTCGACGATCAGCAGCGTGGCGTGGTGGTGGCTCATAGTGCCCAACCTGAGTCGTCACGCCGGGAGATCTCTCCCCCCGAATACGACGGCGCGCGGTCGGGCGGTCAGGTCCCCTCGCCGACCGGGGCCAGCACGTCGGCCAGCTCGGTCAGGGCGTGCTGGACCGCGCGGTGGTCGGGCATCGGCGGGACCGGGACGACCGACGGGGTGCGGTGGCCCTGGACGATCAGGGCCATCACGGTCAGGGCGGCGTCGAGTCGCTCGACCAGCTCGCGGTCCGGCTCGACATCCGCCGGGGCCGCGACCGCCATCGACGCGTGCGCCAGCCGCTGGACCGCGACGGTGGTCGGCCAGCGCGCGTCGGCGCCCGCCGTCGACCAGACCAGGTCGCCGATCGCGTCGTGGTGGACTGCGCGCAGGTTGAGCATCGCCGTCTGCAGGCTGCGCCGGGTCCGCCGCACCAGGCTGCTCGACGGCGCGTCGGCCCGGGTCAGCGCGGCGATCAGCGCGCCGTGGGCTGCCTCGATCGCTTCGCCCTGGGCCTTCGGCAGCTGGGTCGCGGCGGTCCGCGGCCACAGCAGCCGACGCGCCGCCAGCCCGATCGCTACGCCGACCAGGGTGTCAAGCACTCGCTCACGCAGCAGGCTCTCGGCCGGCGTCCCAGGCTGGCCGATCTCGACGATCATCAGCGCGATCGGCGTTGTGAAGACCACCGCCACGCCGTAGGCGTCCTGGATCGTCGCCTGCGCCAGCGTCTGGCAGACGAGCAGCGCGATCACCAGTACGAGCAGCGACGGATCGCCGATCAGCAGCGCCGCGGCCAGGCCGACCCCGACCAGGGTGCCGAGGGCGCGCTGCAGCGTGCGGGTCCGCACCAGGCTCACGTTGCTGGCCTGCAGCACCGCCGACGCCGAGAGCCCGACCCAGACGCCGTGGTCGACGCCCAGCAGCAGGCCGACCGCGGTCCCGACGCCGACGGCGATCCCGACCCGGATCGCGGTCGGCAGGACCAGCGATCCCGGGTGCAGGGCCCGCCGGATCGCGGTATTCCAGCGCCGGCTGCTGCGCCGCCGGAACGGGACCATCGTGGCTTCCATCGCGCGCTGCGGATCGGCGGCCCGCGCGGCCCGGTCGATCGCCGATGCGAGCCGCCGGCCGTCCGGACCGTCCGGCGCGGTCTCCGGCACGACGAGTCCCCGGGCGACGGACGGATCGCGCACGCTGTCGGCGATCGTGCGCACGGTCCTCGCCCACGCCGGGTCGAGCGGCGCGTGGTTGTGCCACGCCAGACTGAGCGTCGTGTCCGTCACTGCCTCGCCCGAGATCGCGATCTCGGCCAGCCGGTCGCCGCGAACCCGAACGCCCGAAGCCTTGGCCAGGACGGAGCGCGCGTGCTGCAGCGTCAGCAGCGCACGGTGCCGCGCCTCGCGGATCTGGTCGCTGCCGAGCGCGTCCATCATCGCGGCGAGCGCGAGCAGGGCGTTGCGGATCGCGTCCTCCTCGGGACCGCGAGGCCGTGAGAAGTAGCCGACGCCCGCGATCGCCGTGACGATCAGGCCGCCGGCCAGCACCAGCCCGGCCCGCAGCGGGATGTCGCCGACGTCGCCCGGGTAGGTCGTCGACGCCAGGTAGGCCAGCACGATCATGAACTCGCGCGGCGGCCCGGTCTCCCACGCCAATCCCGCGAGCGCCGCCGTTCCGGCCACCACCGCCGCCCCGATCGCCATCGCGACCGGGGCCCCGGCGGTCAGGGTGCCGAGCACCACCGCCGCGGCCAGTCCGACGGTCACCGCGAGCATCACGCGCATCCGCTGGCGGTACGGCTGATCGCGGGCGTAGGTCGCCGCGAACGCGCCCAACGTCGCGACCGCTCCGTACTCGACGTGCCCCAACGCCGCGGCGATCGAGAACGGGATCACGAAGCTGACGCCGATCCGCACCGCCGTCCCACGCGCTTTCCAGCCCGCGTCGAGCACCCGGCGAACCGCGGAAAACACCTGCACGTCCCCACGGTACCCCTTCCCCGGTCGCGCATCGCGTACGCGGCGGATCCACCGCTCGGCCCGACCCTTACAGCATTCGCCGCCGTGCAACATCGAACCCAGACCTCCCAGGCGGGGACCGGGCCTGACTAGGATGGCGACCACGTCTTGGGATGCGGTTGCCGCCGTGCGTCCCGAGAGCAACATCGAACTGTCGTGTGGGTCGGCAAGGTTGCCGCCTCCGTCCCAGCACGTCGCACGGGTTACATGGATTCCACCTTTCGCGGGGACTACAACTCCGGCGAGGACTTCGTCCTCGAGTACGGAGACTTGCGGTTCACCTTCAACGAGCGTGACTTCGCTGAACGCTGTGAGCAAGCCGCCACGAAGCTCGGCTTCGTCCACGACCGCCTCGACCACGAGGAGGTCCAGGACCTGGTCGAGCTGACCGTCGGAGGCGAGGTACGCGAGCCCGTGTCCGCCCTCGGCGAGCACATCAACTCGTGCTGGACCGAGCTGTCGGGTCCGTCGGACCGCTCGCTCGTCCACTGGATGCGCCGCCTGGTCTTCCGCGGCGCCTGGATGGACCAGCGCGTCAAGGAGGGCGAGCTGGAGATCCGCTTCCGCGAAGAGGATCAGCGGTTCGAGTACGTGCAGCCGGCGCGCAACGACCAACCAGTCGAGCTGGCCCCGCCGCCATCCTGGTTCCAGGTCTCGTACCTGCCCGTGGACGGCAGCAGGTAGCCCGCGCAACACCCCGGAACGACGAAGGGCCCCGCCGAAGCGGGGCCCTTCGTCGTTTCAGTGATGCGTGGTGCTACCGGAGTTCGGCGCGGGCGGCGGCGATGGCCTTCGCGCCGTCCTCGCCCACCAGCAGCTCCGGGCGCAGGGTGCCCGAGGTCGCGAGGTCGAGCGACGGGAAGCGGCCCGTCGACGTCAGCGCGTGGTCCAGGTGGACGACGGTGCTCTCGCCGCCGACCGGCGTCTCGCGCGTGGCGATGATCGTCAGCGATCCGCCGTCCTTCGTCTTGCGCGCGGCGGCGAGGATCCGGCGGGCGGTGCCCTCGGCCAGGCCGTCGAGCGTGTCGATCAGCACGACGGCGTTACCGCCGCGACCGGCGATCCGGCGACCCTGGTCGACGGCTTCCTCGATCGCCTTGGCGCGCTGGTCGGGACCGGCGGCCAGGTCGAGCTCGACGGTCGGCTTGAGACCGGCATCGCTCCAGTCGCCGATCTCCTCGGGGCGGACCCCGGCGAGCACGGTCAGCAGCTCGATGTCCTCGATGCCGTTCAGCGCGGCGCCGAGTCGGCGCAGCGCCTCGCTCTTGCCCGCGGCGTGCGGACCGGCGATCACGGCGCGCGAACCACGGCCGAGCGGGGTCAGCCAGGCGATCGCGGCGACCGTCGGGTCGTCGCTCTCGATCGCCAGCAGCTCGTGCGGGCGGACCGCGGCCTGGACCTCGGCCTTCGGGCCCGGCGCGACCTCGTCGGCCGAGCGGCCGTTGATCGACTCGACGCGGATCAGCGACGCGTAGCGCTCGCTGTTGCGGGCGGGGCGGGTCGGACCCGTCACGCGGTCGCCGTCGACGAGCTCGCAGCGGCGCACCTGGCCGGCGGAGACGTAGACCTCGGCGCCGTCGCCGGTCGTCAACAGCGCGGAGCCGCTGGCGCCGATCACGATCGGGCCCTCGACGGTCTCGCCCTGCTCGTCACGGCCCCGATCGTCGCGGCCACCACGATCCTCGCGACCCCGGTCGTCACGGCCACCGCGGTCACGGTCACGCCCGCGGTCACGGCCGTTGTCGGACGCCGGAGCCTCGGAGCTGTCGTCTCCCCCACGGCGACGACGACGTGCCGGGCGCTCGTCGCCCCCGCGGTCGTCACCCTGACGCTCGTTGCCGCCCCGGCTCTCGGCCGACGCGTCGGCGTCGTCGCCGCGGCCACCACGACGGCGGCGCCGGCCGGCGGGCCGCTCGTCGGCGTCCCCGCCCGAGCGGCGCTCGGAGATCAGGTCGATCAGTTCCTCGCGGCGCAGACGGCGGAAGCCGTCGATCGCGAGTTCGCTCGCCAGCGCGTGCAGGTCAGCCAGCGGGCTGGACGTCAGCAGGTCGCGCGTCAATACCGTCATGTGCGGCACTCCTTCGGAAGTCGTTGCGTCGGTAGGTCCCACCCGCGTTGTGCGCAGCGAGTGGCGACTGCGCACAGCCTAGACAACCGCGAGGCGGCGCGGGGCTGCGGTACGGCGTCGCCTCGACCGGACGTTCCTGCATTTCGCCCGGTTCTCGTCCGGGCCCCTCGGCGTCGTCGCGGCCTCCGAGACCGGTCCGCGAGGGTGGAGACGTCGTCCGGTCGACCGCACGACGCTCGTCACGCGGTCGACCGACGGTCTTGCGTCTACGACTCGTTGGCCGCGACCAGGCCCTTGAGCCACTCGGCGAACTCGGGACGCGTCTGCCAGTCCGCGGTGAACGTCTCGATACCGGACGTGGTCAGCGGGTGGTTGAGCATCTGCCGCAGCACCTTGCCGGGGATCGTCGCGACGTCCGCGCCGAGCGTGGCCGAGACGGTGGCGTGGATCGGGTTGCGGATCGACGCGGCGAGCACCTGCGCACCGGTCGAGTTCCCGGCGACGGCCTCGACGATCTCGCGGAGCGAGTCGACCGAGTCCATGCCGATGTCGTCGAGCCGGCCGAGGAAGGCCGAGATGTAGGTCGCTCCGGCCTCGGCCGCGAGGATCGCCTGCGGGGCCGAGAAGACCAGCGTCATGTTGATCTTGTGGCCGAGCGCGTGGAGCCGCGAGGTGGCCTCGAGGCCGGCCTCCGAGAACGGCACCTTGACGACGACGCGCGGATCGATGCCGGCGAGCGCGATGCCCTCGGAGACCATCCCGTCGGCGTCGTCGCTGACGACCTCGGCCGAGGTCGGGCCGTCGACCAGCTCGGCGATCCGGCGGATGATGTCGCCCGGGTCACCCTGCTCCTTCGCGAGCAGCGACGGGTTGGTGGTGGCCCCGGCGAGCACGCCCCAGCGGGCGATCTCCTCGACCTCGGCGACGGATCCGGTGTCGATGAACAGCTTCATGCGGGTGGCTCCCAATGCGGGTGGTGGTACGAACGGCGGTGACGCGACGGTTGCGTCGGAGTCAGGCTCCTAGCGTACCGCGGGCTCGCGGGAGCCTCCGCCGTCGCCGTCCTGGTCGTCGTCATCGTCGTCGCTGTCGTCGTGCAGCCACTGCAGCCGGACGTCCTCGTACGAGTCGCGATCGAACTCCGGGAACGGCTCGCGCCCGTCGAGCACGGCGCGGACCTGCAGGTAATCGGCGGCCTCGCGGACGTCGTGCATCCGCGCGATCGAGTACTTCGCCCGCTCCGCGGCCCAGCCGAGCGCGGCGAGCGTGCCGGCCAGCCGCTGGTGCGGCTCGCGGTTGATGATCGTGCCGACGAAGTACTTGCGGGACACGGCCAGCAGCAGCGGATGCCCGTGGACGGCCAGGTTCGGCAGGTCGCGGAGCACCTCGACGGTCTCGCCCGGCATCTTGGCGAAGTCCGGACCCGGATCGAGCAGGATCGAGTCGGAGCGGACCCCCGCCTGCAGCGCACGCTCGCGCAGGTTGCCGAGCACGTTGCGCACGTCGTCGACGACCCGTCCACCGTAGTCCGGGAAGTGCTCGGTCTTCGGCTCGGCGCGGGTGTGCATCAGCACCATGCCCGCCCCGTGGGCGGCGACCACGCTGGCCAGCCGCGCGTGGTAGAGCCCACTGACGTCGTTGATCAGGTGCGCGCCCGCCGCGAGCACGGCCTCGGCGACCTCGGGCTTCCAGGTGTCGACCGAGACCAGCAGGCCGTGGTCGACCAGCCGGCGGACGACGGGGACGACCCGGGAGATCTCCTCGCGCGGGCTGACCACCGGCGTGTGCACCGTGCCGGACTCGCCGCCGACGTCGATGATCGCCGCACCGGCCTCGGACAGCTCGATCCCGCGAGCCACGCGCTGCTCGACGCTGTTGAGCCGCTCGCTGTCGCTGAACGAGTCGGGCGTGCAGTTGACGATGCCCATCAGGGCCGGGCGACCGGCCTTCAGCGTCAGGGTCTGGTCGCGAAGACGCAGCTCGAGTTCGTTGGTCACGCGGAGCTCCCGAGGTGGTAGTGCAGGAAGAGCATGTCGTCGCTGCGCCAGACGCCACGCAGCTCGAGGGAGCGCGGCTGGTCCCCCACGCTGCCGTGGACGATCGGCAGCAGGTTCCCGAGCGTCGGGTCGCTGCCCACGAGCAGCGGCGAGACCGTCAGCAGCAGCTCGTCGAGCAGCCCGTCGCGGACCAGGCCGGCCAGCAGCGTCGGGCCGCCCTCGCAGTTGACGTGGGCGATCCCGCGGTCGTGCAGGTCGCGCAGCGCGGTCGCCGGGGTGGCCGGGTCCAGCCGCACCACGTCGACCCGCTCGGGGTCCCAGTCGGGCTGCTCGTCCGACGCGGTGTAGACCGCGACGCGCAGCACGTCCTCCTGGAAGAGCGGCAGGTCCCGCTCGATCGCGAGCGAGCGCGAGACGGTGGCCAGCAACGGCTCGGGGTTGCGGCCGGCCGCAACCCGCCGCTCGCGCTGATCGGGATCGAGCGTCGTCGAGTAGCGCTCGCGGTTGAGCGTGGTCGGGCCGACGAGCAGGGCGTCCGCCCGCTCGCGCAGGCCGCGGAAGATCGCGCGGTCGGCGGGATTCCCGAGGCCGCCCGAGCGTCCGTCGACGGTCGCGTGACCGTCGACGCTGGCCACCATCACGCCGATCGTGCGGGGACGATCCGCCGGCACCGGGCCGGCGTCGGCGACGATCGCGTCGAGCACGTCGGCCGCCGGGACGGAGACGTCCGGCGCGGCGAACGAGCGGAACGTCGGGTCGCTCACGCGGCGGGAATCCGAATGACGGTGGCGATCGCGGCGACGGTGGCGCCGTCGGCGGGCGCGGCGGACCGGGACGTGGTGGTCGTGCCCGGCGTCGGCGGATTCACGGGATCGGTCGGCTCGTCGCCGCCGGTCAGCATCAGGAACAGCACCACGATCACCGCGACCAGCAGCACGCCGACCAGCGCGATGTGCCAGCGCGGTGCGCGCTCGCGGTCGCGCCGACCGTCGAGCGGCGCGTCGTAGTCGTCGTCGCCGTCGGCGGGCCACTCCGCGACCGGATCGTCGTCGAGCGGTACCGGTGCCGACGGACGCGCGGCGGGACGGATCGGAGCGCCCTCGAGCCCGAGCGCCGCCACGTCGCTCGAGGACCATTCGACGGTCGCGCCCGGGTCCGCGGAGCCGGCGTCGGTGGCCGACCACGGCTCGACCGGCCGGTCGTGCTCGCCCGCGGGCATCTCCTCGACGGCCGGCGGCTGCGGCGTGCCGAGCAGCGGCGCCGGGGTGACCGCCGACGCCGCACCGATGGCGGCCTCGCGCAAGCCGGCCGGAGCGGCGGCCAGCGACCACGAGCGGTACGCGTCCCCGGCGGCCTCCAGCGCCGCGACGATCTCGTCGTGGCTCGGGTCGGCGGCGATCCAGTCGGTCAGCGTGGCCTGCGCGTCCGGTCCTCCGAGCTGGCCGTCCTGGCGCAGCGCGGCAAGTGCGATCGCCCGGCGGTCGTCCCCGCCCGCACCGACCCGCGCGGACAGGTCGGTGCCGTGGAGCAGGTCGTGCAACTGCACCCGCGACTCGGCGACCATCACGGCCAGCAGGCCCGGATCGGCGTGGAGCAGTCCGGCCAGCGCGGCGTGGTCGAGCCCGCTCAGGCCGTTCATCGCGAGCAGCTCGCGCTGGTCGATCCCGAGCGCGGCGTTGGCCCCCGCGACCGCCGGGTCCGGCTCCTGCGCGGCGCGCGTGGCGGCGTCGTGGGCCCGCAGCTGCTCGGCGTAGGCCGGGTCCGCCGCGACCTGCGCGAGCAGCTGGCGACCGTGCCAGCACGACATCAGGACCAGGTCCTGGTCGTCGACGCCGGCCACCGCATCGGCGGGCACGCGCTCGGTGACGGCGGCGAACGCGGCGATCGTGGCGTACCAGGCAGCACCCGGACTGCCGGTCAGGCGCAGCGCCAGGTTGTACGCCGTCACGCCGTTGCGATCGAAGCGTTCGGCGGCAACGGCTGCCGGGGAGGTGGGGAAGCTCTCGGAATCAGCTGGCATCAAAACTCGTCCCGAATCGTATGGGCTGGCCCGGTTGTAGAACGCTACCCCCTGCTCACGTGTCCGGTGGAGGACGACGAGGCGGGTGGTCCGGGGTGGGGCTGGGAGCCGGG
>JBAZOW010000100.1:0-11660 GCA_041648495.1 Patulibacter sp.
ACGTACCACCCGAGAAGCGGCCGTCGGTGATCAGCGCGCACGCCGCACCGAGGCCGCGGCCCTTGAGGTACGAGGTCGGATAGAGCATCTCCTGCATCCCCGGACCACCCCGCGGACCCTCGTAGCGGATCACGACGACGTCGCCCTCCTTCACGCGGTCGCTGAGGATCGCGTCGACCGCGTCCTCCTGCGACTCGACGACCACGGCGGGCCCGCTGAAGGTCAGGATCGACTCGTCGACGCCGGCCGTCTTGACGACGCAGCCGCGCTCGGCGAGGTTGCCGTAGAGGATCGCCAAGCCGCCGTCCGTCGAGTAGGCGTGCTCGATGTCGTGGATGCAACCGTCCGCCGCGTCGACGTCCAGCGACTCCCAGCGCTCGGACTGCGAGAACGCCCGCGCCGAGCGCCGGCATCCGGGCGCGGCGTGGAACAGCTCAACCGCGCGCTCGCTCGGCTTCGGGCCGCGAACGTCCCACTCCTCCAGGAACGCCCGCATCGTCGGCGCGTGGATCGTCGAGACCTCGTCGTGCAGCAGCCCGCCGCGGAGCAGCTCGCCGAGGATCGCGGGGATCCCGCCGGCCCGGTGGACGTCCTCCATCAGGTAGACGCCGTTCGGCGCGACCTTGCAGAGGCACGGCACCCGCCGCGAGAGCTCGTCGATGTCCTGCATCGTGAAGTCCAGCTCGGCCTCCTGCGCGGCGGCCAGCAGGTGCAGCACGGTGTTGGTCGACCCGCCCATCGCGATGTCGAGCGTCATCGCGTTCTCGAACGCCTCACGCGTCGCGATCGACCGCGGCAGCACCGACTCGTCGTCCTCGCCGTAGTACTTCCCGCAGATCTCGACCGCCATCCGGCCGGCGTCCTCGTAGAGCGCCTTGCGCGCGGTGTGGGTGGCCAGCACGGACCCGTTGCCCGGCAGCCCCAGCCCGAGCGCCTCCATCAGGCAGTTCATCGAGTTGGCGGTGAACATCCCCGAGCACGACCCGCAGGTCGGGCAGGCCTCCTCCTCGATGATCGCGATGTCCTCGTCGGAGACCTCGTCCGCCACGGCCTCGGCGATCGCGGTCACCAGGTTGAGCCCCTTGCGCACGGTGCCGTCGACGAGCGTCGCGGTGCCGCCCTCCATCGGACCGCCGGACACGAAGACCGTCGGGATGTTCAGCCGCAGCGCGGCGTTCAGCATCCCCGGCGTGATCTTGTCGCAGTTCGAGATGCAGACCATCGCGTCGGCGCAGTGCGCGTTCACCATGTACTCGACGCTGTCGGCGATCAGGTCGCGCGAGGGCAGCGAGTAGAGCATCCCGCCGTGGCCCATCGCGATTCCGTCGTCGACCGCGATCGTGTTGAACTCGCGCGCGATGCCGCCCGCGGCCTGGATCGCCTCGGAGACGATCGTGCCGACCGGCTGCAGGTGGGTGTGGCCGGGGACGAACTGGGTGTAGGAGTTCGCGACGGCGATGATCGGCTTCTTGCCGATGTCGGCGGACGCGACGCCGGTCGCCCGGAGGAGCGAGCGGGCGCCGGCCATGTTGCGGCCGTGGGTGACGGTGCGGGACCTGAGATGCGGCACGTGCGCTAGCCTAGCGGAATGGCCATTCCGGCACAACCGTGGGCGACGCTCACGGCCGACGAGAAGCGCGGCCGGATCTACGCGGCGGCCGACGAGCTGTTCGCTCGCGAGGGCGTGGACGCGGCGATGCCGGTGCTCGCCGACGCGCTCGGCGTGGGCGTCGGCAGCATCTACCGCCAGGTCGGCAGCAAGGACGATCTGGTCGGCCGGCTGGTGATCGCCCGGGCGGGGATCCTGCGCGACCGCTTCGCCGCCGCGGCCGCCCAACCGGAAGCCTGGGGCGCCCTGGTCGAGGCGACGCACGCAACGGTCGACGACTGCCTGGACGACGCGCTCTCGCAGTCGGCCTGGGACGCCGCAGCCAGCGTGTCGGACGCCGTCCGGGACGCGCGACAAGGCGCGACCGACGCGCTGGCCGACCTGGTCGAGCAGGCCCGCGCCGCCGGCGTCCTGCGCGATGACGCCAGCCACGAGGACCTGCGGCTGCTGTTCTGCGCCATGCGCGAGGTCGCCGGCATCGGCCGCGACGGCGCCCACCGGTTGGCCGACCTGGTGCTGCGCGGGATATCGGCCTAGCTCACGGCCTCCCGAACCACCGCCCCAACGCGTCCCGCAGCCCGGCCTCCGCGACGTCGACCGGCACGTCGACCGCCGCCGCCCAGGCGACGTGGGCGTCCGGGCGGATCAGCAGCGCGTCTGCCGGGCGGTCGTCGGTCTCGACGCCGTAGGTGTCGACGTGGTGCCACCACTCCCGCGCGGTCTCGCGCAGCTCCGGGCGGTCGCCGAGCACCAGCAGGATCGGCCGGGCCGCCCGCATCAGCTCCGCGACGCTGGTCGGGCCCTGCGCGGTGCGCAGCGTCAGGTCGGGGGCGAACGTCCCGGTCAGCGGATGGTCGTCGGCGCCGGCCGTCGGATAGCGCACGTCGCTGCCGGCGACCAGCGCCGCCAGCCGGTGCGACGGCTGCTCGTCCTGGAGCAGCTCCTGGAAGAGCTCGCGCAGGGCGTCGGCCGCGTCGTCCAGACCGCGGCGCAGCGCCACCTGGGCCTGGCTCTGGAGCATCGCGCGAGCCCCGGCGAAGTGGCGCTCCTCGTGGTAGCTGTCGAGCAACCCGGCCGGCGCCTGACCGTGGATCTCGGCGGCCAGCTTCCAGGCCAGGTTGACCGCGTCGAGCATGCCGACGCTGCGCGCGATCCCGGTCGCGGGCAGCACGTGGGCGGCGTCACCGGCCAGCAGCACCCGTCCTTCGCGGTAGCTCTCGGCCTGCCGGGCATCGTGGCGGTAGCGCGACAGACGACGCGGCTCGCCCAGCGGGATCTCGAAGCCCAGCACCCGACGGATGCTCTCGCCGAGCTCGTCGAGGGTCAGCGGCGGCTGGTCACGGAACTCGCCGCTCTCGACGTCCTCGTCCTCGATCGTCTGGATCATCAGCATCCCGGGCGACAGCGACCCGAAGGCGAAGACCCCGCGGGCCGTACGGGTGAACCCCGCGGCGACCGTGCGACCGTCCGGCAGAACCAGGTCGCCGCTCTCGAGCACGCTCACCGACGGGTGGACCGCCAGCTCGGACAGCCGGTTGACGTCGGGGTAGGTCGTGCCGGGGAACGCGATCCCCGCCATCCCGCGGATCCGGCTGTAGGCGCCGTCACAGCCGACCAGGTACCGAGCGGTGACCCGGGACGGTCCGTCCGGGCCCTCGACCTCGGCCGTCACCGCGTCGTCGTCCTGCTGCAGGCCGACCACGCGGTGCCCGCGACGGATCTCGGCGCCCAGCTCGACCGCGCGCTCGTCCAGCAGGCGGTCGACCGAGGGGTGCTGCAACCGCATGCCCTTGAGCGGCGGATCGTCGAGCCGCGAGAGGTCCAGATGCATGCCCGCGAACGGGTAGGAGGGGATCCGCGGGCCGGGGTGGGACGCCGCCGCGGCGAAGCGGTCGAGCAGCCCGCGGTAGCGCAGCAACTCGATGATCTGCCCGCCCAGCCCGTTGGCGTTCGGGGTCTGCCCGACCTCCGCCTGCCGCTCCAGCACCAACGGCTGCACACCCCCCAGTCGCAGCTCGGCGGCCAGCATCAGGCCGACCGGTCCGCCGCCCACGACGATCACGTCGGCGTCCGCCGTCAACCCCGATTCCCGCTGCCGTTCGTCCTGCTCCTGCGCGCCCCGCACGTCGTTCCCGATCCGCTGCATAGCCGTCTCCTTCACCCGTTGGCCGTGAGTTGGATCGGCGAGTATGCGGCATCGATCGGGACCTCATGAAGGCTCTTCGTACGCTATAAATTGAAAGTGGAGAGCGCGGTGATTCGTCCCCCTCGCAGGCCCGCAGAAGCACGCGCTCCGGCGCCGCGGGTTGGTACGTTCTCCCCATGAGCGGCTTCCGCTTCTTCGTCTAGCAGCAACGCCCGGTTCCCCTCGAATCGCCCCACGGCTCGTCCGTGGCGGCCCGCGTTGCCCTCGGCCCGCTCTCCGGAGCAGGGCCTCACGAAGAACGGAAGGACCCAGGATGACCCTGGACAGGATCGGCGTCTCGACGCCGAGCAATACGTACTCCCGCTCGGCGCACCTCGCCGCGCGGGATCTGGTCAAGAGCTTCGGCGAGGGACCGGTGCTCGACGGCGTCTCGCTGGCCGTCCGCGCCGGCCAGCGGCTGGCGGTCATCGGCGACAACGGCACGGGCAAGAGCACGCTGCTGCGCCTGCTCGCCGGGACGCTCGCGCCGGACGCCGGCACCGTGACCTCGACGACCGGACGAACGCTGGTCGAGCAGGAGCTGGACGTCCGGCCCGGCGACACCGTCGCGACCCTCCACGACGCCGCGCTGGCGCACGCGAAGAACGCGGTGGCGGAGCTGGAGCGGGCGACGCAGATGCTCGTGACGGACCCGGAGGACGCGGCCGAGCGCTACGACGCCGCGCTCGCGCGGGCCGAGGCGCTGGACGCCTGGGACGCCGAGCGGCGGCTGGACGAGACGCTCCAGGCGTTCGGTGCCGGCTTCGGCGCCGACGTCGCCCTGGCGGCCCTGTCACCGGGGCAGCGCTATCGGCTGCGGCTGGCGTGCGCGCTGCACGACCCGGCGGGGGTGGTGCTGGTCGACGAGCCGAGCAACCACCTGGACGACAGCGGACTGGACGTGCTCGCCGAGCGGCTGACGGCCCACGCCGGGATCGTCGTGCTGGTCACCCACGACCGCTGGCTGCTCGACGCGGTCGCGACGACGATGCTCGACCTGGACCCGTCGTCCGCGGGCGCCGGGGTGCTGTTCTCGGGCGGCTACCCGGAGTACCGCGCCGGCCGGGCCGCGGCGCTCGAACGTTGGCGCGCCGACCACCGGGCCAGTCTCGACGCCGAGAAGGCCCTGCGTGAGCAACTCGCGAAGGCCCAGGCGAGCGCGCCCGACCAGTGGCGACCGGGGAAGGGCGCCGCCAAGCACGGGCGGGCGAGCCGGGCCGCCGGAACGGTGCGGCTGTTCCAGCGCCGGATCGACGACCTGCTCGAGGCGCGGGTTCCGCCGCCGCCGGACGACCTGCGGTTCGCGCTGCCCGATCTGGGACGCAGCACGAAGGGCTCACTGCTGAGCGCGAGCGACCTGACGCTCGGCGACCGCGTGAGCATGCCCAGCGGACACCCGATCGAGCTCCCGGCTGGCGGGCGGTTGCTGATCCGCGGGGCCAACGGCGCGGGCAAGAGCACGTTGCTGGCGCTGCTGGCGGGTGAGCTGAACCCGGACGCCGGAACCATCAAGCGCCGCACGGGCGCGCGGATCGAGCGACTGGACCAGGAGGACGACTTCGACCCCGAGCTGACGCCGCTCGAGGCGATCGCCCGCGCCGAGCGACCGATCCCGGACCCCCGCGACCTGCGGGCACCGGTGCTGCGGACCGGCCTGCTCCGCCCCGCCGACCTGGAGCGCCCGCTCGGTCGGCTGTCGACCGGGCAGCGCCGTCGCGTCGCACTCGCGGGCCTGTTGCTCCGCAAGCCGGCGGTGCTGCTGCTCGACGAGCCGACCAACCACCTGTCGGTCGCGCTCGTCGACGACCTGACCGAGGCGCTGCTGACGACCCGCGCGGCGGTGGTCCTGATCACCCACGACCGGACCCTGCTGCGCGCGGTCGATGACTGGCCGACGCTGACGCTGACGACGCCGCGAAAGGAGGTCAGCCGGACCGCGTGAGCTCATCGCCCGGCGCGGAGACGGACGCGCTTCCCCGCGTCCGCTCCCGCGTCCGCTCCCGCGTCCGTTTGCGACCGACGGTCGCATCGGACGGCGGGGGTGGGCGGCGCGTTGCACGGCACCACGGCATACGCCACATACTGCCGAATATTGTCGAAAGTACTCTTATACTGGCCGCGTGATCAAGCCTCTATCTGGCGCGTGGTACCCAGGAACGCGCCGCTTCTCGCTCCGTCAACGTCTCGTCGCCGCCCTATTGGTCGGCTTGATGATCATGACCGTCGGGGCGCTTCGCGCTACCGAGGCATCAGCCCAGTTCCCATACGGCGAGTCGTTCCAAGACGCCACGGCGCCCGGGTTCGTACTCGGCGGGGCCGCGCGGCTGACCGCGGCCTCCGGAGGCACCGACAGCCCCGGCGCGGGCTGGCTGCGGATCACCCCCGCGTCCGGTCAGCAGTTCGGCTTCGCCTACAACCAGACGGCGTTCCCGTCCTCCGAGGGCATCTCCTACGAGTTCGACTACGCCGCGTGGGGCGGCAGCGGTGCCGACGGCCTGGCCTTCGTGCTCTTCGACGGCGCCACGACCGACGGCCAGTTCAACGCCGGCGTCAACGGCGGAGCCCTCGGCTACTCGAAGTGCAACGGCCAGCCCGGGCTCTCCAACGCCTACATCGGGCTCGGCTTCGACGCGTACGGCTACTTCTCCAGCACCGACATCTGCCAGTCGCAGTCCGGCATCGGACCCGGGCTGCACCCCAACCGGATCACGCTCCGCGGCGGGGCGCCGAACTACCAGTTCCTGACGTCGGTGCCCGCCACCGGCGGCGTCGGCACCGGCAACCGCGCCAGCGCGCGCCGCGTAACCGTGACCGTCGTGCCGAAGAACGGGCAGACCACGCTCTCCGCCAGCGTCCGGTTCCCGAGCGGCAACGTCCAGGTGATCGCCGAGGACCAGGTCCTGCCGAACCCGCCGGCCACGCTGAAGTTCGGCTTCACCGCGTCGACCGGCGGCTTCACCAACAACCACGAGATCCGCGGGATGCGCGTCGCCAAGCCGACCGACCTGCAGGTCGAGGTCGACGCCGACGAGCCGTTCGCCGCCCGCGACGCGGTCCAGTCCTACACCGCCACGGTCACCAACGCCGGCCCCAACCCCGCGACCGGGGTGCAGGTCGACGGCGTCATGCCGGACACCGACGACGTCGAGTGGACCTGCACCGCGTCGGGCGGCGCCACCTGCGCCTTCCCGTCCGGTGCGGGCACGATCGACAGCGACTTCGGCGCGATGCCCGTGGGTGGCTCGCTGACCTTCAAGTTCACCGGCACGCTGGCCGACGACGCCGACTTCTCGAAGTTCTCGTTCGAGGCCCAGCCGACGGGTGACACCTCGGACATCAACCCGGACGACAACGCCGGCGAGGCCAGCACGTACGTGACGCCGGTCTTCGACGCCGACCCGACGTACGTACTGGCCGCCAACGGCCTGGCGACGGCGACCCCCGGCACCGCTCGCGGCGGCGACCTGACGCGCAGCTGGCAGTGGTACCGCTGCACCCCCGCCGGCGACGACTGCGCCGCGATCACCAACGCGACCGCGGCAACCTACCAGACGGTCGCCGCCGATCGCGAGGCCAACCTGCGCGTCCGCGAGACGGTCACCAACGACGCCGACTCGGCCTCGGCCGACAGCGCGGCCTGGACGTTGCCGAACACGACGTTCACCAGCACCCCGGGGGCGATCACGCGGGTGACGAGCGCGTTCGTGTTCGCCAGCACGACGACCGGGTCGAGCTTCGAGTGCCGCCTGGACGACGCGACCGCCTGGACCGCGTGCAGCGCGTCGAGCAGCTTCCCGGGCCTCGACGACGGCCCGCACGAGATCGAGGTCCGCGCGGTCTTCGGCGGCCTCTCCGACCCGACGCCCGCCACCCACAGCTGGACCGTCGACACGACGACCAGCGTGTCGATCACGTCCCCGGCGAGCGGCCCGACCAACGACGCCTCGCCGATGGTCGAGCTGAGCGGCGAGCCCGGCGCGTCCTGGACGCTGCGGGTCGACGGCGGCATCGTCGACTCCGGCACCTTCGACACCGAGGGCAACGCGACCTCGACCGCGGTCGTGAACCTGGCCGACGGCGACCGCCTGATCCGCGTCGACGTCGAGGACGAGGCCGGCAACACCGACCACGACGAGATCACGCTGAACGTCGACACGGTCGCCCCGCTGCCGCCGACGATCGGCCACGGCCCGCCCCCGGCGACGCCCGAGACCGACGCCGAGATCGACTTCACCGTCGAGCCCGGCACCACGACCGAGTGCCGCCTCGACGGCGGCCCGTGGGTCCCCTGCACCAGCCCGTGGAAGGGCGAGGACCTGCCCGACGGCAAGCACGTGCTGGAGATCCGCACGACCGACGACGCCGACAACGAGAGCGACGTCACCGAGTACGAGTGGGTGGTCGACACCAAGGACCCGGAGCCGATCACGTGGGGCGAGGTCCCGTCCCCGGAGTCGTCGGACCCGACCCCGACGCTGACCTTCACCGGTGAGCCCGACAGCCAGCCGCGGTGCCGGATCGACGGCGGCGAGTGGCAGCCGTGCAGCAGCCCGCTGACGCTTCCGAAGCTGGGCGACGGCCCGCACGTCGTCGAGGTCAAGCTCGTCGACCCGGCCGGCAACGAGTCGCCCGTGATCGAGCACCGTTGGACGGTCGACACCACGCCGCCGCCGGCGCCGACGGTGATGTCCGGTCCGACCGGCCCGGTCACCGACACGGCCGCGACGTTCGCGATCGCGGGCGAGCCGGGCGCCGCGCTGGAGTGCTCGCTGGACGGCGGTGCCTGGGTGCCCTGCCCCGGGACGCTCACGCTGAACGGCCTGAGCCTGGGTGAGCACGTCCTGCGCGTACGCCAGACCGACGCCGCCGGCAACGTCTCGCCGGTCGGCGAGCACCGCTGGACCGTCGTCCCCGTCGCGATCGTGCCGCCGGCCGGCGAGCCGACGGTCGCCCGTACCCGGGTTCCCGCGCAGACGACCGTCACCTCGACCAGCTCGGTGCGGGTCGGCTGCTCGATCGACACGGGCGCCCTCGAGCGCTGCGTCGTGCGGATCTACGAGCGCCGCTCCGACGGCAAGCGCGGCGCCCTGCTCGGCACCGGCTCGGTCCGCGTGAAGAACGGGCGCACGACCGTGGTCGACGTCAAGCTCAACGCCCGCGGCAAGCGCGTCGTCGGCCGGACCCTGGGCGGCCGTGACGTGTTCGTCCGCTCGGTCGCCACGGCCCGGGGCGGCGAGACGCTCCGCGCGAAGGACGTGCGGACGCGGCTCTACCCGCAGCGCCTGCTGACGATCCCGACGGTGCTGCCGTTCGCGATCGACCGCGGCGTCGTGGTCGGCGCCGCACGCCGGATCGTGGCCGACGTGGCGCCGCAGCTGCGGCGCGCGAAGTCGGTCCGCTGCATCGGCTTCACCGACAGCAAGGGCGCCGCCGCGCACAACCAGCGGCTCGGCCTGCGCCGTGCCCAGGCGGTCTGCCGCACCCTGCGCCAGCTGGGCGTCCGGTCGACGCTCAGCTCGAGCTCGCGCGGCGAGCTGCAGCCGCGGGCCAGCAACAAGACCGCCGCCGGGCGGGAGAAGAACCGCCGGGTCGAGCTGGTGGTGCGGTACTGAGCACAGGCTGACGGAGGATGATCGGCGGGGCACGGGTCCCGCCGATCACCACCCGACGCGGGATATCGGGGAGTCGACGGCGACGATCGTCGCCCGAACGGCAGAACTACGTGGCAGACACACCTATACTGCCGGCGTGAGCACGCTCCCCCTCGACGCTCCGCACCGACGGACGCGTCACCTCAGCCGCCAGCTGCGCGTCACCGCCCTCCTGGTCGTCACCCTGATGGCCGCGATCCTGGGGATCGCCCGGACCGCCGACGCCGCGCCGTTCCCGTTCTTCGAGTCGTTCCGCACCAACACGGCACCGGACTTCGCCTTCGGCGGCAACCCGGGATCGCCCGCGATCCTGACCGCGGGCGCCGGTGACGCGGCCGGCGACGGCTGGCTCCGTCTGACGCCCGCGTTGACGAGCCGGTTCGGCTACGCCTACCACCGCACGGCATTCCCGTCCGGCGACGGCCTGGTCTTCGACTTCGACTACGCCGCGTGGGGCGGAGCGGGCAGCGGCGCCGACGGCATCACCTTCGCGCTGTTCGACGGGGTCACGACCGACGCGCAGTTCCACCCGGGACCGGTCGGCGGCTCGCTCGGCTACACCGCCTGCAACACCGGCTCGGAGCTGCTCCCCGGCCTGTCCAACGCCTACATGGCGGTCGGCCTGGACGAGTACGGCAACTTCGCCAACACCGCCTTCTGCCAGCAGTCGGGGGCGAGCAACAGCGTCGTCCCCCACCGGGTCTCGATCCGCGGGGGCGCTCCCGACTACCAGCACCTGCGCTCGGTGATCGCCACCGGTGGCGTGTCGGCGAGCCGGGCCAACGCCCGTCACGTAACGGTGACGGTGCTGCCGAAGGACGGCGCCACCGTGGTCTCCGTCACGATCCGCTACCCCAACGGCACGGTCCAGCCGATCGCCACCGACCTGCCGCTGGCGACGCCGCCCGAGACGCTGAAGTTCGGCTTCACCGCGGGGACCGGCGGCAGCGTCAACAACCACGAGATCCGCAACCTGCAGGTGACGAAGCCGACCGACCTGCAGGTCGCGGTCGACGCGGAGCCGGCATCCGCAGACCGCAACGGCGTGCAGGAGTACGTCGCCCGGATCACCAACGCCGGCCCGAACCCGGCGACCGGCGTCGACATCGCCACCACCGCGCCCGACACCACCGACGCCGCCTGGACCTGCACGGCGTCGGGTGGGGCGACCTGCGCCGCGGCGTCCGGAACCGGCTTGCCGCAGGGGGCCGCCGGTCCGCTGCCGAAGGACGGGATGCTGAGCTTCCGGATCACCAGCCGGCTGACCGACGACGCGAACGACTCGTCGCTGCGGTTCTCCGCCGACCCGACCGGCGACACGACGGAGCTGACCCCGGCCGACAACGTGGCCGACGCCCGCAGCGACGTCACGCCGGGGATCGCCCTGCCGCCGACGATCGCCCTGTCGGAGTCGGGCCTGGCGACCGCGACGGTCGGCACCGCCATCGGCGGCAACCTCACGCGCAGCCTGCAGTGGCTGCGCTGCGACGCCGACGGCGCGAACTGCGCCGAGATCTCCGGGGCGACCGGGACCGGCTACCTGACGACCGACGCGGATCGCGGCACGGCCCTGCGGGTCCGCGAGACGGTCACCAACACGGCCGGATCGGCGTTCGCGACCAGCGTTGCGGTGACGGTCCCCGGCACGCCGGTGGAGGCCGAGCCGCCGCCGGCGGACGACGAGGCCCCGATGCCGGTCTTCGGTCGACCCGGCGCCGCCCCGCCGGTCGACGACGTCCCGACGCTCGACGACGCGGCTCCGGCCGCTCTGGCGGGAGACACGCCTTCGCCGGCGCTCGGCGGCGCCGGGGAGCCGGCCTCCCCCTCCGGAAGCACGAGCTACGCGCCATCGACGACCGACGGTCCGGTGGCGGGCGGACCGCTGCTCGCGCCGCAGACGGTTTCCGTCCCGCTCCTCGTGCCGAACCCGGCCGCGCCGCCCGCGCGCACCGCCCCCACGACCGTCCCGCGCACGCTCACGGTCCCGACCACGAAGCCGTTCGCGATCACCCGCGGCGTCGTCACCGGGCCGGTCCGGCGGACGCTGGTCGACGCAGCGCCGCAGCTGCGCACGGCCAAGGCGGTGCGCTGCGTCGGGGTCACCGACCGCCGCGGCTCGTCCGCCCGGAACCGTCGGCAGGCGGTCCGTCAGGCGCAGGCGGTCTGCCGCACGCTGCGTCGGCTGGGCGTCCGCACGGCCCGCAGCGCGACCGCG
>JBAZOW010000101.1:0-11658 GCA_041648495.1 Patulibacter sp.
GAGGTGCTCCGCCCGGGCGGCACCCTGGTCGTCGCCGACGGGGTGCCGGCGCCCGCGGTCGCCGTCGCGGTCGACGTGGCGAAGGCCCGTCGGGGCCGGTTGGTGCGAGCCGCCGCCGAGCCCGACGACGACGTTCCGACCCCCGGGGCGCCCGGCTACCAGCGGCACAACCTGGCGACCGCGATCGCGGCGGTCGACGCCTACCTCGGCGACAGCGTCGCCCGCGACGCCGACGCGGAGCGCGACGTCGCCGCGCGGATCGCCGTGCCGGGGCGGTTCGAGACCGTCGACGGGGGAGAGGACCGTCCGACGGTGATCCACGACGGCGCCCACAACGCCGCCGGGGCCGAGGCGCTCGCGGACGCACTGGCCGTCGCCGCGCCGGCCCGGCCGGTGGTGCTGGTGGTCGGCGTGCTCGACGACAAGGATCCCGCCGAGATGCTCGCCGCGCTGGAGCCGTGGTGCGACACCTTCGTGGCGGTCGCCCCGCGCAATCCGCGGGCGATTCCCGCCGATCGCCTGGCCGAGATCGCCCGCGAGGCCTACCCCGGCCGTGACGTGCGGATCGCGTCGGACGCGCACGACGCCGTCGACCAGGCCCGCATCGCGGCCGGGACGAGCGGTACGGTGGTGGCCACCGGGTCGCTGCATCTCGTGGCGGACCTGCACCGCGGGCGCGGCGCCGCGCCCGGTGCGACGTTCTGAGCCTGATGTCCGGACCTCCTCCACGCCCCGACGACTCGGTCTCCGTGCTGCGCCTGGTGATCGGCGTCGCGCTGCTCGTCGCGCTGATCATCCTGGTCTTCTTCGGAATCGGCTACTGGGTCGGACGGGTCTTCGTCTAGGAAGCTCCGAGGGGCGTTTCGTACGTCCCGGCGTGCGGACGCCGTCATGCGCAACGAATCTCGACGGCCGACCAGGAAACACGGGGTGCGGTGACGAAGTACCGTTCCTGTGATCCCCATGCCCGATCTCGTCGCCGTCTTCGGCATCAACAACAGCACGCTCGACACCGCCGTCAAGCTCCTGGTCCTCTTCGTGGGCCTGGTCTGGCTGGCGCTCGTGTACTACACGTGGTCGGACGCCCGCCGTCGGATCAACGATCCGATCCTGATCGGCACCGCGACGCTGATGGCGCTCGTGCTGCCGTTCGCCGGTTCGATCATCTACATGGTCGTCCGTCCGCCGGAGTACCTGGACGACGTCCGCGAGCGCGAGCTCGAGATGCAGGCCGCCGAGGCCCGCCTGCTGCAGTCGGGCCTGCTGCTCTGCCCGCACTGCGACTACCCGGCGCAGGCGGACTTCCTGCGCTGCCCGTCGTGCCTGAAGAAGCTGCGCGACCAGTGCACCGGGTGCAGCAAGCCGCTCGACCCCGAGTGGCGGATCTGCCCCTACTGCGAGACCGAGATCCCCGGTCGCACCCCGCCGCGTCGCTCGCGCCGTTCCCGTCCCGCGGAGGACGAGGAGATCGAGGACACGCCGCCGCCTCCGTCCCGCGGGCGGGGCCGTCGTCGCGCCCAGCGCGACGAGCCGGCGCCCGAGACGCACTAGCGTCCGGCTGCACCGCAGGACCCGCTCGCGCGATCCCCCGGGGTCGCGCGTCGTCGTTCGGGCCGCGGCTGCTTGACTTGTCGGCGTCCGCGGCTGCGCGGACGCCCGCCCAGAACCACCGATCGCGATCACGTCGCGTAGGAGAACCCCGCATGTCCCGTACCTTGATCCTCGTGAAGCCCGACGGCGTCCAGCGCCAGCTCGTCGGCGAGGTGCTCGGCCGCTTCGAGCGCAAGGGCCTGAAGATCCAGCAGCTCAAGCTGGTCGCGCTGGAGACCGCGGTCGTCGAGGAGCACTACGCGCACCTCAACGACAAGCCGTTCTTCGGCGAGCTCGTCTCGTTCATGACGCAGAGCCCCGTCGTCGCGGCGATCCTCGAGGGCCCGTCGGCGGTCGAGGTCGGCCGCCAGGTGATCGGCGCGACCAACCCGGTCGAGGCCGCCACCGGCTCGATCCGCGGCGACCTGGCGATCGAGGCCGGCGAGAACGTCGTCCACGGCTCGGACTCCGACGAGAACGCCGAGATCGAGATCAAGCGCTTCTTCCCCGAGCTGGGCTGAGCCCCGTGGCGCCGCCGGCCTCGGACAGCCCGAGCGGGCGGCGCTCTCCAGCGGATCGGCCGAGCGCCGGCCCGCTGGTCCTGGCGTCGCGCTCGCCGCAGCGCCAGCAGATCCTCCGGACCCTGGGCGTCGACTTCGCCGTCGACGTGGCCGGGGTGGAGGAGGCGACCGACGGTGACGCGGTCGCCGTCGCGGTCGAGAACGCGCGGCGCAAGGCGCTCGCCGTCGCCGCCCGCGCGCCCGCCGGCGCGCTCGTGCTCGGTTCCGACACGGTGATCGCCGTCCCGGCGTCCGGGAGCGCGGTCCCCACGGAGCCCGGTTCGCTCGGTGCGGGCGCGTCGCCCTGGCAGCAGCTGATCGCGGCCGGTCCGAGCCGGGCGGTCGGCAAGCCGGACGACGCCGTCGCGGCCGACGCGATGCTGCGGTCGTGGTCCGGTCGCGCTCATCACGTGGTCTCCGCCGCCGCGGTGGTCGTCGCGGGGGAGGACCGTCCGGAGGTCGTCTTCTCCGGCGCGGACGCCTCGCGGGTCCGCTTCCGGACGTTGTCGGACGACGACGTGTCCTGGTACGTGGCCACCGAGGAGTGGCGCGAGCGCGCCGGCGGCTACGCGATCCAGCTGCGTGGGTCACTGCTGATCGAGGGGATCGTCGGTGACTGGTGGAACGTGGTGGGGCTGCCCGTGGCGCTGCTCGGGCGCGAGGTTCCGCAGCTGTTCCGCTGACCGCGGGCACGGCGCGCGTTCGATCGCGCGTCGGCACAGGGGGAAACGGCCCGTTGCACGTGGAGATTCACCGGCGGACAGACGATCCGCCTCCGCTAGACTCCGCGTTCGATCCACGGCTGCGGGGCTGCGCCCCGCGCGACGGGACATCCGTTCCGTCGTTGCACCCGCGAATCCTGGATCCGCGCCTCGATGAGCATCTTCAGCAGACTGACCGGGATGGGCAGCCGCGACATGGCGGTCGATCTCGGCACCGCGAACACCCTCGTCTACGTCAGGGGCCGCGGAATCGTTCTTTCCGAGCCCTCGGTCGTGGCGATCGACTCCCGCTCCGGCGAGGTCCACGCCGTCGGGATCGAGGCCAAGCGGATGCTCGGCCGCACGCCCGGCACGATCCAGGCGATCCGGCCGTTGAAGGACGGCGTGATCGCCGACTTCGACGTGACCGAGGAGATGCTGCGCCACTTCATCCAGAAGGCGCACCCCAACCGCTTCGCGCACCCGCGGGTCGTCGTCTGCGTGCCGTCCGGCGTCACCGGCGTCGAGAAGCGCGCGGTCGAGGAGGCCTCGATCTCGGCCGGCGCCCGCCAGGCGTACCTGATCGAGGAGCCGATGGCGGCCGCGATCGGCGCCGGACTGCCGGTCGCCGAGCCAACCGGCTCGATGGTCGTCGACATCGGCGGCGGGACCAGCGAGGTCGCGGTGATCTCGCTCGGCGGGATCGTCGTCTCGCAGTCCGTGCGCGTTGGCGGCGACGAGTTCGACGAGGCGATCGTCGCCTACGCCAAGCGCGAGTACAAGCTGCTGATCGGCACCCAGATGGCCGAGGACGTCAAGCTCGAGGTCGGCTCCGCCTACCCGATGCAGGAAGAGGTCCAGACCGAGATCCGCGGTCGCGACATGGTCTCGGGTCTGCCGAAGACCGTCGTGATCACCAGCGAGGAGATCCGGACGGCGCTCGAGGAGCCGCTCTCGACGATCATCGAGGCGGTCAAGGAGACGCTCGACCGTACGCCGCCGGAGCTCTCGTCCGACATCATGGACCGCGGGATCATGCTCGCCGGCGGAGGATCGCTGCTGCGCGGCCTCGACGAGCGGCTGCGCGAGGAGACCCAGATGCCCGCGCACCTCGCCGAGTCGCCGCTGACCTGCGTAGCGGTCGGCTCCGGCCGGTCGCTGGAGGAGTTCGAGGTGATCCACCGGATGAACAGCCGCCACGCGCCGTCGCCCCGCCGTCGTCGGCGTCGCTACTACTAGCCCCCCCGCCGAACCGCCGCATCCGCTTGCCCACGACCTTCCGCCCCCAGGCCCGTGCCTGATCCCGCCGCCCGCCGCCGACGGCACATCCTGTTGGCCGCCCTGGTCATCGTCTGCCTGGTCCTGATCACGGCCGGCTTCGGGGCCGCCAACGGGGGCGGGGCCGCCGGAGGACCGCTCGGCGCGCTCGGCGAGGGCGCCTCGCGGATCGCCAAGCCCGCCCGCGACCTGGTCCGCTGGGTCGGCGACACGATCGAGGCCAAGGGCGAGGTCGAGGATCTGCGCGACGAGGCCGCCGAGCTGCGCAAGCAGAACGCCGAGCTGAACAGCCGGATCCGCGAGATCCCCAAGCAGGCCGAGCTGCAGAAGCTGATCGAGGACCGCCAGCTGGAGCGCAACGCGCCCGAGCCCGCCAGCGTGATCGGCCACTCGCTCACCGCGTGGGCGACCACGATCACGATCGACCGGGGCAGCCAGCACGGGATCGAGATCGACCAGGCCGTCGTCGGCGCGTCCGGCGAGGGGGCGGGGCTCGTCGGCTTCGTCAGCGACGTCAAGCCGCGGCTCTCGACCGTCGCGCTGCTACCGACCCCCGGACTGGCGATCGGTGCGCGCCTGGAGGGCCAGGACCCGATCCTGACCGTCCAGGGTGCGGGGGCGGGGACCGTCTCGGACCTGGAGCTGCTCGGCGTGCCGTCGCGGATCGAGATCCCGCGGGGCGCCCTGGTCTCGACCTCCGGCACCGTGCCGGGCGCGGGGCGCTTCATCTCGAAGGCCCCGCCGGACCTGCCGATCGGCCGGATCAGCGGGCTGCCGACGGCGGCGGGGACCGACGAGCAGGTCGGCCACCTCCAGCCGCTCGTCGATCTGCAGACCTTGGAGTCGGTGGTCGTGTTGACGCGGGTCGTCAACGGCAACCGGCCGACCAGCGGGTCGCGGACGCCGTGAGCCGGGTGCCGACGGTGCGTCGCTCGCGGTCGCGCCCGCGGCTGCGACCCCGTTCGTGGCTGCCGGACCACGCCGCGTGGGGGCCCAAGCCGGCCCTCCGGCTGGGGCTGCTCGGCCTGCTGGTCGGCCTGCTCCAGCTCGCGTTCTTCGGGCGCGTCACGTTCCTCGGGATGCAGCTCGACCTGCTGCTGCTGACCCTGCTGATGGTCGCCCTGCTGGCCGGCCCGGTGGCGGGCGCGGCGTTCGGCTTCGGCGTCGGCCTGCTCGTCGACCTGATGGTCGGCCAGACGCCGGGGTTGAGCTCGCTGGTCTACGTGCTGGCCGGCTACGCCGTCGGACGGCTGGGGATGATGCGCGACCCCGAGTCGCGGATCGTCCCGTTGGTGGTCGGGATCTTCGGCACGCTCGCCGTGCTGCTGCTCTACGGCCTGGTCGAGCTGCTGCTGACGCAAGGAGTGCGCGTCAACGTCAGCATGTTGGGGGTGATCCTCGGGACCACCGTGATCAACGCGATCTTCGCCGTGCCGGTGCATAATCGGACGAAGCGTTGGCTCCTGCCGATGCTTCCCGAGGAAGCCCGACGCCGGCGTCGCCGCCGGACCTACGGTCGGCGCGGCGCGGCCTCCGACATCGACGTGCGCATCCGATGAGTACCCGTGACCGCAGGACGCCGACCCCGCAGCTCGCGCTTCGCGTGGCCGCGTTCGGGATCATCGCCGTCGGGGTCTTCGCGATCCTCTTCCTCCGGCTCTGGTTCCTCCAGGTGCTGCAGGGCGATCAGTACCTGACCCAGGCCGCCAACAACGGCGCCCGGGCGGTCAAGGTCGCCGCCCCGCGCGGCAAGATCGTCGACCGCAACGGCGAGCCCTTGGTGCTCAACCAGGTCGCCACCGTGGTCTCGCTCCAGGCCGACGCGATCCCGACCGCGGACCGCGACACGATCCTCAACTGGGGACAGAAGCAGGGCGAGTGGGAGCGGCGGATCTCCGAGCTCTCCGACGAGCTGGTCGCCGAGGCGCAGCGCCAGGCGCGGGCCAAGGAGACGGCGAAGCAGACCGCGCGGCGGGAGCGTGCCGCCCGCAACATGACCCCGGCGCAGCGGCGGGCCGAGACCCGCCGGCTCAGCGAGCGTCGCCGCAAGGCGAACTCCGAGGCCGAGAAGTCGCTGGCGTCGCAGGAGCCGAAGGTCCCGACGATCGAGGACGCGACCCCGACCCTGACCCGGCAGCTGGAGAACGTCAGCGAGCTGCTCAAGACCTCGCCGGCGAAGCTCTACGACCGGGTCCGCCAGAGCACGGTGCGGCTGTCGTGGGGCAGCGTCCCGCTGAAGTCGAAGAACGTCAGCGACGCGGTCCGGCTCTACCTGCAGGAGAACCCGACCGAGTTCCCCGGGATCACGGTCTCGAAGGAGTACGTCCGCCAGTACCCCGGCAAGGACCTCGCGGCGCAGATCTTCGGCACCGTCGGGCAGATCAGTGAGGGCCAGCTCCAGGAGGACCGCAACCGCGGCCTCGAGCAGGGCCAGAAGATCGGCCAGGGCGGGATCGAGCAGCAGTACGACCAGTACCTGCGCGGCAAGGACGGCGAGCTGCGCGTCGAGGTCGACGCCCAGAACCGGCCGACCGGCCGTCAGCAGACCACGCCGCCGGTCCAGGGCAACCAGCTCGAGCTGACGCTCGACGCCAAGCTCCAGCGGACCGGGCAGAACTGGATGAAGCGGGTGATCGGCAACCAGATCGACAACAAGACCGGCTTCCAGGCCGCCGGCTCGTTCGTCGCGCTCGATCCCCGCGACGGCGCCGTGCTGGCGATGGGCTCGTACCCCTCGGTCGACCTCAACGAGCTGTCGGGCGCGATCAGCCTCAAGCGCTACAACCGACTGCTGTCCAAGCGCAGCGGCTCGCCCGCCGTCAACCGGGCGACCAACGGCCTCTACCCGATGGCGTCGACGTTCAAGATCGTGTCCGCGATGGCGATGCTCGCCAACGGCGTCCGCGGTCCCGACGACGTCGCCGCGGGCGGCGCGTACCGCGAGTTCGGCACCGCCAACCAGCGGTTCTACAACGCCGGCAAGGTCGACCTCGGCGGCTCCAACCTCCCCGATTCGCTGACCCAGTCGTCAGACGTCTACTACTACGACGTCGGGGCCGAGCTCTTCCGGAAGCCCGACCAGCCGCTGCAGCGCTGGGCCCGGCTGTTCGGCTTCGGCCGGACGACCGGCGTCGACCTGCCCGGCGAGGCCAAGGGCGTCGTGCCCGACGCCGCCTGGCGCAAGCGCCGCAACGAGCAGGAGCTGGAGTGCCGCAAGCAGCGGGGCGTCCCGAACTGCTTCACCGTGGCCGACATCAACGGCCAGTACCTGCTCGGCGACAACGTCAACCTGTCGGTCGGCCAGGGCGACCTGCTCGGCACGCCGCTGCAGCTCGCGGTCGCCTACTCCGGCTTCTACCAGAACCCGAACGAGCCGATCGACGACCAGCTGCGGTTCCCGACGCCGTACCTCGGCCACCAGGTCCAGAACTCGCGCGGCGAGCTGCTGCAGCAGTTCGACGTCAAGCAGCCGCGGGCGGTCAGTGCCGGGGCGGCCGACTGGAAGCGCAAGATCCTCCAGGGTCTGCAGGGCGTGACGACCGAGGGCACGGCGGCGCCGGTCTTCGCGGGCTGGGACCAGTCGCGCTACCCGGCGTTCGGCAAGACCGGCACCGCCGAGCGCTGCCAGAACCAGACCTGCGCCGATCAGTCGTGGTTCGCCGTGACCGTCCCCGACGCCGAGCGGCCGATCACCGTCGTGGTCACCGCCGAGGCCGGGGGCTTCGGCACCGAGGCCGCGGCCCCGATCGCCTGCAAGATGCTCCGCACGTGGTACGGGCAGTCCGGCAAGCAGGCGCCGTGCAGCGCGCCGACCTCGAACGCGAACCGGACCGAGTAGATGTCGGGGGACCAACGGACGCGGCGCTCCGCGTCCGACCGGACCGAGGTGCGGGGCCGTCGCTCGGGGCTCGCCGCGCTCGTCGACCTGCGGATGCCGTTCGATCCGATTCTGGCGCTCGCCACGATCGGCCTGACGGTCTGCTCGGTGCTCGCGCTCAGCGGCGCGACCGAGGGCTCGTACTTCGTCACCCGCCAGATCGTCTACGGCGTGCTCGGCGTGCTGATCGCCGCGGCGGTCTCGCGCTTCGACTACGCCCGGCTGCAGGCGGTCAAGTGGCCCCTGTACGGGTTCATGATCGCGTCGATCATCGCGGTCGCGATCTTCGGCAACCCGGTCAACGGCTCGACCCTGTCGATCACCCTGCCCGGGTTCAGCTTCCAGGCGTCCGAGCTCGGCAAGGTCCTGCTCGCGATCTCCGGGTCGGCGCTGCTGGTCCAGCGCTCGCGCGAGGTCGACACCGGCCGGACCACGCTGCTGGTGCTCGCGGTGATGGGCCTGCCGGCGCTGATGGTGGTCACGTCCGACCTCGGATCGGGCCTGGTCTACGGCGCGATCACGACCGGCGTGCTGCTGATCGGCGGCACCCCCGGGCGGCACCTGGCGTGGATCGGCGGGATCGCGGTCACCGGGATCGTGATGGTCCTGGGGATCCTCCCGGCGGCCGGGGTCGACGTGCTCCAGCCGTACCAGGTGGGCCGTCTAACGGCGTTCCTCGAGCCCGAGGGCAACAAGGACGTCCGGCCGGGCGAGATCGACCCGACCTATCAGCTGCAGCAGGCCAAGATCGCGATCGGATCGGGTGGCAAGACCGGTCGCGGCGACGAGGCCACGCAGCAGCAGCTGAACTACCTGCCGGAGAGCCAGACCGACTTCATCTTCGCCTCGTCGGGCGAGCGGTTCGGCTTCGTCGGGGTGGCGGCGATTCTTTCGCTGTACGCTCTGATCATGTGGCGAGGCCTCCGAATCCTCGCCACGTCCAGAGACTTCTACGGAGCGGTGCTCGCCGCGGGTATCCTGGCGATGCTGCTGTTCCAAGTTTTGATCAACGCCGGGATGAACGTCGGCATCATGCCGATCACGGGCATCCCCCTCCCACTTGTGAGCTACGGCGGATCATCCGTGCTCTCGACCTACCTCGCGATCGGCCTGCTCCAGGCGATCTACGCGCAGAGCAGGGTCGCGGCGCGACGCGGTCCGACCGTGGACAGAACCGATTGAGGTATCCGTGAAGAAACAGGTCCTCGTGAGCGTGGACCGCGGGGAGACCCGCGTCGCGCTCCTGGAGTCCACCGAGGCTCCCGCCGGCAACGGCACCCAGAACGCCGCTGAAGGCACCTCCAGCGGTCGTCGTCGACGCCGCGGACGCGGTGGTGGCGGTGGCGGCGGCGGGAACGCCAGCGGCAACGGTGGCGGGCGCAGGCCCGGCGCCGCCGGCAGCGACTACCGCGTCGCCGAGCTCTACTTCGAGCGGCGCTCGAACCGCTCGATCGTCGGCAACGTCTACAAGGGCCGGGTCGACAACGTCCTGCCCGGCCTCGAGGCCGCGTTCATCGACATCGGCCTGGAGAAGAACGCCTTCCTCCACGTCGACGAGATCCGCCTGCCGGGCGTCAAGGTCGTCCGCCGCGGTCACGGCGGCAGCGACCAGCCGAAGATCGGCGACCTGATCAAGCCCGGCGACGAGCTGGTCGTGCAGGTCACCAAGGACCCGCTGAAGACCAAGGGCGCGCGGGTCACGATGGACCTGACGATCGCCGGCCGGTACCTGGTCTACGCGCCGAAGGGCGAGGGGATCGGGGTCTCGAAGAAGGTCGACGACGCCGAGCGCAACCGCCTGCGCAAGGAGGTCAAGGACATCGAGCTGGCCGGCGGCGGCGCGATCGTCCGGACCGCCGCGCGCGGTGCCGTCCGCGAGGACTTCGAGCGCGAGCTGCCGTACCTGTTCAAGCTCCACGAGGTGCTCGAGCAGCGCGCCCAGGAGATGTCCGGGCCGTGCATGGTCTTCCAGGAGGCCGACCTCTCCGTCCGCGTCGTGCGCGACATCTTCAGCTCGGAGTTCGAACGGGCGATCGTCGACGATCCCGCCCAGGTCCAGCGGCTGAAGTCGTTCTTCACCCGGACCGCGCCCGAGCTGGTCGACAAGGTCGAGCTGTGGGAGGAGTCCGAGCCGCTGTTCGACTCGTTCGCGGTCGAGGAGGTGATCGACGGGCTGCTCGGCCGTCGCGTCGACCTGCCCTCCGGCGGATACCTGATGATCGACTACGGCGAGGCGCTGACGGTCATCGACGTCAACTCCGGGTCGTACACCGGCAAGGGCAAGCAGGCCCGGCTGGAGGACACGATCACCCGCACCAACCTCGAAGCGGCCGAGGCGGTCGTCAACGAGCTGCGCCTGCGGGACATCGGCGGCATCATCGTCATCGACTTCATCGACATGGCCCGCCAGCGCAACCAGCGCGACGTGCTGAAGAAGCTGCGCGAGAAGCTGGGTGAGGACCGGACCAAGACCTTCACCGCCGAGATCTCCAAGCTCGGCCTGGTCGAGATGACCCGTCAGAACGTCACCGAGGGCGCTCGCGAGGTGATCACCCGCGCCTGTCCGACCTGCGACGGCGACGGCGTGATCAAGAGCGAGGAGACGCTGGCGATCGAGTTCGAGCGGCGGCTGCGCGAGCTGGCGTCGCGAGCCCCGGCGGAGTCCGAGGCGTTCCTGGTGCGGATGCACCCGGGCGTGGTCGCGGAGTTCACCGGCCAGAGCGCGCGGGTCCTGCACCAGCTCGAGTCGACGACCGGCCGGTACTTCGTCTTCGAGGGCTCCGAGCGGCTGCCGCTCGACGAGTTCGAGATCGTGATGGAGGGTCCGATCGACGAGGTCAAGGAGCGGGCGATCCCGTTCCAGGAGGGCGAGGAGGTCCTCGTCCAGATCGTCGAGCCGCACATGTACAACGTGGACGACGCCGTCGCCAAGGTCGGCGGCTACGTCGTCTCGGTGACCGGTGGCGGACGCTTCGTCGGCGAGAAGAAGCTGGTCCGGATCGAGCGCGCGGGTCGGACGTCGGCCAGCGCGGCGCTGCTCGGTGCCGACGCACTGCCGGCGGCGCCGGAGCCCGGGACGGAGCCGGCTCCGACGGCGACGGCCGCGAAGTCGCGTTCGCGGGGTCGGGGTCGGGGACGCGGTCGCGGTGGTGCCGCGGCGGACCGGGCGGCCGAGAACGGGGCGGACGACGCGGTCGAGAGCGACGCGGACGAGGTTCGCGACGCGGATGCGGGTCGCGGCGGGCATGCGGGTCGTGACGAGGCCGCGGGGGAGGCCCCCGAGGTCGATGCGGTCGTCGCCGAGCCGGACGCCGTCGAATCCGACGCGACGCGCGCCGAGAGCGCCGGGTCCGACGTGGTCGATGCGCTCGCCGAGCCGGCCGACGAGCCGGCGCCGCCGAAGCGCCGCCGTTCGCGGCGCAAGCCCGCCGCGAGTGCGGGCACGACGACGGACGACGCCGAGGGCGGCAGCGAGGGCGTCTCCGGCCGCGGAGCGGCCGACGCGGCCGATCCGGTGGTCGATGACGAGCCCGCCGCGCCGAAGCGCACGCGGACGCGACGCAGGGCGGCGGACCTCGTCGAGAGCGCGCTGGAGACCGCGGTCGACGCGGTCGAGGCCGTCGTCGAGGTGGCCGCCGGTGGTTCGTCGGGC